>JAKFCH010000363.1:0-12947 GCA_036676765.1 Deltaproteobacteria bacterium
CGGATCGCTCGCTGCATGCTCAGGATCCTCACCGCGATGGTGCGCACGGGCGAGGACTACGACGACGCGCGCTACGTCGCCGCGCTGAAGGCCAAGGGCGTCCCGTGGATGGAAGAGAGCGCCGCCGCTTGATATGACCTCTGATTCTTCCTGAAGAATTGGCCGGAGCGGACGCCTCCGGTCCTGGCGGAGCCTTGTCCGCTACGTAGGAACGGCCGGTCTCACGTCCGGCCGCGCGCCTC
Source organism: Deltaproteobacteria bacterium (assembly GCA_036676765.1). Taxonomy (GTDB): domain Bacteria; phylum Myxococcota_A; class UBA796; order UBA796; family SXON01; genus CAJBVW01. The sequence continues at coordinate 243 of JAKFCH010000363.1, forward strand.
CTTGACAAGACGGTAGTGACGTCCTCGCGCCGCCGCCTGCCTACACCCCCCCGACTACCCACCTCAGGCCCCCCCCCCAACCCACCAGATCCGACCCCGCCCGCTCCCCATCCCCGTCGCCGCGGCGGCCGCGCGTCCCCGCGCGGTCCGGCCGCCCCCGTTCGGGCTCCGGCGAGGTCGACATCTCCTCGGTTTTCGAGTAGTCGGGCCCCTGGAGATCGCCCGACCATGGCCGACACCCCCCTCGCCGTCGTCACCGGCGCCTCCTCCGGAATCGGGCGGGCAACCGCCGTCTCGCTCGGCCGACGTGGATGGCGGGTCGTGCTCGTCGCGCGCGGTCGGGAGGCGCTCGACGCCGCCGCCGCCGAGGTGCGGGCGGCCGGGGGGACCGCGGTCGTGGAGGCCGCCGACGCCGGTGACGCCGGGGCGGTCGAGGCCCTCGCGCGCCGCGTGCTCGACCGCGACGGGGTGCCCGACGTGGTGGTGAACGCCGCGGGCGCGGGCGAGTGGCGGTTCATCGAGGAATTGCCGGCCTCCGCGGGGGATCGCATGATCGGCGCGCCCTACCTCGCGGCCTACCACCTGTGCGCCGTGTTCATGGCGCCGATGCTCGCGCGGAAGCGCGGCGCGTTCGTGCACGTCGGCTCCCCCGCGAGCTTGATGCCGTGGCCCGGCGCGACCGCCTACTCCGCCTCCCGGTGGGCCCTCCGCGGGCTCCACGAGGCGCTCTGCCAGGACCTCGCCGGCACGGGCGTGACGAGCTGCCACGTCGTCCTCGGGGAGGTGCGCACCGCCTACTTCGACACCGCCGCGGACAGCCACGACCGCATCCCCAGCGTCGCGAGGTTGATCCCGGTGATGACGGCCGCGGAGGCGGGCGCCATCGTGGCGGACGTGGCGGTGCGGCCCCGGCGCGAAGTCGTGCGGCCGTTCGTGCTGCAACTGTTCGCGTGGTCGCACTGGATCGCGCCGCGGCTGGTGGAGTGGCTCGTGCGCAGCACGGGGGCGCGGCGGGGCGCGCCGCACGTCGAGGTCTGATCAGCCGATTCCGAACGCCCCGAGCACCCACGGCCCGGTGACCGCGAGGACGAGGCAGCCTCCGACGAGGAGCACGAAGCCGGGGAGGGCCAGATCCCCGGCGCGCGCCCCGGCGCCCACCGCCATCGCGTTCGGCGGCGTGCTCACGACGAACGGCATGCCGAAGGAGGCGGCTAGCGCCACCAGGACGGGCGCGCTCGGCACGTCGGGGACCACCACGAGGGCGAGCGGCACGAGCAGGGCGGCCGTGCCGGTGTTGCTCATCACCGAGGACAGGGCCCCGCTCGCGACGAGGAGCGCGCCGAGCCGGACGCCGGACGGGAGGTCCGCGCCCGCCAACGACGCCGCGACCGGGTCGAGGAGCCCCGTGGTCTCCACGAGACGGCCCAGGCCGACGCCCCCCGCGATGAGGATCAGCGTGGACCAGTCGAGCCCGCGCAGGCGCTCGGCGGGGACGAGCCCGGTGCCGAACAGCACCAGCGCGAGCGCGAGCGACACCACCGGCGCGCTCACGCCGTGGAGCGGCTCGGTCATCCACGCGAGGATGGTCGCGCCGGCGACGAGGCCGACGAGCACCGGGCGCGGCGGCACCCCACCCGCGGCCACGAGGGGCGGCGGCGGGGTCGGGGGCGTGACGCGCTCCGACCCGACGCGGTGCACGCCGAGGAGGAGCACGACCGCCACCGCGAGCGAGCCGGTGACGAGCGGGATCGCGAACACCATCCACGCCACGAAGGGGATCGGCTCGGTCATCGACGCGATGGCGATGGCGTTCGGCCCGCTGCCGATCGGCGTGGCCATGCCCCCGAGGTTCGCGCCGAGGGCCACCGCGACGAGCACGGCGCGACGGAGGCGCCCGTCGTCCGGGCAGAGCGGCCGGACGCACGCGAACATCAACGACGCCGCGGCGATGTTGGACATCCACATCGAGAGGAACGCGGTCATCCCGGCGAGCCCGGCGACGAGGCGGCGGGGCCGCCCCTCCGTGTGCCGGACGGCCGCCGCCGCGAGGACCCGGTCGATCCCGTGCACCCGCGCGGCCTCGCCGAGCACGAAGCCGCCGAAGAACAAGGCCAGCACGGGGTCCGCCATCCAGCCGAGCACGAGGCGGGGCTCGAGCGCCGGCAAGGCGAGGGGAACGGCCACGAGCAGCAGCAGGGTCGGGACGAAGGGCGGCACGACCTCGCCGAGCCACAACGCGAGGCAGAGGCTCGCGACGACGCCCGCGCGCGCCGCCGAGGGATCCGCGAACGCCGATACGCTCACTACAGCACCCACCGCCGCGGCCACGAGGGTGATGCCCCACTGGAGGTAGGGCCGGGCGGACGGGGGGGACACGGCGTGGGACGGGTTGGCGGGCATGCGGAGGAGCGTGTAGCCCTCGCGCGCCTCGGGCGCGATGTGCGTTCGGGCGCCCCGGGCCATTCGGGACGGCGAACGGCACCGCGCCGGGCGCACCGTCCGCGCACGGTCCCCTCCGCGCGGTGTAGCATCGGCCCGAGCACGACTATTCCTCAACACGGTCGAGACTCGGGAGGTTTTCGATGGCAATCAAGATTGGCGTGATCGGCTCCGGTGACGTGGGCAAGACGCTGGCCGCGGGCTTCGCGCGGCACGGCCACGAGGTCACGATCGGGTCCCGCTCCCCCGAGAAGCTCGGGGCGTGGCGGCAGGACAACGCGCCCAACGTCGCGCTGGCGGACTTCGCGGGCGCGGCCGCGGCGGGCGACATCGTGATCCTCGCCGTGCAGGGCGGCGTCGCGGTCGACGCGCTGAAGCTCGCGGGGCTCGAGACGCTCGCCGGCAAGGTGGTGATCGACACGTGCAACCCCATCGCGGGCCCGCCGGTCGACGGCATCCTGCCCTACTTCACGGGCCCCAACGAGTCCCTCATGGAGCGCCTCCAGGCCGCCGCGCCGCAATCCCGCCTCGTGAAGGCGTTCTCCTGCGTCGGCAACGCGCTCATGATCGACCCGCCGGTCCAGGGCGGGCCCCCGACCATGTTCATCTGTGGCAACGACGCCGCCGCGAAGGAGAGCGTCACCGCCCTGCTCGCCGAGATTGGGTGGGAGGCCGAGGATGTCGGCGGGGTCGCGGGCGCGCGGGCCATCGAGCCGTTGTGCCAGCTCTGGTGCGCGCGCGGGTTCCTGCACAACGGGTGGATGCACGCGTTCAAGTTGTTGAAGATGTGAGGGGAACGGGCGCTCGGTCCAATCCAGGCGCCCAGGACCGCACGAAAGAAATCGTCCCGATCCCCGGACCGTTGGACCCTGGCCGGCGACCGTCCCTATCCTCACAGTTGGCTCTCCGGAGGGGGCCAAGCATGGGATCGCGCTTCCAGAATCGCAGGGATGCGGGCCGGCGCCTCGCCTGCGAGCTCACGCGGTACGCCGGCCGGACGGATGTCATCGTGCTGGCGTTGCCACGCGGCGGGGTGCCCGTGGCTTGGGAGGTCGCGCGGGCGTTGCGCGCCCCGTTGGATGTGTACGTCGTGCGCAAGCTGGGCTCGCCCGGCAACGAGGAGCTCGCCATGGGCGCCATCGCGAGCGGTGGCGTGCGCGTGCTCAACGACGACGTGGTGAACCTGCTCGGGGTGCGCGCGGACGTGATCGAGCGGGTGGCCCATCAGGAGCTGCGGGAGCTGGAGCGCCGCGAGCGGCTCTACCGCGGGGATCGGCCGCCGGTGCAGGTCACCGGGCGCACGGTGGTCCTCGTCGACGACGGCCTCGCCACCGGCTCGACGATGAAGGCCGCGGTCCTCGCGCTCCGTCGACAGGCGCCCGCCCGCATCGTCGCCGCCGTGCCGGTCGCCTCCCGGCCCGCCCTCGACGAGGTGCGCGCCCTGGTGGACGAGGTCGTGTGCGCCCTGACGCCCGAGGCGTTCTACGCCGTCGGCCTCTGGTACGAGGACTTCAGCCAGACCACCGACCAGGAGGTGCAGCGGCTCCTCCAGCCCCCGCAGACGCGGGTGGCGGGCGAAGCCGACGACGCCTCCCTCCTCCAGCTCATCACCGAGAACGCGCGGCCGCTCCGGCGCGCGGAGGAGGACTACGACGGGCTCCTGGACAAGATCCGGGACACCGACGCCGACATCGTCCTGCTCGGCGAGGCCACGCACGGGACCCACGAATTCTACGCGGAGCGGGCGCGCATCACCCAGCGCCTCATCGGAGAGGCCGGGTTCACCGTGGTCGCCGTGGAGGCCGACTGGCCGGACGCCTGGCGGGTGAACCAATTCGTGCGCGGCCGGGGCGCCGACGTGGACACCATCGACGCGCTCGCGGACTTCCGGCGCTTCCCGGCGTGGATGTGGCGCAACGCCGACGTGCTGGACTTCGTCGGTTGGCTCCGGAGCTGGAACGACCGCGCGGTGGCCACGCAGCCCCCCGTGGGCTTCTACGGGCTCGACCTCTACAGCCTCCACAGCTCGGTCGACGCGGTCCTGGCCTACCTCGACCGGGTGGATCCCGAGGCGGGCCGGCGGGCGCGCGTCTCCTACGCGTGCCTCCACCAATTCGGCACCGACCCCCAACGGTACGGTCACGCGGCGGTGCTCGGCCTCGCCCAGGGGTGCGAGGACGAGGTCATCCGCCAGCTCGTCGAGCTCCGACGCGCGCGCGACCGGTACCTCGTCGGCGCCGGGCCGCTCGGGGTCGAGGACTACTTCTACGCGGAGCAGAACGCCCACCTCGCCGCGAACGCGGAGCGGTACTACCGGGCGGTGTTCCGTGGCCGGGTGTCCTCCTGGAACCTGCGTGACACCCACATGGTCGACACGCTCGACGCGCTCCTCGACCACGTGTCCCGGACCCAGGGCCGGCCCGCGCGCGCGGTGGTGTGGGCGCACAACTCGCACGTCGGCGACGGCCGCCACACCGAGTTCGGCGGCCGGGGCCAGGTGAACATCGGGCAACTCGTGCGCGAGCGGCACCCGGGCCGGATGGTCAACGTCGGCTTCACGACCAGCACCGGCACCGTGACCGCGGCGTCGGACTGGGGCGGCATGGCCGAGCGCAAGGTCGTCCGCCCCCCCCTGGCGGGCAGCTACGAGGACCTCTTCTGCCGGGTGCCGTTGGCGGCCTGGATCCTCGAGCTCACCGGCGGGGAGGTTCACGAGGCGCTCCGGCACCCGCGCATCCAGCGGGCCATCGGCGTGCTCTACCGGCCGGAGACCGAGCGCCAGAGCCATTACTTCCGCGCCCGGATCGCCGAGCAGTTCGACTTCGTCGTCCACCTCGACCAGACCCGCGCGGTCGAGCCGCTCGAAGGCGCCGCGCCCCTGCCGACGGAGGAGGTGCCCGAGACCTTCCCCGAGGGGGTGTAGGTGACCGCGCACCAGAGCCGCGCGGCGGCGCCGTCGTGACCGACGTGGTCGTCCTGGGGGGGCTCAACACCGACTTCCTGGTGCGGGGGCCGCGCCTGCCCCGCCCCGGGGAGACGGTGCGGGGCTGGGCCTTCCAGGAGGGGCCCGGCGGAAAGGGCGCCAACCAGGCGGTCGCGGCGGCGCGGCTGGACGCGAGCGTGCGCATGATCGGGCGCGTGGGGCGCGATCCGCGCGGGCAGGCGCTGCTCGCCGGCCTCGTGGCGGAGGGCGTCGATGTCGGCGGCGTGCACGTCGACCCCGACGCGCCCACCGGCGTCGCGCTGGTCGCCGTGGCCGAGGGCGGCGGCAAGCAGGTCCTCACCGCCCCCGGCGCCAACCTCTGCCTGGGGATCCCCGAAGCCGCGGGGGCGCTCGGCGCGGCGCGGGTCCTGCTCCTTCAGCTCGAGGTGCCGCTCGACACCGTGGGCGCCGCGATCCGGCGGGCGCGCGCGGCCGGCATGACCGTGGTGCTCGATGCGGCGCCGCCGGTGCCGCTGCCCGCGGCGCTGATCGCCGAGATCGATGTGGTCCGGGCGAACGCGTCGGAGGCCCACGTGCTCACCGGCGTGACCGTCCACGATCGGGCGAGCGCGGCGGCGGCCGCGCAGGTGCTGCTCTACCGGGGCGCGGGGGCGGCGATCATCGGGGCGCCCGGAGGGGATCTCCTGCTCGACGGCGCCGGCGAGACCTGGCTCCCGCACATCGACGTGCAGAGCGTGGACGAGACGGGCGCGGGCGACGCGTTCGCGGGTGCGCTCGCCGCCGAGCTCGCCGCGGGCCGCCCCATCGGGGCCGCGGTCACCTTCGCCAACGCCGCGGCCGCGCTCGCGACGACGATCGTGGGCGCCCAGCCCTCGCTTCCGTTGCGCAGCGACGTGCTCACCTTGCTGGAACGCCAATGAGGATCCGATGAAGCTCTACTACGCGCCCTCCGCCTGCTCCCTCGCCCCACACATCCTCCTGCGCGAATTGGGTCTCCCGTTCGAATTGGAGCGGGTGGATCTCCGCACCAAGCGCACCCAGACCGGCAGGGAATATCGGTTGGTCAACCCGAAGGGGTACGTGCCCGCGCTCGAGCTCGACGACGGCTCGGTCATCACCGAGGCGCCGACCATCCTGAAATACATCGCGGACAACATGCCCGATCGGGGGTTCGCCCCCGACTGGGGCACGCGCGCACGCTACGACTTCGACTCCTGGCTGAACTTCATCAGCAGCGAGCTCCACAAGCAATTCGGCGCGTTCATGGGGCCCCTCTCCGAGGAGCAGAAGCGCTTCCACGTCGAGAAGATCACCCACCGTCTCGATTGGGTCGAGTCCGAGCTGTCGCGACGGCCGTGGCTCGTCGGCGACCACTACGGCGCCGCGGACATCTACCTGTTCGTCATCACCGGCTGGGCCGGCCAGGTCGGCATCGACCTGAAGCGGTGGCCCAACCTCTGCGCGTGGCGCGAGCAGATCGCCGAGCGTGCCGCGGTCAAGGAGGCCATCGCCGCGGAGAAGTCGTCCGTACCCGAGCCGGCCTGAACGTTGGTTTTTGGGCCTGGGTCCGGCTGAGCGGATGCCGGGGCGCGTGGCAGCCGAACTGGGATTACGTTTTCCGAATGTCGTCGGATCAGGAGCAGGCCCGTGACGAGAGGCTGGTGGTGCTGTTCATCGCCGCGTTTCTGGCGCTGACCTACCCGTTGCTCGGCATCGCGGACGTGGACGTGTCGGTCGGCCCCGTTCCAGTGCTCTGGATCTGGCTCTTCGGCGTGTGGGCCGCGGTGGTCCTCGGGCTCGCGGTATTGCTCGAGGGGACTTGAGGTGTCGACCGCGCTGTTGGCCACTTGCGCCGCAGCGTACCTCGCGTTGCTCTTTGCCGTGGCGCGCTTCGCGGAGCGCCGGGAGGCGGCGGGGAAGAGCATCGTCGCCAACGGATGGGTGTACGCACTCGCGAGTTGCGTGTACGCCACGGGCTGGGCGTACTTCGGTCAGCCCGGGGCGGCGGCCCGGGAGGGGATTGGGTTCATCGCCGTGGACATCTTCACGTGCGTCGTGCTCGTCCTCGCATGGCCGGTGCTCAGGAAGCTCGTGCGGATCGCGCGGGCGGAGCGCCTCGCCTCCCTCGCCGACGTGCTCGGCCGGCGGTACGGCCGGCGCGGCGACGTCGCGGCGCTCGCGGTCGGGGTGGCGCTCCTGTGCACGGTCCCGTACGTCGCCCTCCAGTTCGACGCCCTCGCCGAGAGCGTCGTGGCGACGTTGCCGGACGCCGGATCCTTCACCGCCGTCTCGCTGGTCGTAGCGCTCGTCCTCGCGTTCTTCGCCGTGCTGTTCGGGCTGCGCCACGCCGACGTGACCGAACGGCACCCGGGGATCGTCGCCGCCGTCGCCTTCGAGGCGTCGGTCAAGCTCGTCGGGCTCACGACCGTCGCGGTGTTCGCGGCGTGGAGCCTGTTCGACGGCCCGATGGAGATGCTGCGCGACGCACCGCCCGGCGAGGCGCTGCGTACACTTGGGAGGGAGCGGGACGGGTTCGGCTTTCCGGTGGCGGGCCTGGCGGGCGGGCTCGCGTTTTTTCTGCTGCCCCGTATGTTCCAGGTGCTCGTGGTCGAGAACGTCGACGAGCGGCACATCCGCCGTATGCCGTGGTTCATTGGCGCCTACGAGCTGGTCCTCGACCTTGCGTCGCTCGCGGTCGCGGTCGCGGGCGTCCGCTTGCTCGGGGCGTCGATTCCCGCCGACGCATACGTCATCGGACTGCCCGCGCGTTTCGGGCCGACGTGGATGACGTTGCTCGTGTTCATCGGCGGCCTCTCCGCGGCGACGGCGATGGTGGTCGTGGAGAGCGTCGCGATGGCGACGATGGTGTGCAACGCGCTCGTGTTCCCCGTGTTGGAGCGCGTCCGGAGCGCGCGGGGCGTCGCCGCGCCGATCGGAGAAGCGTGGGTGCTCTGGGCGCGGCGGGTGGCGCTCGTCGTGTTCGTGCTCGCCGGCTGGGCCTTCCTGCAGGTCGTGGGGCGGGTGGTGCCGATCGCCACGCTCGGCATCGTCGCCTTCGGCGCGATCGTCCAGCTCACGCCCGCGCTCTTCGGGGCGCTCTACTGGCGAGGTGCCACCGCGCGCGGCGTCATCCTGGGCATCCTGGCGGGGATGGTGCTGTGGGCTTGGACGCTGCTGGTCCCCACATTGGCCGACGCGGGGGTCCTTCCGGCCCGTCTCGTCCTCGAAGGGCCCTGGGGAATCGCCGCCTTGCGGCCGGAGCACCTCCTCGGAATTCAGGGTGTGCCGCCTGACGCGCACGGCCTGTCCTTCAGCCTCGTCGCCAACGCGCTCGTCTTCGCGGTGGCGTCGCTCGCGCGCTCGCCCTCCCCCGCGGAGGCCGCCCAGGCCGAGCTGTTCGTCGCGGGCGTCGAATCCGGGCACGCCGAGCTCGCGCCTCGCCCGGGCCTCACGTTGGGAGAGACCGCGGATGTCCTTTCGCGTCTCCTGGGGACCGAAGCGGCGTGGGCGGTCGTCGCGGACCAGGCGTACCGCGCGGGCCGGCGGGTGGCTCGCGACGCGCTTGCGACCGGCGCGGACCTGAACCTCGTGGAGGCGCGGCTATCGGGGACGCTCGGCGCGACGGTGGCCGGCGCCGTGGTGAGCGGGCTCCTCTCCGACGAGCCCGTCCGGCTCCGCATGGTCCGCACCCTGCTCGACACGACGACGCAAGTCGTCATCGAGCGCCGTGAGCACGAGGAACGGGTGCATGCGATGGAGGAGGCGCTGGCGAAGATCGAGCGGCTGTACGAAACCGTCGAGGGGAAGAACCGTGCGCTCGCGGAGGCGAACTCCGAGCTGGAGGCGTACGCGTCCGCGGTGTCGCACGACCTCCGCGCGCCGCTTCGTGCCATCCTCGGGTTCGGCACGCTGCTCGCCGAGGACGCCGGCGACCGCCTGACGGCCGACGACCGGGCGCTCCTCGCTCGGGTGAACGCGGCGGCGGCCCGCATGACCGACTACGTCGACGGGCTGCTCGCGCTCTCGCGCGTCGGGCGCGCCGAGCTCTCGTGCCGTCCGGTCGACCTCACGGCCACCGCCGCCACGATCATCGCCGAGCTGCGCGCCGACGCTCCGCCCGGCCGCGTCGTCGAGGTGGCGCTGGAGCCCGGACTGGTCGTGGAGGGAGATCCCGCGCTGCTGCCCGTCCTGTTGCAGAACCTACTGGCCAACGCCTGGAAGTTCACCGGCGGCCGCGAGGTCGCGCACATCGCGTTCGGCCGACGCCCCGACGACGGTGCCTTCTACGTGCGCGACGATGGCGCCGGCTTCGATCCTGCCCACGCCCAGCGCCTCTTCCAGCCCTTCGTCCGGCTCCACTCCGCCCGGGAGTTCGAGGGGACGGGCATCGGATTGGCAACGGTGGCTCGGATCGTCCGTCGCCACGGCGGTCGGTTCTGGGCGGAGTCGATTCCCGGAGAGGGCGCTACGTTCTGGTTCACGCTCGGCCCCTGCCGCGCGGTCGGAGGCGATGCTTCGGGCTGAGAACGTGGCGCCTTCGCGTGGGCCCTGATGGGCAGCTCAGTCGACCACCAACAGTCCGTTCTCACGCCGGACCCGGGTCCCGAGGCGCTCGCAGAACGCCTCGTACCGACCGACGATCCAGGCGTGGGCGTCCGCGTCGGCGGGCACCGCGGCGCCGTACCGGATCTCGATTGGCAGCGCCTCGATGCGCGTGACCCCCCCGGGCTCCAACACCAGCGTGAAGATCAGCTGGCGGTCGTTCCGGAACACCGGGTCGATCGCGTAGTCGTCGATGAGATCCCCGGTGGAGTAGAGCACCGCACCCCCCTCCACCAATTCGACCCCCTGGAAGTGGTGGGGGCTGTGTCCCCAGACCACCGAGGCGCCCGCGCGCAGGCACGCGTGCGCGAGGTCCTGGTACCGCTGCGCGACGACGGGCGCGTAGTTGGGTTGCCAGTGCAGCGCGACGATGACGTGGTCCGCGTGGGCCTTGGTGGCGACGATGTCCGCGGTGATCACCGCCGTGGCCGTGCGGGGCTGATCGAGGTCCAGGTAGCGGATGCCCGGGCGCGTGGGGGTCGCGGCGAAGTCCTCCTGGTGGTTGCAATAGGCGAGGAACGCGAGCCGCTGGCCCTGACATTCCAGGAGCGCCGGGCGGCTCGCCTCCTCGAGGGTCGCGCCCGCGCCGGCCCAGGCCACGCCGTGCGCCTCGAGCAGCGCGAGGGTGTCGAGCAACCCGGGCTCGCCCGCGTCGAGCGCGTGGTTGTTCGCGAGGCAGGCGAACCGGACGTGCGCGGCTTCCAACGCGCGCGCCGCCCAGGGGCGCGCCCGGAAGTAGAACGCCTTCCGGGGGCCCGTGTACCACGTGGACCCCGGCGTGATCGCGCACTCCAGGTTGACACAGACGAGGTCGGCCGACGCGAACACGGGCAGGACCGCGTCGAACGGCGAGCGGTCGCCCGCGCCGAACCACGCGTCGACCAGCCGCCCGAGCATCACGTCACCGCCGAGCAGGAGGCGCATCGTTCATTCCTCCGGGGCGAGCCCGCTGAACACCCCGACGGGCAGGCACCGGGCGATCGCCCGTGCCAGCAGGGGGGCCAGCGAGACCGCCTCCCACGCCGGCCAGTCGGTCGCGGGGTTGTAGGGGAGCGTGTCGGTGGTGACGAAGCGGCGCAGGCCGAGCGCCCGGAGGCGCGCCTCGGCGCCGGGGGTCATCACCGCGTGGGTGGCCGCCACGGAGAGGCCCCTGGCGCCGCGCTCCGACAGCGCCTGCGCCACCTGGAGGATCGTGTTCCCGGTCGTCACCATGTCGTCGAGGATGAGCGCCTCCATCCCCGCCACGTCCCCCCAGAGTTGGATCAGCCTGGGCGTATCCGGGCCCGTCCGCTGTTTGGTCGCGATGGCCATCGGGATGCCCAGCCTCTCCGCGAAGACGCTCACCCGCTTGATCGCGCCCGCGTCGGGCGCCACGGCGACCGTCCGCTCCGCCAGGTCGCCCCGGAATCGGTCGGCCAGCAGCGGCACGGCGCTGACCTCCTCGACCTGGATCGTGAAGAACCCCGCGATCGCCGGGCTGTGGAGGTCGACGGTGACGAGGTGGCGCACGCCGGCGCCCGCGAGGATGTCGGCCGCCACGCGACACGGGACGGCGGCGCCGGGGCCCGCGAGGCGCTCGCCGCGGGCGTAGCCGAAGTAGGGGACGACCGCGACGATGTCCCGCGCGCCGGCCCGGCGCGCCGCGTCGGCGAGGAGCGCGAGGGCCACGAGGCTCGCGTCGACCGGCGGGCCGGTGGAGCCGACGAGGATCGCCGTCCGTCCCGCCAGTCGGTCGTGGATCCGGACGTTCCGCTCGCCGTCCTCGAAGGCGCCGATGGTGGCGCTGCCGACGGGGAGGCCGAGCCGATCGGCGAGCGCCCCCGCCAGCAGAAACTGCGGTTCCAGCCCGTAGAGGCATGCCATTCCGGCCCCTCCTGGTGCCATTGATAGGCCCCGGCGCGGCGGGTGGATACGGTCTTCGGCAGGATTGACGACGATGCACCAGACCGTCCTCACCGTCCCGACCCCCGGTCGCGGGCTCCACGACATCACCGAGGCGGTGCAGGGTGAGGTGAGGGGGTTGGAGGTCGGCTTGTGTCACCTCTTCCTCCAACACACCTCGGCCTCGCTGCTCGTGCAGGAGAACTGGGACCCCGACGTTCTCCGCGATCTCGAGGATTGGTTCGCGCGCGCCGCCCCCGACGGAGATCCGCGCTATCGCCACCGCAGCGAGGGGCCGGACGACATGCCGTCGCACATCCGGAGCGCCCTCACCGCGACCTCGCTGACCATCCCGCTCACCGACGGGCGCCTCGCGCTCGGGCGGTGGCAGGCCATCTACCTCTTCGAGCACCGCACGAGCCCACACACGCGGCGGATCGTGGTGTCGTTGGTCGGCGGGTAGGGGCCGCGCCAGGCGGCTGGAGGACGGGCGCGATCCGGTGTCTACCGGCGGCGGGGGCAAGTCACCCCGAGTGAGAGTGGCGCCGAGGCAAGCGGCACCGAACTGGAATCCAGGGCGCGGTCGGGGCCAACGATCGGGCTCGGACGACGGCACACGCCTTGAAAACCGGCGTTTCATCGTGGGGGTGCCGCCCGAGCGGGTGTCGCAGTCTCGTTCGGTGCCGCTTGCCTCGGGGGGATTCTCGTTGGGCAGGGCTTGGGTCCACGGTGGGCACCCGCGCGGGGCCCATCGCGCGCGCTCGACGACGGTGGGCACCCGCCCGGGGGCTCGCGCGCCCGCCCACGGGACCCCGGGCCGGAGGCCACGCCGCGCCAGG
>JAKFCH010000364.1:0-7981 GCA_036676765.1 Deltaproteobacteria bacterium
CGGGCGCGGGCGGCGCGCAACGGCGCGGCCTTCGGCCCGGAGACCCGGTCGGCCCGCGCCCCCCTCCCGCCCCCCTCGCGCGGGGTTCGCAAGCCGCTTGCTCGCGCCGCCGCGGGGCGGCCGAAGTCGGGGGGCCTGACGGACAGGGGTGCCGAGTCTTGCCGCGAGGCGGCCGAAGTCGGGGGGCCTGACGGACAGGGGTGCCGAGTCTTGCCGCGGGGCGGCCGAAGTCGGGGGGCCTGACGGACAGGGGCGCCGAGTCTTGCCGCAGGGCGGCCGAAGTCGGGGGGCCTGACGGACAGGGGTGCCGAGTCTTGCCGCAGGGCGGCCGAAGTCGGGGGGTGATCGAACCGCCCATCCGCGCCACGCGCCCCCCCGTTCACGTCAGAGCGTCTTCTTCCGGGGCTCGTCCGGCGACGGGGCGGACTTGCCGCGCGCCGCCTTGAGCGCCTCCAGCTCCGCGCGAGCGCGCGCCACGGGGTCCTCCCTGGGCGGCCGGGCGGTCGCGACCGGTTGGGCCGGCGTCATTGGGTCCTCGGTGCCCGCGTCGGCGGCCGGAGCGCCGCCTCCCGCGCGCTTCACCGCGGCGACGTCGGCATCGTAGCGGGCGCGCAGCCGGGCGAGGGGATCGCCGTCCTCCGCCTTCGCCGCCTCCTCCGCCGCGCCCACGCGACCGAACAGGAGCGTCTCGATCCCGTCGAGCACGCCGGTCGCCATCTTCCCCGCGGCGGTCACCGCGGCGGTCACCGCGGCCTCCCCGGCCGCGCGTGCCGCGCGGAGGCGCGCCTCCTCCGCGAGCGCGTCGAGCGCACTCGGCTCGCCGGGCGTGTCCTTCCCGGTCGGCGCGTCGTCGTCGGGCTTCTGGGCCATCGATCCTCCCTTCACCCCGGTTAACGCCGCGTCCCGGCGCGCCGCGCGTCGCGGGTGCGAGATGGCCCTCTCCGCCGGGCCGCGCGGTTGGATATCAACACGGATGATCGCCCTCCTCCTGGTCGCGGGCGCCTGCCGAGCGGCCACGCCGACGGTCCCTTTTTCGCTCGTGCCCGTCGCGAGCGTCGACGCCCCGACCGCCATCGTCACCCCGCCCGCCGGTCCCGACGGCGTCTACGTCGTCGAGCAGGTCGGGCGCGTGTGGCGCCTCGATCCCGAACGCGCCGACCCGCCCACGCTCGTCCTCGACCTGCGCGACCGCGTCGTCTCCGGTGGCGAGCTGGGCCTCCTCGGCCTCGCGTTCGCCCCCGGGTACCCCGAGGACCGCCGCGCCTTCCTGAACTACACCTACGAGGCCGACGACCAGCTCCGCACGCGCGTCGCCGCGTACGCGGTGGCCGCGGACGGGGCCACCTTCGACCCCGCGAGCGAGGCCGAGGTCCTCTCGTTCGACCAGCCCTACTCCAACCACAACGGCGGCGGCCTCGTCGTCGGCCCCGACCGCATGCTCTACATCGGCGTCGGTGACGGCGGCGGCGGCGGCGACCGCCACGGCCACGCCCAGGACCTCGGCAACTGGCTCGGCAGCATCCTCCGCATCGATGTCACCGCGCCGTCCCAATCCGGTCGGCCCTACACCATCCCGCCCGACAATCCCTTCGTCGACACCCGAGGGGCGCTCCCGGAGATCTGGGCCTACGGCATCCGCAACCCGTGGGGCATGCACTTCGACGGCGCCACGCTCTGGTTCGCCGACGTTGGCCAGAACGCCTGGGAGGAGGTCAACCGCGGTGTTTCCGGCGGCAACTACGGTTGGAACGTCCTCGAAGGCACCCACTGCTACAAAAACAAGACGTGCGACACCCAAGGCTTCGTCCCTCCCGTCGCGGAGTATGGCCACGATTTGGGTGTGTCGGTCACCGGCGGCGTGGTGTACCGCGGGCCCTCGGTGCCGGAGCTCGACGGCAAGTACATCTACGCCGACTTCGGCACCGGGCGGTTCTGGGCGGTCCCGGTCGATGGGGGCCCCGCCGTGTTGGTCGCGGACACCGAGGTGAACCCGTCGACGTTCGGGGTGGACCGGACGGGGCGGGTCTACGTGGGGGATTACGGAGGGAAGATCCTGAGGATCGGGGGGTAGGGGTTGGGCCCACTCAAAAGACATACGAACCACACGCCCCAATCACCCCGACCCGGAGCGCGCACGCACCCCATGCGGGCCCCCACACGACCGTATGGTCCGTGCCGAAGTACACCCCCCTCACGTCCGCCCGGGTGCCCGCGTACGCACCCTCGCCCGTGAAGAAGCGGATCGCCCGGGCGCGGCCTCCGCCGCTGCCACAGGCCGTGTCGGTCCCCCGGTAGCCGACGTCGAGCACGGCGCCGCGTCGCACGTCGTGTGTCACCAGGTCGGAGCCCGCCTGGTCGACCGGGCGCTCCGCGGACACCCACGCCGCGCGCGCCGAGCCGCCGCCCATCGAGGCCGGGTTGGGATCCCCGAACGGGCCGGGGATCGGGCGCCGGGTGAGCATCACGTTGTTCAGCGCGGGGACGACGCAATCGTCGTAGGGTCCGTCCCCGGTCTGGACACAGCGCCGGACCGTCGCCGCCGCCGCGCGCACGCGGCGAACCTCGGCTTCCAGGGCATCCGTGAACCACGCCGCCTCGCCGCCGTCGACCACGTCGAGCATGCGCAGCGTCTCGGCGCCGGCGATGAGCACATACCGGCCGTCCGAGTGGATGGCGGCGACGGTCTCGGTCACGATGCAATCCGGGGGGGCCGGCGAGGAGGCTTGGGAGAGGGCGGCGAGGAGGAGCATGGTGAGAGAGACACGCCCGGGCCCCACGGGTTCCAGGGAGAGTGGGTCGCCCGTGCGGCTCGGCGGGCGCGGGGCGGGAGCCGCGCCACGACGAGCGCCCGCGGGCAGCGCGCGATGGCGGCGGTCGCCTCCGCGTCCCCCTGGTCTCCCCACACGCGGCGCCGGCCGTGGCACGAGGTCGGGCGTTCCTCGCCGAGGGCGCGCTCGATCCCCTTCCCAGCGTTCCGGTAGCGCACCGCCTCGACACCCTCGGCGTCGTGCCCGTCATGCCCACGTCCGGCCCCCGCGGTCCGGACCTCCGCCGCCTCGTCGCCCTCGCCGACGGCACCGCCGACGGCACGCCGGAGCCGCGGCTCGGAGAGGCCCAGGCCTGGCGCATCGTCGCCGCCTCCACCGACGACGAGCGGGTGCGTGCCGCGCTCGTGGCCGCCGCGGTCACCGTGGAGCCTGTCGACCGCACCGCCCTCGATCGCGCGATCGACCGCGCCGGGCGCCGACCGGACAGGGGCGCGTACGCCACCGACGGCGCCTGGCACTTCCTCAACGTCGAGCCGCCCGCGACGCTGGTGGACCATCCCCGCGTGTCCGTGCACCGCGTGGAGGCCCGCCCCACCGCGTTGCGCCGGTTGCACGACGCGGTGAAGGGCCGCACCGCGCTCGAGATGTCGTTCGATCCGTTCCTCGACGACGCGGTGGCGGCGCTCGGCGGCCCGACGGTGCACCTCTACGTCTCCCCGATGTTCGCGCCACTCCACACCTTCGCGGGACGCCTCCAACTGAAGCCGGAACATGGCACCGGGGCCCTCGAGCTCGGCGTGGTCGTGCCCACCCAAAGGCCTCGCCGGGGCCCCGGGGTCCGCGCTCAACTCGGGCTGAGCCGAGGCCTGGGCAGCCGGCCCGCGCGGACGCGGCCGCTGCGTCGACGTCGGCGCGAGGAGCGGGCGTCGGCGGCCCGGCTCTCGCCCCGATCCAAGCCAGCCCCTACCGCCCCCGCTTCCCCGCGCCGCCCTTGGCACCCCCGCCCGCCTTCCCCGCGCCGCCCTTGGCACCCCCGCCCTCTTTCGCCCCACCCGGCCCCCCCGGCGCCCGCGCCAGGTAGATCACGTGCTTCGGCCCGCTCGGCGGCGGGGGCGCCCGCTCGGTCGTGAACCCCACGGTGGAGAGCCGCTGCTCGAACACCGGGGCGGACTCCTCGGACCAGACCGCGAGGACACCGCCGGGCAGCAGGGCGCGACGGGTCAGCGTGAGCGCGCTGGCGCTGTAGAACGGGTCGTCGAGGGACTGGGTGGCCTCGTTTGGGCCCTCGTAGAGGTCGAGCACGATTGCGTGCCACAACCTGGGCGGGCGCGTCTCGGCGATGGCGACAGCGACATCCCCGAGGACCAGCGTGCAGCGCGGATCGTTCAGGGCGTCGTCGGTGAGGAGCGCGAGGGGACCGCGGCACCAGCGCTCGACGACGGGGTTCATCTCCACGACGGTCACCTGCGCGTCGGCCGGGAGGCTGTCGAGCGCGGCGCGGAGGGTGAAGCCCATGCCGAGGCCGCCGATGAGCACGCGCGGCGCGGGGATGCCGGCGATGCGTCGGCACGCGACCTCGGCGACGGCGCGCTCGGTGCGCACCGCGGTGCTGCTCATGAGCACGCGTCCACCGACGGTGATGACGAAGTCCTTCGGCCCCCGCTGCTGCAGTTCGAGGGGGCCTTCGGGGGTGTCGACGCGGTCGACGGTGGTCCAGGGACGAGGCATCGGCGCGGTTTAGCCCGTCCGACGCGCGCCCACCGCATCCCCGGCCGATGGGCTCACCAGCCCACGGCGTCACCGACCCAGCGCCCGCACCACCCCCCGCAACGTGTGCAGCTCCCCCTCGGTGAACCCCGCCCGCGCGAACGCCCCGCGCAGGTTTCGGAGGGCGCGCACTCGGAGCGTGGGGTCCGAGAAGTAGCCGGCGCGGTCGATCGCGGCGGCGAGCGTGTCGAACCACGCGTCGAACGCCGCGCGAGGCGCCGGGATCGGGCCCGCGGCGGAGCCGCCGGCCTGCTCGTCGGCCGCGGCCCGCTCCCACGCCACGATCCCGACCGCCACCCCGAGGTTGAGCGACGGGCACGCCGCCGCTGTCGGCACGGTCACGAGGGCGTCGACGCGCGCGAGGTGCTCGTAGCGGAGGCCGGTGCGCTCGGGCCCGAACACCACGGCGGGCGCGGCGCCGTCGGCCTCGGCGGTGCGGAGGGCCACGCCGAGCGCGCGCGGGCCGATCGAGGGGAGGGGCACCTCGGGCGTCCGGGCGGTGGTGGCCCACACCCGGTTGCGGTCGGCGAGGGCCTCCGCGAGCGTCGCGTAGGTGCGGGCGGCGGCGAGCACCGGGGTGCCATGGGCGGCGGCGGCCACCGCGCGCGGGTGGTCGGCGGTCGCCCACGCCTCGCCCCCCGCGGGCGCCACGAGGCGAAGGTCGGTGAGGCCGAAGTTGGCGAGCGCGCGGGCGGCGGCACCGACGTTCTCCGGCAGGCTCGGTTCGACGAGGACGATGGCGGTCATCGGGGCGACGTAACGGACCGCGATCGCGGCGCAGGCTTGCTTCCGGCGCGCCGCGCCCGCCGTACCTCGAGCGCGGCCCTACGGCTCGATCCCCTCGAGCACCGTCACGAAGCGCGGCGCGGGGTTGGTGCACGTGCGGCACCGCAACGCGAGGAGCCAAGTGCCGGCGTAGTCGATGCCGGAGAACGCCCCCGTTCCCACCAGGTCGGCGAGGCTCGCGGCGCCGAGGCCGGACACGTCGAGCGTCCAGCTCACCTGCGCCCGCTCCTCCAGGGAGAACACGTCGCTGGCGAGCTCCTCGGGGGTCTCGGCGAACCGCGCGACCCAGAGCTCGTCGAGCGTGGCGTGGTCGAGCTCGTCGCCGAGGCCGTCGCGGGTGAGGGCCGACCAGTCCATGGTGAGGTCGGGGTTCCCCAGCGGCACGACCAGCGGGGTGAGCGTGTCGAGGTCGACGTCGACGGACAGGCGGCTCGTCGTGTCGGTGATGTGGGCCTCGATCACGTCGGTCTCGGCGTCGGCGTCGAGGAACATCAACGCGTCGGCGCCCGGGGCGCCGTGCTTGCCGAGGGCGAGCAGCCAGGTGCCGTAGCCCTCCTGGAAGTACTGCTGGATGTCGAGGGTGTTCCCGAACATGCCGAAGTCGGAGAGCGCGCACGCGGCGTCGGTGGGCGTGCACGTCACGAACACGCTCACGTCGGCCTGGTCGAGCTCGTCGTGGGCGATCGCGTAGGCGAGGGTGTCGGGATCGAGGTCGCGGAAGGCGATGAGCCGGGCCTCGTCGAGGTCGCGGCGCGGGTCGATGGCGCCGCCTCGCACGTCGCGGGTGAGGGTGTCCCAGCGGATCGTGGCGTCGGTCTCCGCGCGCAGGGGGCTCGACCCGATGTCCAGCTCCGACGTGTAGGCGAAGTTGTTGCGGTTCGCGAGAACGCAGTCGCTACAAGGAAGAACGGGCGCGTCCGCGTCGACGTGGCAAGCCGCGCCGAACAGGGCGAGCGCGGGCGTGAGGATTCGCATGACACTCCAGTTGCGCCGCGAGGCGCCAACACATCAATGACACCTGATCGGGTAATGGATGTCTGCGGCTTGTCAGGAGAGGTCATCACCGCCCGGCGGAGGAGGTGGCCGCCGCCCCCCGCGCGTCCTACACTCGCCTCGTCGGAGCACCGCATGTTCAGCACCTTCGCCCTCGCCCTCGTCCTCGCCGTCTCCCCCGCCCACGCCGGAAAGAAGAAGGCGCCGCCGCCCCCGCCCGTGCCCGAAGCCCCGGCCGCCCCCGCGGTGGACCCCGCCTTCGAGGCCGACATCCGCGCGCTGCTGAAGGCCACCGGCGCCGGCTCGATGGGCGTGCAGATGATGGACCAGATGATCACGTCGCTCAAGCCGATGGCCCCGCAGCTCCCGGGCGCGTTCTGGGACGACGTGCGCGCCGAATTCAACGCCGACGAGCTCGTCAACCTCGTCGTGCCGATCTACGCGAAGCACCTCACCCACGAGGACGTGAAGGGGCTCATCAGCTTCTACGAGAGCCCGGTCGGCAAGAAGATGATCGCGGTCCAGCCCGTGCTCATGGCCGAGTCGATGGAGGTCGGGCAGGCCTGGGGCCAGGAGATCGCGCTGCGCGTCGTGGCCAAGATGCAGGGCCAGGCCCCGGTTCCGCCGGCGCCGCCGCAGTAGTCGGGCCCCGGGCGGCCCGGTGGCGCGGACGCCACCGTCGGGCTCCTCCGGGCTCGCGCTTCGCGCTCGGCTGGCGCGGGCGCTCCGGCCTGCCGGCCTCCGCGACCGCGCCGAGCCGCCGCCTCCGGCGGCGCCCTCCGTCCCCCTGCCGCGGCGTGAGGGGCCGCGACCGCCCACCCTCTCCGCGCCGATCTTCCCGCCACGGCCCCCACCTCCGCATCCCGACGTCCCCCCGGATTGCCGCTCGGGACCCCCGCGCCCATCGGCCCCCGGCGCGGTACGTGCCCAGATGCGCTCACGGTGGACCCTGCTCGCCGCCTGCCTCGTCACCGTGGCGCTGGGGCTCGCATCGCGGTTGCACGGGGCCCCGCCCTTCGTGGTGGCCTACGTCGGCGATGCCCTCTACGCGGTGCTGATCTACTGGATCGTCGCGATCGTGCGGCCGCGGTGGGCGCCCGCGCCGATCGCTACGGCGGCGTGGGTCCTCTGCGCGGCGGTGGAGGCCTCGCAGGCGTGGCACCCGGCGTGGCTCGACGCGCTCCGGGCCCACCGGCTCGCCGCGCTCGTGCTGGGGCGCGGCTTCGTGTGGGCCGATCTCGTCTGCTACGCGGTGGGGGTGGGCGCCGCGGTGGGGGTGGAGGCCGCCGTGTGGGCCTGGATCCGGCGCGCGGAGCTCACAAAGAAGCGCCGTCGGCCGGCCCCGCGTGGAACTCGAACGGGAACGTGACCTCGAGCGGCTCCGTGGTGACGCCGGTCCAGTCGACGCCGTCGATCGCCGCGCCGAAGCAGCTCAACGGCCCGAACGGCACGTCGGTGTGATCGGCCACCCACGCCTCCTGGAGCCCGTCGGCGTCGAGGCGGAAGCCCATGGACACCTTCCCCGCGAGGTCGGGGTCGAGCGCCATCCAGTCGTCGAGGCAGCCGCCGATCCCGGTGTTCACCTCCGCCATGCGCGCCCGGATCGCGGCCTGCGTGGCCGCGGCGTCCGCGGGCGGGTTATCGCGGCGGTCGACGGGGCCGCCGGT
>JAKFCH010000365.1:0-3298 GCA_036676765.1 Deltaproteobacteria bacterium
CCCAACGGTTACCCCACCCCATGCCGCCGCCGCCGCCGCCCCCGCTCCTCTCCGTCCGCGGCCTCCTCCGCGCCTACCACACCGGGGGAACGACCCTGCGCGCGCTCGACGGCGTCGACCTCGACGTGGAGCGCGGCGAGTTCGTCGCGCTCGTCGGGCCGAGCGGGTCGGGCAAGTCGACGCTCCTCACCATCCTCGGCGGCCTCGAGCGCCCCGACGCGGGCAGCTACCGCTTCGACGGCGCCGCCGTCGAGGACCTCGACGACACCGGCCTCGCCCACCTGCGCAACCGTCGCATCGGGTTCGTGTTCCAGTCCTTCCACCTCCTGCCGCTGCTGCGCGCCGACGAGAACGTCGCGCTCCCCCTGCGCTACGCCGGGTGGCCGCTGGAGAAGCGCCTCGTGCGCGCCGGCGAGCTGCTCGCGCAGGTCGGCCTCGCGGACCGGGTCGGCCACCGCCCCACCGAGCTGTCCGGCGGCCAGTGCCAGCGCGTCGCCATCGCGCGCGCGCTCGCGACGGATCCCGACCTGCTCTGCGCCGACGAGCCCACGGGCAACCTCGACTCGCGCGCCGGCGCCGAGATCCTCGAGCTGTTCCACGAGCTGCACGCCCGCGGCCGCACCATCGTGATGGTCACCCACGATCCGCAGGTTGCGGCCGCCGCGACCCGGCGCGTGCGCATCGAGGACGGGCGCATCGTGTCGGACGAGCGGTGATCGAGCCGGTGCGCTGGGTGCTCCTCGGCGTCGGCACGGCCGGCCGGGCCCGCGCGCGCGCCATCCTCGCGGATCCACGCGCCCGCCTCGTGGCCGTCCACCGCGGCCGCTACGCCGAAACCCTCGGCGTGCCCGTCGTCCCCTCGCTCGCCGAGGCGCTCGCCGTCGAGGCCGACGCGGTCGCGGTGTGCAGCCCCTCCGAAGCGCACGCCGAGCAGGTGGCGGCCGCCCTCGCGGCCGGGCGCCACGTGGCCGTCGAGTACCCGCTCGCGCTCGACGCCGACACCGCCGCGCGCCTGTTCGCCGTCGCCACGGCAAACAAGCTCGTCCTGCACGAGGCGCACATCGAGCTGCTCGGCGGGGCCGCGGAGGCCCTGCGGACCGCGATCCGCCCCGACGACGTGCTCGACGTCGAGGTGCGCTTCCAGTCCCCGGGCCCCGCCGTAGACGGGTGGGCGCTGGCGGCCCGCAGCCACGCCCGTGTCCACCGCCTCGTCGACGTCGCCGGGCCCGTGGCCGCGCTCACGGCGATCGACGCCGCCCCCGGCCGCCTCGACGCCACGCTCCAGCTCCGGTCGGGCGCGATCGCCCGGCTCGCCTTCGGGCAAGGGCACCCGCGCGAGACCCGCCTCACCCTCCGCACCCCGACCGCCACGTGGCGCCAGGTCGACGCCACCCTCACCCGTGACGGCGCTACTGTCGCCCTCCCCGACACGGGCCCGCTCTTCGCGCGCGATCACCACCTCGTGACGGCCCGGCTCCTCGACGGCGCCGCCGCCCCCGTCCCCGAGGCGCGCCTCCTGCACGTCCTGCGCGTCGTGGACGCCCTCGGAGCGGGGCGACCGGGGCCCATCGGCTGAAGCCGAGGCACGCCGGGCCCCCCCGAACGCCCTCAGCCCCCCGTCGCCGTCGCAACCCACCGCGCGAACGCCTCCTGCGCCTCGACCTCCCCGTGGTGAAGCGCGACGCGACGCACCTCGGGGATCGCGTCGAGCCACGCGCGCAGCTCCCCGCGGTCCGCGTGCGCCGAGAGGCCCGAGAGCATCTCCACGGCCGCGCGCACCTCGACCTGTTCGCCGTCGAGCAGCACCGTCGGCACGCCGCCCCGCTCCTCGCGCGCGCGCGCCGCGTCGAGGATCGCGCGCCCCGGCGTGCCCGCCGCCTGGTACCCGACGAACAGCACGCAGGTCTCCTCCCGCGGCAGGAGCTCCGCGAGGTGCCCGACGATCCGCCCGCCGGTGCACATCCCGCTCGACGCGATGACGATCGCCGGCCCCTTCATGTCGTGCAGCCGCTCGGAGTCGCGCGCGCGGGTCACCGCGTAGAGGCCCTCGAAGTCGAGCGGGTCGTCCCCGTGCGCGAGGCGGTCGAGCGCGGCCTCGTCGTAGAGGCTCCGGAAGTGGGCGTAGGTCTCGGTCACCTCGAGGCCCATGGGCGAGTCGAGCACGACGGGGACGTTGCGCAGGCGCCCGGACTCCACGAGCGCGTTGAGGTGGTAGAGCAGCACCTGGGCGCGCCCGATGGCGAAGGACGGCACGAGCACGTGCCCGCCGCGCTCGACCGCCCGGTCGAGGATGCGCGCGAGCTCGCCGCGGATGTGCGCGTGGTCGCTCGCGTGCTCGCGGTCGCCGTAGGTGGTCTCGAGGACCACGAGATCCACGGGCCGACCGGGCTCCCAGGCGCGGTTGTAGGTGCGCAGGATCGGCGTGTCGGGGCGCCCGAGATCCCCGGACACGATCACGCGGCTGTCCGGCGAGAGGAGCTCGATGCTCGCGGAGCCGAGGATGTGCCCGGCCTCGCGGAACGCGACCGCCACGCCGTCGTGGGCGATCTCGCGCACGTCGTACTCGAGCGGCCGGTGGAGGGCGTCGAGGCGCGCCACGAACGCGTCCGCCTCCTCGGGGGTCGCGCCGTCGAGCACGGCCCCGTCGCGGAGCACGATGCGCGCGATCGCGAAGGTCGCCCGGGTGGAGAGGATCGGGCCCTCCCAGCCGCCCTCGACGAGCGCGGGCAGGCTCCCGACGTGGTCGAGGTGCCCGTGCGTGAGGAGGACGGCGTCGACATCGCGGGCGGCGTCGGGGAACCGCCAGTCGATCCGCTCGTGCCCCTGCGCCACGCCGCAGTCGACGAGCAGGCGCGCGCCCCCCATCTCGATCCGCGTCATCGCCCCGGTCACCGCGCGGACCGCGCCGAGGAGACGGACCTCGCCGTCGGGGAGCGGATGCACCTCGGTCGTCGGAACGATGTCCATGTCGCACGGCCTCCATTCCCAAAGATGGCCCGCTCCGTCCCGCGGTCCACCCGAAGCGCCGCCGCGGCCCTGCGCGGTGCTTGTCCAGGAGGGGATCGTGCCCGCCGATCGGATCGCGCCCGTGCACCGATCCGGGCGCACCCCGCGCGGACGCGGGGCCGGGTGTCTTCCGGGGTCGGGCGTACCGCCCTCCGTCGTCCCGCCGCGCGCGGGCCGACCGACGCGGGCCGTCGGCACCGGCGCGGCCTTCGGCCCCCTTCTTTCCGGCGCCCGCGCCGCCTCCAGCCCCCCTTGCGCGGCGCGGCCTCCGGCCCGGGGCCCCGTGGGCAGG
>JAKFCH010000366.1:0-2253 GCA_036676765.1 Deltaproteobacteria bacterium
CTGGCCCCCCGCCTGGCTCGTCGCCGCGGGCCTCGCCGCGCTCCTCGTCGCCCGCTTCGTGGCCCACGACGCAGCGTGGCCGCTGCTCGTCGCGAACCAGTTCTCGCTGCACCTCTACGCCCTCGTCTACCCCGTGCTCCTCGCCGCCGTCGCGACCCGGCGGTGGCCGCTCGCCCTCCTCGCCTCGCCCGTCGCCGTGTGGCACCTCGCGCTCGTGGTCCCGCCATGGCTCCCGAAGACGCCGCCGCCCGCGTGCGGGCCCGCGCTCTCGGTGCTCTCCGCGAACCTGCTCATGGTGCACCCCGCGCCCGACGCGCTCGCCGAGGAGATCTTCGCCGCCGACGCGGACGTGGTGCTGCTCCAGGAGCTTTCGCCCGCGTGGGAGGCGGCGCTCGACGCGCGCGGGTTGTTCGAGGGGTGGCCGGAGGGCTGGCGGGTGGTGCGCGAGGACAGCTTCGGGAGCGCGATCCTGTCGCGGTTGCCGCTCGACACCGCCGGGGAGTTCGAGCTCGGCGGGCTGCCGCAGACCCGCGCGTCCATCACGTGGGACGGCGGCGTCATCGAGCTCCTGAACGTCCACACGCTCCCGCCGCGCACCGCCGAGTACACGATGTACCACCGCGCGGCGCTCGCGACGCTCGCCGAGGCCGTGCACGACTACGCGGCCGAGGGTGTGTCGTTCGTCCTCGGGGGGGATCTCAACGCGACCGCCTACAGCCGCTTCTTCACCGACATCGCGGGCAAGGCCGACGACGCGTGGGATCTCGCCGGGGTGGGCTTCGGGTTCACGTGGCCGAACGGGCTGTTCCCGCTGCCGTCGGCGCGGCTCGACCACGTGATCGTCTCGCGCGACCTCACCGTCCCCGCCATCGTAGTCGGGACCGGCGCGGGCTCGGACCACCGGCCGCTCCGCGTGGAGGTGGCGCGGCGATGCCGGTGACAGCGGGCCCCCCTCCCAACGTCACCGCGACGTGACATCCAATTCGACCGGCCCATCCGGCTCCGAGAGCCACGCCCCCGCTCCCGCATCCTCGTTCAGCGTGTGGGAGAAGAACGCCGCGGCGAGCCCGGCGGTGGCGGCGCGCGCGGCGTCCGCGGGCACGTAGGTGAAGGCCCCGCCGCGCTCCTGGCGGGTGTCCTCGCCGCAACCCGGGAGGAAGCCCTCCACCACGCCACACAAATCGGACACCGACCAATGGCCGCCGTCGGGCATCCGCGCCAGCCACGCCGGCCCGGCGAGCGCCTCGAAGTTGGACTCGATGAGCAGGTTTCCGGCCGCGCCGACGCTGTGATCCTCCTCGAGGAGCAGCAGGAGGACCGGCGCGGTGACGGTGGTGGCGTCGACGCCGTCGAGCAGCGGGTTGTCGATGGGCGCGCCCATGGCCATCGCGGCCTTCACGCGCGGGTCGGTGCCGACCACACGCCCGGCCGTGACCGCGCCGAAGCTGTGCCCGAGCACGCCCACGCGCGCGGGATCGACGGCGAGCCCGTCGGGGAGCGCCGACCCGTCGAGGGCGGCGTCGATGGCGGCGTCGAGGTCGGCGGCGCGGCGCGCGAGGGTGGCCTCGTCGAGGGTGCCGCCATCCCCGGCGAGCGCGTCGAAGAGGGTGTTGCCGAGGTGGTCCGGCGCGATGGCGACGAACCCGTGGGTGGCGAGGTGGGCGGCGATCGTGGCGCCCGAGATCCCGAGGCAGGTGTGGCAGTGGGAGACCACCACGAGCGGGTGGTCCCCCGCGGCGGGCGGCGCGTCGGGGATCGCGGCGTTCCGGGTGGCCGGGCAGCCCGCGGGGGCGGCGGCGAGGAGGCCCGCGAGGGTCGCCCGATCGTCGGGGTCGTCGACGAGGTCGGCGAGGGCCACGTCCGCGGCGTCCGCGTCCGTCGGGTACCAGATGCGCGCGGGCACGTCGCGGGCGTCGCCGCCGGCGGTGCCCACGGTCAGCGCGACCGACACGGTGCCGGCCCGCCACGCCCCCGGGGCCTCCCAGGCGACGGGCGTGGCCGTGGCGGGGGCGGTGTCGTCGGGATCGGGGGGCGCGCAGGCGAAGGCGAGCAGGAGGAGGGGCATCCGCACGTTCTACCGCGTCGCGACCGCCCCTCGCAGCCGCCGCCCTCCGAACCGCCCCCGGCGCCCCCGCCGACGACCGTGATAGTGCCACCCCATGTCCACTCCCTCGTCGTTCGTGCCGTTCGCCGGCACCCTCCTCCCGGTCCTGCTCGTGTCGGCCCTCGTCGGCTGTGCCACCAC
The DNA here is from genome assembly GCA_036676765.1 of Deltaproteobacteria bacterium. Lineage (GTDB taxonomy): Bacteria > Myxococcota_A > UBA796 > UBA796 > SXON01 > CAJBVW01. The sequence continues at coordinate 2,246 of JAKFCH010000366.1, forward strand.
CTCGTCCG
>JAKFCH010000367.1:0-11342 GCA_036676765.1 Deltaproteobacteria bacterium
CAACGGAGCGCGCAGCGCGACCCCGCGAGGGGGCCGACCCCGCGTCGCGCGGGGGCGCGCCCCGCCCGTGACGACGACGCCCCGCGCCCACCCCGATCAGCCCCCGACCACCACCGCCACGAACAGCGCCGGCCCGTGCGCCGCGGGATCGGGCGGCAGGACGCGCCAGGACCGCACGGAGAGCCCCGCCCCCTCGGCGAGGCCGCGGGTGTCCGCTTCGGAGAAGCCGAGGTGCTGGTGGCCCATGGTGTCGCGATATTCGTCGCGATCGTGCTCGACCATGTCGAGGATCACCCAGCGGCCGCCCGGCGCGAGCACGCGCGCGACCTCGGCGAAGATCGGCGGCAGATCGCGAACGTGGTGGAGGACGAGCTGGCAGAGGGCGAGGTCCACGCTCGTGTCGGCGAGCGGCAGCGCGTCGAGCAGGCCACGGCGGAGCGTGACGTTGGGCAGGTCGGCGGTGCGCTCCTCGGCGACCTCCAACATCGCGGCCTCGCGGTCGACGCCGTACACGTGCGACGCGACGGGGGCGAGCAGCGGCAACATCGCGCCGGTGCCGCACCCGAGGTCGGCCACGACCTGCCCCGGCGGGAGGAGCGCGAGCAGCGCGGGCAGCACGTAGCCCTCACCGAAGAGCTCCTTCCGCACGGTGTCCCAGCGGCCGCCGAGGCGACGGAAGAGCTCCTCGCTGTCGGCGGTGCGCTGCGCGAGGACGCCGTCGAGCCGGCGGAGATCCTCGGCGTACTGACTGGCGGGATCACACGCCTCGGCCTCGACCTGGGCGTACACGAGATCCCAGAGCATTCGGGCCTCGGGATCGAGCTCGGCATGGGCGAGCCGGAAGTAGCTGGCGGTGCCCACCTTGCGCCGCACGACCCAGCCGCCCTCGTCGAGCTGCTTGAGGTGGCGGCTGACGGTGGGTTGAGACGTTTGCAGCACCCGCGCCACCTCGCCCACCGCGAGCTCGGCCCGCGCGAGCACGCGCAACACGCGCACCCGGATCGGCTCGGACAACGCGGTCAGGCGATCGAAGACGGGAAGGGTCATCAGGGATACGCACTATTCGCTTGCGCTTCATTCGTCTATTCGGATAAACGAATAGAGCCGCTCGCCCACCCGGCGCGGCCGGCACCCCTTCCACTCGCGAGGCCCCCCATGATCAGCACGCCCATCCCCGCCCAGCCCACCTTCATGAACACCGACCTCGCGCTCTACGCCGACATGCCCTTCAAGGTGCGTGACCTCTCCGAGGCCACCGTGCGCTACGGCCGCAAGGAGCTCGATCTCGCGCTCGTCGAGATGCCGGGCCTCAACTCCCTCCGCGAGGAGTTCGCCGCCTCCCAGCCGCTCAAGGGCGCCAAGATCATGGGCTCCCTGCACATGACCATCCAGACCGGCGTGCTGATCGAGACCCTCGTGGCCCTCGGCGCCGACGTGCGCTGGGTGAGCTGCAACATCTTCTCCACGCAGGACCACGCGGCCTCCGCCACCGTCGTCGGCCCCACCGGCACCCCCACGGCCCCCGCCGGCGTGCCCGTCTTCGCCTGGAAGGGCGAGACCCTCGAGGAGTACTGGTGGTGCACGCTCCAGGCCCTCGTGTGGCCCGACGGAAGCGGCCCCAACCTCATTCTGGACGACGGTGGGGATGCCACGCTCCTCGTCCACCTCGGCTACGAGCTCGAGGTGAAGGGCGAGATGCCCGACCCGACCAAGGCGGGCAGCCACGAGGAGAGCATCATCCTCCAGCTCCTCCTCGACGTGCGCGGCGCCAAGGGCGATCGCTACTGGCACGGATTCGCGAAGCAGATCCGCGGCGTCTCCGAGGAGACCACCACGGGCGTCCACCGCCTCTACGAGCGCGCCCAGGCCAGCACGCTGCTGTTCCCCGCGATCAACGTGAACGACTCCGTCACCAAGTCGAAGTTCGACAACGTGTACGGCTGCCGCCACAGCCTGGTCGACGCGATCATGCGCGCCACCGACGTGCTGCTCTCCGGCAAGAAGGTCCTGGTCTGCGGCTACGGTGACGTGGGCAAGGGCTCCGTCGAGAGCCTCCGCGGCCAGTACGCCCGCGTCGCGGTGACCGAGATCGACCCGATCTGCGCCCTCCAGGCGTGCATGATGGGCCTCGACGTCGTCACCATCGACGACGTGGTCGCCACCACCGACCTGTTCTGCACCGCCACCGGCAACAAGGCGATCATCAGCGCCGCCCACATGCTGAAGATGAAGCACAACGCGATCGTGTGCAACATCGGCCACTTCGACAACGAGATCGACATGGCCGGCCTCGAGGCCATGCTGAAGGCCGGCACGGTCGAGAAGATCGAGATCAAGCCCCAGGTCCACGAGTGGCGGTTCACGAACACCACCCACGGCCCGAACGGCGGCGGTCACAGCATCATCGTCCTCGCGGAGGGCCGCCTGGTGAACCTCGGCTGCGCCACCGGCCACCCGAGCTTCGTGATGAGCGCGAGCTTCACCAACCAGACCATCGCGCAGATGGAGCTGCACGCCCGCGCCGAGTCCTACGGCGTCAACCAGGTCGCGCACCCGGAGGGCAAGAAGCCCTCGGTCATCACCCTGCCGAAGCACCTCGACGAGAAGGTGGCCCGCCTCCACCTCGCCAAGTTCGGCGCGAAGCTCACCGAGCTCTCCGCCGAGCAGGCGTCGTACATCGGCGTGACGGTGGCCGGGCCCTACAAGGCCGAGCACTACCGCTACTGAGGGCTCCAGGGCGTCCTGAGGGGGCCTCCGCCCCGCAACGCCCGGAGGCACTGATTTCGTACCCCCGCGGCCCTGTCGGAACCTCCGATGGGGCCGCTTGGCGTTTTGGGGCACCGGGGTGGGGGCGCCGGAGGGCTCACCCCCGGCGGCTGATCACCGCGTCGCAGACGGCGAGCACGAGATCGAGCGCGATGTGGACCGAGAGGTTCACGGGGTCGAGCTCGGGGACGAGCTCCACGAGGTCGACGCTGACGATGTGCCGCGCGGCCGCCACCTCGGCGAGGAGCGCCGCGACCGCGTCGACGGAGAGCCCGCCCGCCACGGGCGTGGCCGTGCCGCGCAGCACGGAGGGGTCGAGCCCGTCGACATCGATGCTGAGGTGGACGGGTACGCCCTTCGGGAGGCGCGCCAGCACGCCCGCGGCGCCCTCGCGAGCGAACGTGCGCATGCCGACGGGGGAGACCTTCGCGGGGGGCTCCCACCACGGCGGCCGCACCTCGCGCACCCCGACGGGCACGATGGCGACCACGTGGGGCAGGGCGGCCACGCGGGTCATCACCGAGCCGTGATCGTGGATGTCGTCGGGGCCGAGGTCGCTGCAGTCGGTGTGCGCGTCGATCTGGAGCACGGCGAGCGGGCCGCGACGCCCGCGCAGGATCGGCTCGGTGATCGCGTGATCGCCGCCCAGCCAGAGCTGCAGGGGCCCGTCCGGCACGCTGTCCGCCACGCGCGCGATGCGATCGTAGGCGTCCACGGCGGCCTCGCCGCGGCCGAAGCGGATGTCCCCCAGGTCGGCGATCCGCGCGCCGACGAAGCGCCGGGCGCCATCGGCGAGGTCGTGGAAGCCGAGGTGGCGCCCGGTCAGCGGGTCCGCGCCGCCCGGGTACAACGAGGTGAGGTCGCGGATCGCGCTCGGGGCCGCGCGCGCGCCCGTGCGCACGCCGGTGAGGTCCCACGGGGCACCCACGACGACGAGGTCGGCGTCCTCCGGGTGGCTGCCGGCGCCGAGGAACCCGAAGGCGACGGGGTACCGGTCGCCCTCGGCCCGGCGCGACCGCGCCCAGACGCCCTCGTCGACCCCGACGGGAACGAGCACGCACGCGTCGTAGAGCGCCTCGACGCGCGCGAAGAAGGGCGAGCCCGCGTCCAACCCGAGGCGCAAGGCGACGGCGAGCGGCGCGGCCTCTCCGGCGAACGCGGCCACGAGGCTCCAGGCGTCGGCGTCGAGGTCTACCGCCACGCCCAGGTCTGCGTGCCGCACGCCGCCGCCGTCGTGGGCCCGGACGAGCCGCGCGGCGCGTCGGAGGGGCCGGGCGCGATCGAACCCCGTCACGGCGCCGGCCGACGCGCCGCTCGGGCGGGCACCTGGGCGACCCGGCGTCCCGACGCCAGGGGTCCCGAGACAACCACCGACGCTTCCAGAAAATGCACTGTTTTCCTGCGTGAATCGCGGTAGTAGCACGAACGCAACCCGGGCGGAAGACGAGCCGCGACGCCCCCTACCAGTCCAACCCCGCCGCCGCGAAGCGCGGCCGGTACCAGCGCCGCGTCGTGCGCCGCAGCTCGTCGTCGTAGGCCGCCCGGGGGAGGAGGCCCCAGGCACGGGCCACGTCGGATTCGGAGTCCTCGCCCACCTCGCCGCCGCCGTGGCCGCCGCCCTCGCCGCCGCTACCCTCGCCCTCTCCGCCACCCGTTCCGCCGTACGCCGCCTCGACCCGCCGTGCGATGCCCGGCAACGCCCGCCCCAGCGCCGAACGGAGGGAGGGAGCGTCCGCGCGGGCGAGGAAGGCGTCGAGGAGGGCCCACCCGAAGCGCCGGTGCCGCGCCTCGTCGGCGAGGATGCGCGTGAGCGTGGACCGCACGACGGGCACGGTGGCGCCGTCGAGCATGCGACGGAAGAGCGGCACCGCGAGGGTCTCACGGACGCAGTAGAGCTCGACGCCCACGAGGAGAACGTCGTGTTCGAGCGGCCCTCCGGTGCGCGCGAGTGCGAGCGTCGCCCGATCCACGGGGCCGGGCGCCGCCCCGCCCGCGGCCGCGAGCACCGCCGCGGAACGCTCGGCGTGATCGAGCTCGTCGCAGGCGATGCACTGGGCGGCGCGCACCAGGTCGACCGACGCGCCCATCTGGAGCAGCCAGAGCGCCAGCTCCTGCGCCGCGGCCGCCGAGCGGTACTCCGCCACCACCCGCCGTGCCCACTCCGCCTGCACCTCCGGCGGAGCGTGCCTCACGGGCTGCCCGACGGCGCGCCGAGCTCGGGGATCGTGCCTTCACGCGCCCGATCGGGGGCGGGCACCGGGGGCTGGGGCAGGCGCTCGGCCACCTCCCGCGGGCACGCGGCCTGCTTCGGCGGCGGCGGCGGGTTGCCGAAGAAGTTGCACACGCAGTCGAGGGGCTCGACCGAGGCCACCTGGAGCGTGCCGCCGAGGCAGCCGGACCACGCGGGATCCGTCACCATCACGGTGGGGCACTCCATCGCGAGGGTGGGCGCCGGCCGGACGGAGGTGGGGCGCTCCGCGAAGGGCAGCTCGACGTAGCAATCGCCGCCGTCGAAGGAGCGACGGATCAGGCGGCCCTCGGCATCCTCCGGGTTGAGCACCTGGCGCGGCGCCACGGGACCGGTGGGGAAGGTCGCGACCACGGGCGGCGGCGCCGGCGGGTTGTGGATGGGTCCGTGACCGTCCGTGTTGCCGACGGGGCCCGCGCACGCGGTGAAGGTGACGAGCAGGCCGGGCCGAAGGGAGCGTCGCATGCGGCAAACGTAGCGCACGGCCGCACGGACGTCCTTCCCGCCGCGGGGGGCGCCCTTGCGTGCCTCCGGGCGTCGCGATAGCGGCCGGGCACATCCGAGAGGATGTGCAACGTGTTGACCTGCTTCGGCAGGTCCTTGAGGGAAGCCGGTGAAATTCCGGCGCGGTGCCGCCACCGTAAACGGTACGAACCCACGACGAAGCCACTGGGGAGTCCTCCCCGGGAAGGCAGTGGGAACAAGGCCGTGAGTCGGGAGACCTGGCACGTTGTTTCACCACCAGAACATCCCCGGACCAGGGATGGGTGGGCTGCTGGGGATCTTCCCGGCCTCCCCCTGTCGTATTTTCCGGGGCGGAGGCTCAGAATGACCCGCTACGCCGCCCTCGCCCTCCTCGCCTCGCTCACCGCCTGCACGGGCGTCAAGAACGAGGACACCGCCGAAGCGTCCGACACGGACACCGATACCGATACCGATACCGATACCGACACGGACACGGACACGGACACGGACACGGACACGGACACGGACACGGACACGGACACGGACACCGACACCGACACCGACACCGACACCGACATCGACATCGCCATCAGCGGTGCGTGGGTCGACAACTGGGGCGGCACGCACACGATCTCGAACGTGGACTGGGTCTCGGGCTCGAGCACCTTCGCCATCACCCAGTACTTCAACGAGTTCCGGTACGGCGTCGCCCAGAACGCGTCGACCAACCCCTACAACCCCGAGCTGTGGAGCCGGTTCGACTGGGCCACCACCGACGGCGAGACCTACTTCTGCCAGACCGCCTACGCCGCCGCCTCCGAGGGGGACGCCATGGCGACGCCCCCCGCGGACGCCAGCGCGCTCACCACCGGCTGCGGCGGCTTCGCGTGGACCGTGCTGCGCACGCCGCTCGACATCGCCGGCGCCTGGGCCGACAGCTGGGGCGGCACGCACGAGATCAGCGCGTTCGAGTGGGTCTCGGGCGACAGCGCGTTCGCCGTGTCCGTCTACAGCAACGAAGAGCACTGGCTGATCGCGCAGAACGACGCCGCAAACACCTACAACCCCTCGCTCTGGAGCCGGTACGACTGGACGCTGGACGACGAGGGCAAGCTCTGGTTCTGCCAGACCGCCTACGCCGCCGCCACCGAGGAGGAAGCCCGCGCGACCCCCGCCGCCGACGCCACCACCCCGGACACGTCGGGCTGCGGCGGCTTCTCGTGGACGTCGATGTCGACGAGCGGCGAGTGATCGCGCTGCTCCTCGCCCTGGTCGCCTGCGGCGGCCGGGGTGGCGACGGCGTGGACACGAGCGTCGCCGACACGGGCACCCCCGACACGGGCACCCTCGACACCGGCGGCGACACCGCCGGGGACACCGACACCGCCGGGGACACCGACACCGGCGACACCGCGCAGGGCCTCGACGCCTTCGTCGATCGCGTGGTGTCCTACACCCCGGGCGTCGGGGCGGGTTTCGGCCAGGACCGGTTTCCCGACATCGTGTACGGGTCGCCCGAGGCGCCGGGCGGCGGGAGCGCGTCGGTCGACGTGCTCTCGCTCGGGCAGGAGGGCGAGATCGTGATCGCCTTCGACGACCTCGCGCTGGTCGACGGCCCGGGTGTCGACCTCCTCGTGTTCGAGAACCCGTTCACGGGCTGGTACGAGACCGCGGTGGTCGCCGCCAGCGAGGACGGCGAGACCTGGCACGAGTGGCCGTGCGATCCGACGGACGCCGAGGGCGGCTACCCCGGCTGCGCGGGCGTGGCCCTCGCCTACGCGAGCAGCACCAACGGCGTGGATCCGACCGATCCGGACGCCGCGGGCGGCGACCGCTTCGACCTCGCCGACCTCGGGCTCGCGCGGGCCCGCTTCGTGCGGGTGCGCGACAGCGGCGCGAACGCCTACGACGGCGTCAGCGGCGGCTTCGACCTCGACGCGATGGCGGTGGTCAACGGGGAGCCGGTGGAGTGATCGCGCGGCGGGAGATGCTCCGGGGCGGGTGCGCGTGCGCGCTCGCCTGGGTCGCCGGGTGCGGTCGCGCGCCCGGCCCCGCGGGCGGAACGGTCGACAGCGGATCGGTCGACAGCGGCTCGGCCGACAGCGGCCGGACCGTCGACACCGGCCCGTGCGACGACGACACCGCCTCGCCCGTCGAGGGCTGGGTCGAGGTGCCGCTCGCCGACCACCCCACGCTCCAGGCCCGCGGCGGCCACGCCTACGTGACGATGCCCGACCGGCTCCTGAACGTGATCGTCCTCCACCTGGCGGACGGCTGCTACACGAGCCTCTGGCGCATCTGCACGCACGGCGCGTGCTCGACCGACTGGATCCCGGAGGAACAGTCGGCCGTGTGCCCGTGCCACGGCTCGATCTTCGCCGTGGACGGCGCGATCGTGGAGGGCCCCGCCACCGTGCCCCTCCGCGCCTTCGAGACGGTGCGGCGAGGCGAGAGCCTCTGGATCCGACGGTAGTGACGGCCCGCCCTGCCGAACATCGGCACGGCGGGCCGTCCGCTCCCTACGGACAGGTCGCGTCCGTGCTCGCCGTGCACACGCCGCCCGCGCAGGACACGGTGTCGGTGAGCGTGGCGGCGTCGGGGTAGCAGTACCGGAGGGTCGCGGCGGGGGCCTGCTGGATGTCGTACGTGGCGTTGTCGTTCGCCGAGGCGTCGTCCCCCCAGTCGCAGCCCACGGCGTCGACCGTGCCGCTGATCGTGTTCGACAGGTACATCGCCCCGCCGATCGGCGACGTGTTGGCGGTGAACCCCGCCGCGCCCAGCGTGGTCGCGCTGCACTCGAGCGTGCCGTAGTCCTGCATCCAGACGGCGCCGCCCGCGCTGACGCCGTTGTTGTCGTCCACGCGGGTGTCCTGCATCGTGACCCAGCCGTAGCTGCGCACCGCGATGCCGCCGCCGTAGCCGGCCTCGTTGTCGGTCACGAGGCAGTCGGTGAGGGTGAGGTTCGGCACGTAGGGCGTGTCGCCGCCGATGCTGTGGGTCACCGCGACGCCGCCGCCCTGGGTCGACGAGAACACGCTGCCGGTCCCGCCGGTGATCGTGAGGCCCTCGAGCGCGATCGTGCTGTTGGTGATCGCGACGATGGAGCCGACGGCGCCGCCGGAGGTGCCGCCGGTCGTGAGGATGGTCGCGTCGGCGCCGTCGCGGCCCACCACGAGCACGTCGGTGCTCTCGCTCGCGAACACGAGCTTCGTGTACCAGGTGCCCGCGCACATGTAGACGGTGCCGTCGGCCACGAACACGTCGGCGCTGCCGGCATCCCCGAGGATCGTCGGGTCGGCGGGCGTGCCTCCGGAGAGCTCGGGGGTCACGTCGGTCCAGTTGCCCGACAGATCGACGAGGGAGACGGTGCCATCGTCGTTGGTGGCGCTGTCACAGTCGTCGTCGTTGCCGTTGCAGAGCTCGGGCGCGCCCGGGTAGGTGTCGGCGTCGAGGTCGTCACAGTCGGTGTTGTCGGTCGCGTACCCGGGCGTGAGCTCGCACGCGGACACGGTGACCCCCACCCCGCCGAAGCCGTCGTAATCGGCGTCGATGTAGAGGGTGAGGCTCACGCCGTCGTCCAGGGTTCCGTCGCAGTCCTGATCCACGCCGTCGCACACCTCGGCGACCCCGGGGTTCACGGTCGGATCGCCGTCGTTGCAGTCGTCGCGGCTGGTGTAGCCGTCGCCGTCCACGTCGAAGTACTCGATGTCCGTGTCGGTGTCGGTGTCCGTATCGGCGTCCGTGTCCGTGTCGGTATCGGCGTCCGTGTCGGTATCGGTATCCGTGTCGGTATCGGCGTCCGTGTCCGTGTCGGTATCGGCGTCCGTATCGGTATCGGTGTCCGTGTCGGTATCGGCGTCCGTGTCGGTATCGGTGTCCGTGTCCGTATCGGCGTCCGTGTCGGTGTCGGTGTCCGAGTCGGTATCCGTGTCCGTGTCGGTGTCGGTGTCCGAGTCGGTATCCGTGTCCGTGTCGGTATCGGTATCGGTGTCCGTGTCGGTATCCGTGTCCGTGTCGGAGTCCGCGTCCGTGTCGGCATCGCTGTCGGTGTCGGGCGCGTCCTTGTTGCTCGTGCAGCCGAAGGGGGCGAGGAGGAGGAGGAAGGCGATGGAGCGCAGCATGCGCCCACCTTGCCCCGTTCGTCACGAGATGGCACCTACGTCCGAGTTGCAGCCACCCACGCCTCCGGACGCGGACGCACCCTCAGAGCACCTGCACGAGCGCGAACAACCACGCTACATGCTGCGCCATCGTCTGTCGCGACGTGAGCTCCTTCTCGCTCTCGGGCGCGAAATAGCCCGTGCCGAGGTTCGCCACGGGCACGCCCGCGTCGAGGAAGGGGTCGACGCCCGTGCCCCCCCGGATCGGCGCCACCACGATCGGCACGCCCACGGCCTCGGCGGCGCTCCGCGCGTGCGCCACGAGCTCGGGGTGCGACGCGAGGCGCGGGCCCATGTTGACGTACTGGTGCTGCACGTCCACCGGCAGCTCCCCCGCCAGCTCAAGCACGTGCGCGATACGACGCACCAGGCCGTCGGTGTCGAAGTCGCGGAGCCGCAGGTCGAGGCGCAGGCCCCCGTCCACCGGGCGGACCCGGTAGGGGTGCGAGTAGCCGTCGCGACCGGACGAGTCCTCGCACGCCAGGGTGAACCCCGGGCTCGACGCGTAGAAGCGGTTGATCCAGGCGAGGAGGTCCTCGGCTGCGGCGTCGTCGGGGCCCTTCCCGCTGGTGAGCGACCACGACGCCCCGCGGGGCAGGTGCGGCGCCATCACCGCTTCGAGCGCGGCGCGCACCCGCTCGCCGGCGCCCGGCTCCACCCGGAGGTTCACCACCGCGTCGCAGTCGCGCAGCGCGTTGGAGACGAAGCCGGTGAACGCGGCGTCGGCCGGGTCGATCGCGGCCAGCCACTCGGCGGCGAGGCGTGGCGCGGCGCGGTGCCCCTCGGCCTTGGCGGTCGCGCCGTGGGTGTTCACGCCGCCGATGCGCGCGAGGACGGCAACCCCCGGCATGTCGAGGTAGCGCCGCGACGGGAACGTCACGCTCGCGACGGCGGCGTTGAAATTCTCGACGTTGACCTCGAAGGGGAGGATGCCGTCGACCGTGTAGCCGAAGCGCACGCCCCGCTCGGCGAACCGCGCCGCGAGCGCCACCACCGCCTCGTGCCGACCCACCTCCTCGTCGGGGCGGGCGACGAACACGAGCGGCGGATGCGGAACGTCGGGCTGGGCGGCCAGCAGCTCCGCCGTCGCGAGGCACTCGGCGAGGCCGAGCTTGTCGTCGAGGCCGAAGGGCGCATCCCCCGGGCCGTGCACGAGGTCCTGCCCGAGGAACGCCGCGGCCTCCGGGTACGTGGCGATGTCGACCTGGATGGCGCGGTTCTTCGGGTACGGCACGCGCGTGCCATCCCACCCGGGCACGACGTTCAGCCGGGGCACGGCGCGGGTGCCGCGCGCGGTGTCGAGGTGCACGAGGAACGCGACGGGCGCGCGGTCCGCGAGGGCGCCGCGCCCGGGGAACCACGCGAGCACGTTGGCAAACTCGTCCCGCTCCACGGTGGCGCCGATCCCGGCGTAGAAGCCGGCGAGGTGCTCCGCGAGGGTGCGCTGCCCCTCGGTGGTCGGCAGGGTCGTGGACGCCTCGTCGCTCTGGCTGTCGATGGCGACCACGCGCTCGAGGTGGGCGAGCGTGAGCGTGGCGATGGCGTCGGGCGAGCGGGCGGGGGCGACGGGCATCGGGTGCCCTTATCGGCGCGGGTCGGGAGGTGGCCACCGAAATGGGCGTGCCCCCGCCGAGGACGGCGGGGTCGGCGGCCTGCGGGGTCGCGCTTCGCGCTCCGCTCGCGCGGTCGCCGCCGGCCGGCGG
>JAKFCH010000368.1:0-6781 GCA_036676765.1 Deltaproteobacteria bacterium
GTCCGCGCGCCGACCGACGCCGAAGGCGGAGCCCGCAGCACGCCGGCCGGCGTCCGCGCCGGACGCGCCCACCCCGGACGCGCCCACCCCGCCAGCCTCCCCGAGGATCACCCCCGCAAGAGCCGCTCGCAGAGCCCCGCCCAGGCGTCCATGCCCCGGACCCCGGCGCCGTTCTCGACGTCGCTGTTGTAGTTCGTGTTCATGTTGACGTCGTAGGTGTAGCGGCGCCCGTCGCGCCCCACGACGAACTCGATGCCCGCGGCGTCGATGTGGTGCACCCGGCAGAACTCGATGTACGCGCGCACGGTGGGGTCGTCCGCGCCGATGGGCGCGACGCCGAACTTGCCGGTGTCCCCGACGGGGCAGAAGGCGTCCGCCACCTGGCAGGCGTCGGAGGGGCAGAGCTCGAACCCGCCGACGGTGGAGGCGCGCAGGGCGTAGAGGAACTTGCCGTCGACGATCTCGACGCGCGTGATGTAGGGCTCCGGCGGCTCGATGTAGGCCTGGAGCAGCGTCACGCCGTCGAAGGCGGGCTCGAACGACTCCCCGTCGACGTAGGCGTCGAAGGCGTCGAGGTCGCGGAACAGCTGCACGCCGAGGCCCTTGCCGCCCTGGTTGTGCTTGGTGATGAACGGGGTCTGCATCGTCCGGGCCGCGGCCTTCAACGTGCGCGTACCTGCGACGGCGATGGTACGCGGCGTGAGGATGCCGGCCTGCTCCAGGAGCGCGTGCTGGCGGACCTTGCTGATCTCCAGCGCGAACGAGCTCGACCCGTTGACCACCCGCCGCCCCCACCGCTCCAGGTAGGGGAGGTACTCGCGCATGAACAGGATGCCGTCGCCGTGATCGCGCGTGTGGGCCGAGGGGCTCATGCGGTTGACGTAGATGCCGGCCGCGGGCTCCGCGGGGATGTCGAAGTGGCCGCCGTCGATGAAGTGCGCCGTGAACGGGAGCCCGCGCGCCTCGAGGGCAGCGGTGAGCGGCGGGAGCCAGGACGGGTTTTCGTAGAGGAGATGGATCAACGGAAATCCTGTGCGGGGCCATGCGCTAACCACCGACACGACCGCCGGGAGGCGCCGTCCAGCCCGCGGGAGGCGCCGTCCAGGCGGCCCTTCGGGACTCGCCCGGTTACGAACGCCACTTGACGCGGGTGGGGGGGCTGTCGTGGCGTGGACGTTCGGTATGAAACTTTACGTGCACGTCAGGGTCGGCCGGAGCGCCGGGTGAAGGGCATCCTCCTCGCCGGCGGCTCGGGCACCCGCCTGCACCCCCTGACGCTCGCCGTCACCAAGCACCTGCTCCCGGTGTACGACAAGCCGATGATCTACTACCCGCTCACGACGCTGATGTTGGCGGGCATCCGGGACATCCTCGTCGTCTCGACCCCCCAGGATCGCGCCCAATACGAGGCCTTCCTCGGGGACGGCGCGCGGTGGGGCCTCTCGCTCTCCTACGCCGTGCAACCGCGGCCCGAGGGCGTGGCGCAGGCCCTGTCCGTCGGCGCCCCCTTCGTCGGAAACGACACCGTGGCCGTCGTGCTCGGCGACAACCTCTTCCACGGAAACGGCCTGTCGGGCCTGCTCCAGCGCACCGCGAAGCTCGAGGAGGGCGCCGTGGTCTTCGCCTACTCGGTCAAGGACCCGCGGCGGTACGGCGTCGTGGAGATCGATCGCGACGGTCGGGCCCTCTCCATCGAGGAGAAGCCCGAGCACCCGCGATCGAGCTGGGCGGTGACCGGCCTGTACTTCTACGATCGAGACGCCATGCGCATCGCCGCCGCGGTCCAGCCTTCCGCGCGGGGCGAGCGCGAGATCTCCGACGTGAACGACGCCTACCTGCGCGAGGGGCGGCTCTCCGTCGAGCGCCTGGGCCGCGGCTACACCTGGATGGACGCCGGCACTCACGCATCGCTGCTGGAGGCCGCCGACTTCGTGCGCGCCATCGAGGATCGGCAGGGGCTCAAGATCGCGTGCGTGGAAGAGGTCGCGTGGCGCATGGGCTACATCGACGAGGCGCGGCTGCGGCAGCTCGGAGAGGCGCTCGGCGCCTCGGCGTACGGGCAGTACCTCCTCGACATCGCCGACAACGGCTAGCTCGGGCGACCAGCGCAGGGCGCGGTGCCCGGCGCCGTCCACCGTGGGGTGGTCACGACGTTCGGGGCGCGCCGACCGCGCCCGGTGGACCTCCCCCCTTCGACGCCGCGCTACCGCCCCGGAGGCACCGGCGCCGCCGCCACCGCGAGCCCCGGCCCGCCCGTCGCGACGCGCCAGACCGTCTCGCCGTAGAGCTCCGTGACGTACAACGAGCACGGATCGAACCCGTCGCCGACGCCGAACGCGAGGCTCGCCGGCGTCGTGACCGCGGAGGTGAACGTCTCCACCTGGCCGTTCGGGTCCACCCGCGCGATCTGGCTGGCGAGGTTGAGCGCGACCCACACGTCCCCGTCCGCGCCGACCGCGATCCCGTCGGGCGCGGCGCCGGTGTCGAACGTCGCGAGCGCCGTGGGCTCGCCGGGCACGCCGCCGGCGTCGAGCGGCACCTTCCAAAGGGGCGGGTCGGGGAGGAACGTCGTCGCGACGTAGAGGGTCCGGCCGTCCGGCGCGAGGGCCATGCCGTTGGGGCTCGGGACGCCGGCGAGCCACGTCGTGACCACGCCGCCGCTCGCCGCGTAGACGAGCTCGCCCGTGTCGTCGCTCACGAGGGTGTCGCCCGTCGGCGTGACCGTGACGAAGTTGGGGTTCGGCATGGCCGTCGCGAGGGCGCGCGTGGAGGCGGTCGCGAGGTCCACGTAGAGGAGCCGGCCGTCGTCCCCGCTGCCGTCGAAGGTGAAGACGCCGGGGTCCGCGACGAGCAGGCCGCCCACTGCGGGCGCGAGCCCGAGCGCGTGGTCGAGCGTCACCACCGGGGTGACGACGCCGTCGGCGCCCACCTCGGCGATGCCCGCGGGGTGGGAGACGAAGAGGCGCCCGTCCACGAAGGCGATGCCCTCGGTGCCGGCGTCGAAGCCCGTCGCGAGCGGCGCGGCGTCACCCGCGGCGAGGTCGGTCCAGCAGAGGTCGGACGCGGTGTCGTCGGGGAGGGCGGTGTCCGCGGGGTCGGGGGCGGTGCACGCATTGAAGAGGAGGAAGAGCTGGATGGCCATCCGGCCCGGTTATCGCGACGGCGCCGGGATCGGGTTGTCGGTGGCGGGTTGCTCCGCCGTCGGCAGGGCGCGGCCGCTCCGCAGGAGGCGTCGGGCGAGCGCCGGGAACAGCACGCTCGCGAGGATGGCGACGGTGAGCGCGGCCGCCTCGGTGCTCTCCGAGAGGGCGCCGGCCCGCGCGCCGAGGTCGGCCACGGCGATGAGCAGGGTGAGCGGCGCGGAGAGGAGCAGGGCGGCGGCCGTGGCGTCCCGCGCGCGGAGCCCGGTGGCGCCGAGGAGCATGCCCGCGGGCGCGCGGGAGATCGCCATGGCGGCGAGCATCAGGAGGATGAACGGGAGCTCCTGCAAGAGCTCGTGGGGCACGATCGAGACGCGCATCCCCACCGCGATGAAGAAGATGGGGACGAAGAACCCGTAGGCCATGCTCGCGAGCTTGTGCTCGAGCGCATGGCGGTCGGCGAGCGCGTAGGAGACGAGCAGGCCGGCGACGAAGGCCCCGAGCAGCGGCTCGATGCCCCCCACCGCGGCGAGCCCGATGAACAGGGCCATGAGCGCGAGCCCCGCCCGCATGCCGAGCTCCTGGGGATCCTCGACCGCGACGAAGCGCGTGAACGGCTTGGGATACCACCAGAGCAGCGTGCGGAGCACCACCGCCCCGGCGACGGTGGCCGCGACCGGTACGAGCGCGCGCAGGGTGGGGACGGCCATGCCGGCGATCCCCTCGCCGGCGGCGTGCCCGGCCACCTCGAACGCCGCGAGGACCGCGATGGTGACGAGCTCGCCGATGCCCGCGACCATCAGCATGCGTTGGGCGACCGGCGACCGGGCGAGCCCGAGCTCGCGCAGGACCGCGGACATCAACGGCACGGACGTGGAGCCGACGGCGAGCCCCAGCCAGGGGCTCCATCCGAAGGCACTCGTCAGGGCGAAGGCGGTGACGAGCGTGAACACCGCGCACGTGATCGGGAGGGCGAGCCCCCGGGGCCCCCGCTTCAGGAGCGGCGTGACCTCGATCTCCATCCCGGCCACGAACATGAACAGCGCAAAGCCGAGATCGCCTAGGGAGCGCACTACGCCGCCCTCCTCGGCGCCGGCGAGCCCGAGCCCGCTCCGGCCGATCGCCACGCCGAACAGGATCTCGACGACCGCGACGGGCACGACGAGGCGGCGCGCGACGCCGGGAAGGAGGACCGCCGCGCCGGTCACCGCGATGAGCGCGACGCCCTCGTCCGCGTTCACGTGGCCCGCTCCCGCCGCGTCCAGGGCACGAAGAGCGTGTGGCCGGTCGCGTGGTGGAGGAGCCAGGTCGACACGTCCGGCGTGAACACGGTGTTGCGCCGCATGCGGGAGTGTCCGACCACCAGGAGCTCGTCGGGGCCGGCGTGGTGGCGGATTCGCTCGATCGGGTTGCCGCGGTCGACCACGCGGGTGGGCTCCATGCCGTGGAGCCGGGCGAAGGCCACGAGATCCCGGCTCGGATCGGCGGCACCCTCCGCCTCCGGCGAGACCACGGCGGGCAGGACGGTCAGGATGCGGAGGGGCACCTCGAGCTGGCGGGCGAGGTCGATGGCGGCGCCGCCGATCACGCGGGCGTCGTGCTCGGGGCCGATGGCCACGATCACCCGCTCGATCACGGGCGGACCGCGGACGATCATCACCGGGACGCGAGCGGCCACGAGCTGCTGGTGCCAGCCGGCGCTGCTGAAGCCGAGGCGCGCGAGGAAGGGGACCACCCGGGGCCCGATGAGGAGGCAGCCGATCGACGCGTTGCTGAGCGTCTCGGCGAACAGGGCCGGCGGGGTCATCCCGGGGTCGAGCAGGGACGCGGGGAGGTCCACGACCTCGCGCACCGCCGTGCGGCTGGCGAGCCACTCGGCCATGGCGCCGACGCCTCCGCCGACGTTGCCGAGGCGGGAGCCGTACGCGGCCGGGAAGGTGGGGGCGCCGCCGCGGAAGAACGCCGCGATGGCGCCGAGCTCCGCGGGCTCGCCGACGAGGAGGACCTGGTCACCCGCGGCCACCTCGGTGTTTCCGTGCGGCACGAGCAGGCCGCCGGCCCGGTAGACGGCCGCCACCAACCATCCGCGGGCGTTGAGCTGGCGGAGCGGCCGCCCGATCGCGGGGCTGCCGGAGAGGACGGTGACCTGCCGGATCTCGCCGTGGCCGAGCCCGATGGACACTCCGCGGGTCTCGCCGATGCCGACGCGGTTCAGCACGTGGGCGGCGGTCACGGCGGAGCGGGAGATGGCGCCGATGGGGCCGCTCGCCCGGGTCTCGTCGTCGAGGACGGCGATGATCTCCTCGACGCCGAACGCCTCGATGGCGACGCGGGCGACCTCGAGGTTGACCTCGTCGGAGTCGGTCGCGAGGACCAGGGTGCACGCGGCGTCGAGCCCGCAGGCCTGGAGGACGAGGCGGCTCGTGGCGTCGCCCACGTGGTCGGTGCGGCCGGACCCGGCGGGGAGGGCGGCGATCGCCTCGGGGGAGCGATCGATCGCCGTGATCTTCCATTCATCCGGGAGATCCTCGAGCACGGCTCGCCCGACGCGCCCCGCCCCGACGACCACCACATGGCGTGGCGTGTTCATCTTCCAGCGCCCGTAACCTCTGTCGCGCGCTTCACGTCGCGCGATACGCTCGCGCGTCATGCCCGAGGCCCCCGTCCCCGACCCGCTCGCGCTGCTGGAACCGGCCGATTCGCGGCGTCCCCGGCTCCCGCCGTCCTGGCTCGCCGTCCTCGAGCCCGAGCTCGACAAGCCCTACCTGCGCGCCCTCCACGCCTTCCTCCTCGCGGAGGAGGGCCGCGGGCCCGTGTTCCCGCCCGGCCCCGAGATCTTCGCGGCCTTCGAGCACACGCCCTTCGATCGCGTGCGCGTCGTCGTGCTCGGGCAGGACCCCTACCACGGCCCGGGGCAGGCCCACGGGCTCTCGTTCTCGGTGCGGCGCGGGGTCCCGACGCCCCCCTCGCTCGCGAACATCTACCGCGAGCTCCGCGACGACCTGGACGTGCCGCCGGCGCGCCACGGTGACCTCACGGCGTGGGCCGAGCAGGGCGTCCTGCTGCTCAACGCGACGCTGACCGTCCGCGAGCACGAGGCGAACTCCCACCGGGGCCAGGGCTGGGAATTGTTCACCGACCGCGTCGTCGAGGCGCTCGATCAGGGCCGGGACGGCCTCGTCTTCGTGCTCTGGGGCGCGTCCGCGGCGAAGAAGGCGGCGCGCATCGACCGGCGCCGGCACCACGTCATCGCCTCGGCGCACCCGTCGCCGCTCTCCGCGCGGCGCGGCTTCTTCGGGAGCCGCCCCTTCTCGGGCATCAACCGGTGGCTTCGCGAACGGGGCGAGCCCGGGATCGACTGGCGCCTGCCCGACTGACCGGGCCTGCTAACGAATTGTTACGCGATTGCGCGGTGGCGCATCGATAGACGCCGGGTTGGCCCCCGACCGGGTGCCTCCCCCACGTCCCCGGAGCTCCCATGCGTCTCGCTCTCCTGTTGCCCTTCCTCGCCCTCGTCGCCTGCGCGGAGGATGTCGCGAAGGACAAGGTCATGGCCCAGGTGGCCCCCGCCCCGGCGCCCGTCGCGGCCCCCGCCGCCGCGCCCGCCGGCGCGCCACGGTGACCTCACGGCGTGGGCCGAG
>JAKFCH010000369.1:0-61501 GCA_036676765.1 Deltaproteobacteria bacterium
CCCGGTCCCGGAGCCCGCGCCCCCGCGCGGCCCGGAGCCCGCGCCCCCGCGCGGCCCGGAGCCCGCGCCCCCGCGCCGCCCCTCGCCCCCCCTACGCCCGAGGCGGCTCCGGCGACACCAACGTCCGCGCCACGAGCTCCTCGAGCTCGTCGTCGAGTGGCCACTTCCGCCGCGCGAGGGCGAGCCGGGCCCGCGCCTCGTCGACCATCCCGGTGTCGAGCATCCGCTCCACCAGGAGCGCGGCCTCGGCGGGCGTGCCCGGCAACGACGGCTCCAGCGCGCGCTCGAGCTTGCGGAGATCGGGGAGGTGCTTCCTCGTGGCGCGGAGCCGGGCCACCGCGCGCGCGGCGAGGTCGTTGCGCCCCTGGGCCACCGCCTCCTTCGCGACGACGACCAGCCCGTCGGCGTTGGTCCCGACGAGGTCCAACGCCTCCGACTCCAGACGCTCGCGCTCGGCGCCGCGCTCGCGGGCGGCGCGGACGAGGAGCTTCCGGGCGTCCCCCGTGCGGAGGTTGACCCGGATCCACGGCCAGAGCAGGACCATGGCCACGATCAGGCCGGCCGGCGCCATCCACGGCTTCAGGTGCACGCCGAAGAGCGTGGTGAACACCTCGATCAATTGCCGGATGCCGCCCATCGTCAGCCCCGCGCGAACCGATAGCCGCGCCCGCGCACGGTCTGGAGGTAGACGGGGTCCTCCGGGTCGGGCTCGAACAACTTCCGGAGGCGGAGCACGTAGTTGTCGACCGTGCGCGCCGTCGGGAAGCGGTCCATCCCCCACACGTTCTCGAGGATGTCGGTGCGCGGCAGGAGCTCGCCCTCGCGGCCGGCGAGGAACTCGAGCAGCGCGCACTCCCGCTCGGTGAGGATGACGCGGCCCTCGTTCGTGATCGCCTCGCGCGTGTCGAAGTTGACGCGGTAGACGCCGAACCGGAGCTCGCGCGACGACGGCACGCCCCGCGCCGAGGTGTGGCGGCGGATGAGCGCGCGCACCCGGGCGAGCAGCTCCGGCATGGCGAACGGCTTGGTGAGGTAGTCGTCGGCGCCGGCGTCGAGGCCGGCGACCTTCGCCTGGGTCTCGCCGCGTGCGGTCAGGAGGAGCACCGGCGTGACCACCCCCGCGCCGCGCGCACGGCGGGTCAGCTCGAAGCCGTCGATGCCGGGGAGCATCACGTCCACCAGCGCGAGATCGTAGGCGTTGGTGCCGATCCGGGCGAGGCCGTCGGTGCCGGAGGTGACGGCATCGACCTTGAAGCCGGCATGTTCGAGGTTGAGGCGGACCATGTCGGCCACCAACGCTTCGTCCTCGACCAGAAGGATGCGCTCGCTCATCGCGCCGCTCATATCTCGCCATCGGCGCGGGGCATCGCCACGCACGCGGATCGGAACTTGCTTGATCCCCTCCCACCCGGAGCCCCCATGTTCCTCGCCCTCCTGTCGAGCGCGCACGCCTTCGTCCTCGAGGAGGCCGCCCGCTGGGACGCACCCGCGGCGCCACGCGCGCTGGTGTACGTCGCGCGCGCCGAAGGTCCGCGGCTTGCAATCCTGGGTGCCGACGCGCTCCGCGTCGTCGACCGGGACACCGGTGTCGCGGTCGCGGAGGTGGCGCTCGGCGGGGACGCGTTGCTGGCCCGCGATCCGGACGGCGACGGCGAGGTCGAGCTGTGGGTGTGCGCGGCCACCGGGCTCTGGCGCGTGGGCTGGACGGACGACACGCTCGACGCACCCGTGCGCGCCGGGGAGGCCGCCTGTGGGAGCCTCGTGGAGGTGCCCGGCGGCCTCGTCACCGCGGGGGAGGCCGTGGCGCGCTGGGTGGACGACGGCGCGGGGGGCGTGACCGGGCCCGAGGACCTCGGCTTCGACACGCTCGACGGCGCGCCCCTGCTGGCGTGGGACGGCACGCGGCTCGCGGCCACGACGCTCGACGGGACCGAGGTGCAGGTGCTCGACACGCTCGGGATCTCCCGGCTCGCGGCCGGCGGCGCGGTCGGCGGGCTCGGGGTCGTGGACGGTGGGCTGGCGTGGACGCTGCCGGAGCTCCACCTCCTCGCCTGGGCGGACGGCGACGATCACCCCCTGCAGCCGGGCCCCGGCGTGTTCCTGCCCGTGGACATGGACGGTGACGCCGCCCTCGACCTCGTGGTCCTCCACCCCGACGAGGGGTGGCTCGGCGTGCTGCTCGCCGGCGAGGCGCTCGAGGTGCTCGGGGCGGCGGCCGAGGGTGCCGTGGGGCTCTCCGCCGTGGACGCCGACGGTGGAGGCTGCGCCGAGGTGGCATGGCTCGACCCCGCGGCCGACAGCGTGCGGATCGTCGTGGTGGCGGACTGCCTCGACACGCGGGACACCGACGGGGACGGGTGGTCCGTGGACGCGGGCGACTGCGACGACACCAACGGCGACGTCCACCCCGAGGCCACCGACGTGTGCAACGGGATCGACGACGATTGCGACGGCGTCGCCGATCTCGCCGGGCTGCGCATCGACGGGCCCACGCAGGTCGACGAGGGCGGCGTGTTCGAGCTGGTGGCGACGGCGGACGGCTGCGGCGTGGACGTGGCGTGGACCGTTCCGGCGCTCGGCACCTACCGGTGCGACCGCGAGGGCGAGCGCCTCGCATGCGAGGCCTTCGACGACGAGCGGGTGGGCATCACGGCCGCCCTCCTCGACGCCGACGGGGTGGAGCTCGCGACCGCCTCCCACCGCCTCACGATCCTGAACGTCGCGCCCGAGCTCGCCTCCAGCGGCGGCGGGTGCGGGGGCGCGCTGATCTCGACGGGCGAGTCCGTGGTCCACCCCGGTGAGCGCTACGAGGAGCAGATCGACGTCTTCGAGCCCGGCGACGACACCGTGCGCTTCTCGGGCCGCGGCCTACCCCCCGGCCTGACGATCTCGGAGGGCGGCTTCGTCGTCTACGAGGTGGACGACCAGCTCGGCACCTTCACCCCCACGCTCCGGCTCGCCGACGAGGACGGCGGGGAGACCGAGCACACGGTGACGATCCACGTGGAGCCCGAGCCCGAAGGGTGCGGCTCGTCGAGCGGCAACCTGTGCTGCGGGGGCTCGTCCGCTGCGCTCCTGATGGGCCTCTCCACGCTCCTCGCCCGCCGCCGGCGGGACGCATGATCGCCCTGATCGCGGCGGCGGCGGCCTTCGAAATGGCGGGGTCGGAGACCTGGGCCGTACCCGCGGACGCCCGCGCGGTGATGGTGGGGCCCGACGGGCGCGTCGGGGTCGTGGGCGCGACCGATACCTGGGAGCTCGATCCCGTCGACGGGACCGTGCTCGCGCGCGCGCCGGTCGGCGGCCACGACGCGGTCCTCCGCGTGCCGGGCGGCGTGGTGTCCGTGTGGGGCTGTGGTGACGACGGCGTCTGGGCGCTCCCGTGGCCCGGCGCGGGTTTCGGCGACTTTGTCGTCGTCTCTCCCCTCGCCTGCCGGGCGCTCGTGGCCACGGACACCGGCCTCGTGATCGCGGACACGACCGCCTGGACCGCCGACGACGACGGGGCCGGCGGCCTCGGCGCCGGCGAGCCGGTCGCCATGACGTTCTCCGGCCCGCCGATCCTGGCGTGGAACGGGGCGGAGGTGGCCGGCGCCGCCCGGGGCGTCGAGGGGTACCAGGTGCTGGGCCCCCGCGGCGTCTCCACCTACGCGACGAGCGGCGCGGTGGCCGGGCTGGGAGCCTACGACGCCGGGTGGGCGTGGACCCGCGGCGATCCGCCCTCGCTGGTGACGGCCGACGCCCGGGTGATCCCGCTCGACCCGGGGCCGGGCGCCTTCCTCACCGCGGACGTCGACGCGGACGGCCTCGACGATCTCGTCGTGGCCCACACCACCTCGCACACGAGCGCGCTGGTGGTCACCCTCGCGTCCACCGGGATCCCCCTCTCCCTCACGGCCCCGTTCGAGGTGCGCGCGCTCGCCGCTGCCGACCTCGATGCCGACGGTTGCGCCGAGGTCCTCGCCCTCGGGGCCGGCGGGCTCGTGCGCTACGGCGCGGTCGGGTGTGGCGACGATCGCGACGCCGACGGCGACGGCCAGACCCCCGCCGAGGGAGACTGCGACGACGCCGACGACTGGACCTACGCCGGCGCCGAGGAGGTGTGCGACGGTGTCGACAACGACTGCGACGTGTCGGTCGACGAGCTCGGCACGTTGCGGACGGCCGGCGCGCGTAGCTACGAGGGGGGCACCGCCGTGATCACGGTGAGCGTGGACGGCTGCGCGGCGGACGTCGCGCTCGCCTGGGAGGCTCCGGCCTCGGCGTTGGTCGCGTGCACCGGCAGCGCGTCGCCCACCCTGACGTGCGACCTGCTCGACGACGGGGAGGTCGAGCTCGTCGCGATCGCGCGCGACGGCGCGGGGGACACGGTCGCGCGCGCGACCTATGCGCAGGTGGCCGAGAACTCGGATCCGAGCATCGGACACGCGCGGATCGACGAGACCGTCGAGATCGGGACGGTCGAGGACATCCTGGTCCTGACCCACGACGTGGCGGCGGACACGATCAGCCTCCACCTCGACCCCGTGCCCGCGGGCGCCTCGCTCGTCCCGTGGCCCGCGGGGGTCGAGCGCACCACCGAGACCGCGGTGCGGTTCGTGGCCGCCGCGCCGGGCGTCTTCACCGGCGTGCTGCACGCCACCGACGAGGACGGCGGTCACAGCTCGATCGACGTGACGTTCACCGTGGAGCCGCGGGAGGACGAGGCGGTGCAGCCGTCGGAGCCCCGGTGCGGCTGCTACGGGCCCGGCGGCGGCGGGTACTGGGGGGCCGTCGGGCTGCTCGCGCTCCTCCGACGGCGGCGAACGGCTTGACGGGTCCGAGCGGAGGGCGGATCCTGGACGCCTCCGACGGGCTCCACATGTGCCCTCCGCGGACACCGATGCGGACACCGACGCGGACACCGACGAGGGCTTCGCCGACTTCGTCGACGTGACCACCCCTTGGGTCGGCGAGACCGACGCCTGCATCGACGGGGTCGTGCAGGTGGTGGATCCGTCGTGTATCGGCGAGCGCACCGTCAGCGCGACGATCGAGGACTTCCAGACGGAAGACGCGGTGCCCGACGCGACGGTGTCCCTCTGGGCCAGCGACGATCCCGCGGCCGCCGCGACGGCCACCTGGACGGCCGACGGCCACGGCGACTTCGACGCCACCCTGTCGACGTGCACCCCGATCACGACGGGGGTGTTCACGCCGCCCGAGTGGGAGGAGACCCGGGACACCTACCAGGTGAGCCGGATCATCGGCACCGAGTCGTGGTCTCCGTCGTTCTTCGCCGTGAGCGAAGCGACGGCGCGCCTCGTTCCGTCCCTCATCGGTGTCTCGTGGTCCGACGGCACCGCGATGGTCGTCGGGCGGGCGCTCGATTGCGATCAGGAGGAGCTGGAGAACGTGCAGATGGTGATCCGCACCGCCGACGGGCGCGTGTCGACGACGGCCGAGGTCTTCTACTTCAACGAGAGCGGAGGGACGTCCCTCCCCACCGACCGCGCCTCCCAACCGGCGACCAGCTCGAACGGGCTCTGGGTCGCGCTCGACGTCGAGCCGGGCAAGACGATCGTGGAGATGTACGGGTGGGACGGCGTGGGCCACGTCCAGATGGGCGCGAGCACGTTCACGACCTTCGCCGACGCGGTCACGCTCGTGGATCTCCGCACCGGCGTGACCGACGGGATCTGGTACCCCGAGAGCTGCCTGTCACCTTGTGAGTAGGCCCGCGTCCGCTACGCCCGTCGCAACCACAACGTGAACGTCGCGCCCTTCCCCTCGCCCGGGCTCTCCGCGCGGAGATCCCCCTCGAGGCTCCGCGCCAGCGTCCGCGCGATGTAGAGCCCGAGCCCGGTGCCGTGGCGCCGCTCAGCACCCCCGCCGCGTTGGTAGGGCTCGAAGATCGCGACCGCGTCCTGCGGCGCGAACCCCACGCCCTCGTCGACGATGTCGAGGCCCACGCGATCCCCTTCCACCCGCGCGCGCAGGCGCACCTTGCCCTCCCGCCCGTACTTGCGTGCGTTGTCGAGCAGGTTCTCCACGATGACACGAAAAGGGTCGGCGGTCGCCCGCACGGGGATCGCCCCCACCGCGCCGAGATCACACTCGACGGGCTCCGCCCCGGGCGTGGCGAGGTGGTGGTCGAGGACCGAGGTGACCCAGTCCGCGAGCGGGCGGGCCTCCAGATCCCGCGTGCGCCGCCCCACCGCCGCCTGGTAGGCCATGATGCTCTCGACGAGGTGCTCCAGCCGCTCGGTCGAGGCGAGCCCCTTGTCGAGGTAGGGGTGCATCTTCTCGGGGGGCAGCACGCCGCTGCGAAGGGACTCGAGCAGCGCCTTCACACCCGCGATGGGCGTCTTGAGCTCGTGGGTGCTCGCCGCCATCACCCCCTCCAGTCGACGGATCTGCGCGCGCTCCTGCCGCGCGAAGCGCACCACGAACCCCGCGAGCGTGACCGCGAGGAGCGTGAGGGTGAGGCTCTCGCCGATGAGCATCAGCCGCTTGCGGCCGTACTCCGCGACGACCTCCGCGGTCGGGCCCCAGAGCTGGAGGGAGAGCTGGTGATTCTCGTCGACGAGGCGGGCGATGAGCACGGTCCACCACGCGCCGAGCAGCGCGAGGAGGAACAGGGTCACCCCGTAGGCGATGTTCGCCCAGCGAGCCTGCCGCTCAAGCGCCGAGCGCACGCTCCGCGACCTCCACGAGGTGGTCGAGATCCCGCGTCGTGTGCGCCGAACACAGGAACCCGACCTCGAACGCCGACGGGGGGAAGTAGATGCCGGCCTCGAGCCAGGCGGCGTGCATCTTTCCGAAGGGGGCGCGCACGGAGGACGGGATGGCGGTGTCGGTGCGGGGGGGCTCCCCCTCCCCGAGCCAGGGCCAGAGCACGGGGCCCTGGCGGACCCAACGCGAGGACCGCTTGGGGATCGCGTCGAAGTGGCGGCCGAGGGCGTCGAGGTGGGCGTAGACCTCGCCCTTGGCGAGCACGTCGAGGGTCGCGATGCCCGCGGCGACACACACCGGGTTCCCGGCCATCGTACCCGCCTGGTAGACTGGGCCCGCGGGCGCGAGGAGGTCCATCTCCGCCGCGCGCCCGACCACGGCCGCCACGGGCATGCCGCCGCCGACGATCTTGCCGAGGGTCGTCAGGTCGGCCTGCACGTCCACCAGCCGCTCGTAGCCGTGGTAGCCGAAGCGGAAGCCGGTGATCACCTCGTCGAGGATGAGCAGGGCGCCGTGCTTCGTGCATTGGGCGCGGAGGTGCCGGAGCCACTCGGGGCGCTGGGTCAAAAGGCCGTTGTTGGCCGGGAGCGGCTCGACGATGGCGGCGGCGATGTCGCTGCCCCAGCGCGCGAAGGCGTCGTCCAGCGCCTGCTCGTCGTCGAGCGGCACCACGACGGTGTCGGCGGCGACGGCCGGGGAGATCCCCGCGCTGTCCCCGACGCCCAACGTCACGAGCCCGCTGCCGGCCTTCACCAGCATGCCGTCCCCGTGGCCGTGGTAGCAGCCGCCGAACTTCAGCACCTTGGCGCGCCCGGTGGCGCCGCGGGCGATGCGGAGCGCGGTCATCACCGCCTCGGTGCCGGTGCAGACGAGGCGGGCGCGATCGCGGCCCGGAAAGGCCGCGAGGATGCGCTCGCCGAGCTCGATCTCGCCCTCGTGGACCGTGCCGAACGCGACGCCGTCACGCGCCGACCGCGTGATCGCCTCCACGATCGAGGGATGCGCGTGCCCGAGGATGAGCGGGCCCCAGGCGAGGCAGAAGTCGGTCCACCGTTCGCCCTCGGCGCCGACGAGCGTGGCGCCCTCGCCGCGCGTGACGTACCGCGGGTGGCCGCCCACCGACTTGAATGCGCGGACGGGGCTCGAGACCCCGCCGGGGAGCACGCCCTGGGCGCGCGCGAAGAGGGACTCGTGCCTATCCATTCCAGACCTCCCAGATCGGCCCCGTCCAGCCCTCGCCGGGATCCCCGGCGAGCAGCGCGCGGAGCGCCTCGTCTCCATCGTCGAGGGCCACGCCCCGCCGGATGCGGAACGCGCCCTCCCCGACCGGCCCGCGGGCGAGGCCGATCGCCCAGCCCCCGCTCCACACGGCGGCCCCGAACGGCACCGAGCACCCGCCGCCCAGAGCACCCAACCACCCGCGCTCCCGCTCGACCGCCGCGGCGGTGTCCGGATCGTGGAGGGGGGCCAGGCGTTCACGCGTGGCGATGTCGTCGGCGCGGCATTGGAGCGCGAGCGCCCCCTGCCCCGCGGCGTTCGGCCACTGGTGCGGGAGCAGCCGCGCGACGCGCAGCCCATCGAGCGCGTGCCCGAGCCGGTGGATCCCCGCCTCGGCGAGCACGATGGCGTCGTAGCGCCCCTCGCGGAGGCGGCTCACCCGGGTGGGGACGTTGCCGCGGAGGAACGCCGGATCGCAGTCGGGACGGAGCGTGCGGAGGAGCCACTGCCGACGCTCGGACGCCGCGCCGACCTTGGCACCCGCCCGGAGCGGCAGGACCGGCGCCGACGGATCCCAGGCCTCGTCGCGCACGAGCAGCAGGTCCGCGAGGGACTCGCGGGGCGGGATCGCGGCGAGCACGAGCCCGTCGGGCTGCACCAGCGGGAGGTCCTTCAGCGAGTGGACCGCGAGGTCGATCGTGCCGGCGCGCAGGCCGGCCTCGAGCGCCTCCGTGAAGAAGCCCTTGCTGAGCGCGCCGGAGAGCGGCACGTCCACGAGGCGGTCCCCCTCGGTGGTGACGCCCACGAGCTCGACGTCGAGGCCGATGGACCGGGCCACCATGCCGCTCTGCGCGAGCGCGAGCTCGCTCTTCCGGGTGCCTAGCCGCAGGTTCATCCGTTCTCCTCGGGCCCCGCGAGCTCCTGCTTGATCCAGGTGAGCATGCGGTGGCTGTACTGCCGGAGCGCGCCGCGGGCCGCGGTGCGCATCTTGCGTTGCTGATCTTCGCTCAGGCCCGCGAGCACTTCGGCGAAGTGCAGGTCGAGCTCGTTGTCCAGGAACTGGTCCCGCAGCACGGAGGCGCCCGCGAGGCCGCGTTGCCAGTGCACGGTGCGCACCCGCGCGAGCAGGCCGCCGATCTCGCGCTCCACGGCGTCCTCCGCGGCGCGGAGCCGCTCGTCGGGGAGCCTGCGCGGATCCCCCGCGAGCAGCGCGTCGAGGCCGACGACGGCGGGGCCCTCGACGACCTGGGCGGGCAGGCCGAGGTCGACCACGAGGGAGAGGGCGGGATCGGGCGTGAACCACCGCGCCGGGCCGGCGGTGCACACCACCGCCGCGACGTGGCCGCCCGCCCCGACGGCGTCGAGCGGGAGGGTGTCGGCGCGGGGGGTGCGGTTGTAGACGACGGGCGAGGCGGCGCCGGCCCGCCGGAGCGAGGCCACGACCCGGCCGCCGATGGCGCCCGCGCCCAGCACCGCGACGGGGACGCCGAGGTCCACGCCGCGCTCGAGGAGCGCGCTCACCGCGAGCTGACCGAGGCCGCGGTTCGGCCGGACGAAGCCGAGCTCGCGGCCCTCGGTGAGGAGACGCGCGGCGGACTGTTGGAGGAGGTTGAGGGTGACCGCGCCGTGGCCGGCGGTCCGCGCGGCGTCGAACGCGGCGAGGAATTGCCCGCCGATGTCCGACTCGCCCTGCACGTAGGAGTCGAGGCCCACCGCCACCCGGAGGGCGTGCCGCGCGGCCTCCACCCCCTCGTACACGACCGGCAGCACCGCTCCGCCGGTGCGCGCGGCCACGCTCGACTGGAGCAGCGCGCCGACCCAGGGCGCTTGCGGCGTGGCGCAGAGCCAGAGCGACCGCGCGCACGTGTGCACCTCGACCACCCCCTCGACGCCATGGGCGCGGAGCCCCTCATAGAGCGCGGCCTCGATGGGCGCATTGGCCCGCGCCCGCATCCCGCTCGACGCCTCGCGCCAGGTCAACGACACCGCCACCAGCGGTGCGACATCAGCGCTCATTGGGACTGACCGGTGGGAGAAAGGCAGGGGAGGTTCACCACAGAGTCACAGAGGACACAGAGGTCCGGAGGCAGAGCAAGGAGGAACAAGAAAAGAAGGGAATGACGTGCCTCGGTCCCTCTTCTCTGTGCTCTCTGTGACTCTGTGGTGCAATTTCCGGCTCCCTCCGGATCGGCTGCCTCCCTGCCTTGGGGGGCGTTGCGGGGGGCCCGCCCCCCGCCCCAGGAAGCTCGGGAGCCGATCGACTCCGCCGCCTCTCGACCGGCGCGGATCGCGTCGTCCATCGCGCCGGCGCCGCACCAGGAACCTGCCACGGAAATGCCCGTCGGGAGGGCGCCGTGAATTCGTGCCATTCGCGCGGCGTGCCCGAGGCCCGGAGGCGCGACCGCCGTGGGGTGGGACACGAGGTGGAAGCCCGTGATCGAGACCGGACGGCCGGTGAGCGCGAGGTGCTCGGCCTCGACGCGGCGCTTGGCCTCGGCGGCGTCGATCCGGGCCAGCTCGGGGTGGCGCCCGCCGCCGATCATCGTCGCGAACGCGCGCTGCCCGGCGGGGGCCCGATCGGGGAACAGGTCGGAGACGAAGATGGTGCCGAGCACGGCGCGCTGCTCGCCCTCGGGCGCGAGGAAGCCGAACCCGATGGGAAACGCGGCGTCCGGCGCGGTCCAGTGGGCCACGGCGAGCGGGGCGTACCGCACCTCGCCGAGGGCGGCGGCGGCGTCGGGCGCGATCCCGGAGAGCAGCCGCGCGATGGCCGACGCCTCGGAGGCCAACACCACGGCATCCACGACGACCGGACCGCCCCCGGTGACGAGGGTGTAGGCGCCGTCCGGCAGCTGGGTGATCCCGGTCACCTCGGTGGCGACGAACGTGTCGTCCCCCAGCCAGGCCCGCGCCGCGTCGGCCAGCTCGCCCATGCCGCGCGGAAAGCCCCACGTGCCCGACGCGCGCGCAACCCCGGCCTCGCGCAGCCTCCGCGTGGTCCGCGCGAGCTCGCGGAGCGCCCGGAAGACGGTTCCCTCGGTGCGCACGAGCTCGGAGACCGTGGGAAACGCGGCGTCCATGTCGATGGTGGCGGGATCGCTCGCCCAGATGCCGGTCATCATGGCGTCGAGCGGCCCCGCGGCGAACGCCTCGCCGAAGCGCCGCGCCACCCAGGCCCGCACGCTCTCGCCGGGCACGTCTTCGACCCGGCGGAACAGCCCCCGGACGAGCCCGACCCACTCGCCGAGCTTGATGCCGCCGCCGAACGGGGCCCCGCGGAGCCGACCGCCCCGCACGAGGAACCGCGACCTGGCGGCCTTGCCGAGCCGGACGGCGCGCCCGCCGATGCCGAGCACCTCCGCGAGATCGAACAACGCGTACGCGCGGCTCGTGAACGAGTGCGGGCCCCACTCGATGCGCCAACCGGGCGTCGGCTCGATCGTGCGGGCCTTCCCGCCCACCGGCGCGGCGTCGTAGACGCGGACGCGGAACCCCGCGCGACGCAGGTACACCGCCGCGGACAGCCCGCCGAGGCCGGCGCCGATCACGGCCACGGTCGGCGGCGCGATCGCCTCGTCCTGTGCGGGCGCGCTCATGCGGTGGACGAGTAGCGGCGCGCGGCGGCGTCCGCCTCGAGGTAGCGATCGAACACCGCGCAGACGTTGCGGATGAAGTGGCGGCCGAGCGGGGTGACCGTCACGGTGCAACCCGACGGGGCCGGATCGAGCGTGACGAAGCCGTCGGCCACCATCGGCGCGAGGCGCGCGCGCTCGTCCGCATAGGCGTCGGGCTCGAGCCGCACCGTGAAGTTGCAGAACAGCTCCATGATGATGCGGCGGCGCTGCTCGTCGTCCTCGGAGAGGACGAACCCGCGGTCCGTCGGGAGCTCGCCGGCTTCGATCTTCGCGGTCCACGCCTCGCGGCCCTTCAGATCCTGGTGGTACACGCCGCCGAAGCTGCCGATGGCGCTGACACCCAAGCCGATCTGATCCAGACCGGCGCGGGAGGTGTAACCCATGAAGTTGCGTTGGAGCGTGCCGTTGGCCTGGGCGACGAGGAGGTCGTCCCCCGGGAGGGCGAAGTGGTCCATGCCGATGGGCTCGTAGCCCGCGGCCCCCAGCACCTCGTTGGCGAGCACGAACAGGCGCGACCGCGCGGTGGCGTCGGGGATCCCGTGCTTCTCGACCAGCTTCTGCGCGGGCTTCATCCACGGCACGTGCGCGTAGAGGAACAGCGCGATGCGGGTGGGCCGCATCGCCACGACGGTGTCGAGGGTGGTGCGGAAGGTCTCCGGGGTCTGGTGCGGGAGGCCGTACATCAGGTCGAAGTTGAGATCGAAATTGCCCCGGGCGCGGAGGACCTGGACGGCGCGGAGCGTGAGGTCCGCGGGCTGCTCGCGGTGCACCGCGGCGAGCACGGTGGCGTCGAAGTCCTGGACGCCGAACGAGAAGCGGCCGAAGCCGATGTCGACGAGGCGATCGAGGTAGGCGTCGTCGATCGTGCGCGGATCGACCTCGATGGAGATGTCGGCGCCGGGCGTGAACGGCCAACGCGCGCGCAAGCCGTCGATGAGGCGCGCCATGTCGTCGGGCTCGAGGAAGGTCGGCGTGCCCCCGCCGAGCGCGAGCTGGTCGAGGGTGCGGCCGGGACGGAGCCGCGCGGCCACGAGATCGGCCTCGGCGAGCAGGGTGTCGACGTAGCCGGCGCCGACGCTGCGCCGCGCGTGGATCTCCACGTGGCAGCCGCAGTAGTGGCACAACGACTTGCAGAACGGGATGTGGACGTAGGCCGAGAGCGGCCCGTCGTTCCGCGCGAGCGCGCCGACGACGGCGTCGTTCGCGATGGGCGCGAACTGGGGTGCGGTCGGGTAGCTCGTGTAGCGGGGCGCGCGCGTGCGGTACCGCGCGACGAGCTCCTCGGGCACTTCCAACACGCGATCGTCCGGTCGAGTGAGCGTCATCCGAGCCTCCTCACCTCTTCCACGAGCCGATCCACCGCGTCGGGGGGGGTGGACGGCAGGATGCCGTGGCCGAGGTTCATGATGTGGTTGCGACGCCCGCCGAGCGCCGCGCCGATGCGCGCCACGCCCTCGGCGATGGACTCGCGCCCGCCGAGGAGGCGCGTGTTGTCGAGGTTCCCCTGGGTGGGGACGCCGTGGAGCCCGGCGAGATCGACGGTGCTGTCGACGGAGAGCCCGGAGAACCCGAGCGTGCGGGTGAGCGCGACGAGGTGGGCCCCGGCGCGAACGTAGAGCACCGTGGGGACGCCCGCCTCGGCGAGGGCCGCCGCGATGCGACGGAGCCCCGGCGCGGCGACGGCCGCGTAGTCGGCGGCGGGAAGGAGGCCGCCCCAGGTGTCGAACACCTGCACCACGTCGGCGCCGGCCCGTGCCTGGCGCAGGAGGTGCTCGATGACCGCGTCGGTGAGCTGATCGAGCACGCGACGCGACCGTTCGGGGTGGGCCCAGAGCGCCGCGCGGGCGGAGGCGAACTCCCCGCCGCCCTGACCCTGGGTGAGGTAGCAGAAGAGGGTCCACGGCGAGCCGGCGAAGCCGAACAGCGCGTGGGTCGGCGCGGCCGCGCGCAGGGCCGCGACGGCGTCGTAGACGTAGCCGAGGCGATCGCACACCCCCTCCCACGCGAGCGCATCCACCGCGGCGTCGGTGACGAGCGGGCGTTCGATCTTCGGCCCGTCGCCCTTCTCGAAGGAGAGGCCCGCGCCGAGCGCGTCGGGGATGACGAGGATGTCGGAGAAGACGATCGTGGCGTCGAGATCGAAGCGCCGGAGCGGCTGGAGCGCGACCTCCGTGCAGAGCGCCGGGCTCCGGACGAGATCGAGGAAGGGCACGTCGGCACGGACCGCCCGGTATTCGGGCAGGAATCGACCGGCCTGGCGCATCAGCCAGAGCGGGAGGCGATCGGGGGATTCCCCGCGGAGGACCGCGAGGACGCGAGCTCGGCCATCTTGAGTCGACATGGCACCCATGTAGTGCCCCGGCCGCGGCCGATGGTCAACGCCGCGTCACGGCGGGCGCACTGTCTCGACGCGCGCCGGAAGGTCCCCGGCACGGGTGCAGGGGGGAGCCGTCGGCACAGCACGGCGTAAGGGCGCGGGATCGCCGCTACCCGCTGGCCGTTGTCTTGTGTCAGTGGGCCCGGTGTCTGGCCAACGCGGCGCGATTGGCGTAGCCTCGCGCGATGGAAGTGAAGCTCGACACGCAGCGCCGGGACGCGCTCGCAGCGGCGATCGGCGGCCCGCTCCAGCGCGTGTACACGGCGGTCCCGCCCCTCCACCTCGGCGGAGCCGTCGACGTCCTGTGCGTCGCGGGGCCCGACGGCGGCGTGACCTACGTGACATGCGGGCTGACCCTACCGAACTTCCCGCAGCGCTACGGGTCGGCCCGCTTCGAGATCGCGATCCACGCGCGCGCCGCGAACGAGTGGGCACCGAAGCTCCTGGCGCGGCTCGGGCCGGCGTCGGCGCTCCTCCGCCTCACCGCGTACGGCGCCCTGCCGATCGGCGACGGCGTGAGCCGCCTGGGCGGGCTCGTGTTCTCGCCCCACGAGCCCCGCGGTTCCTTCGAGATCGGCGGCCAGCGCCACCTCGTGCTCCGGGGCATCGGCGTCACGCCGGACGAGCTCGCGGCGTGCCGTACGGCCGGACCGCCCTCCGTGCTCGCCGCGATCGAGCGCGCCGGCGTCCATCCGTACACCGATCCGAACCGCGCCACCGTCGCCACCATCGACACGCTCCTCCGCGCGCCGCCCTGTGTCGCCCTGGAGAAGCATCTGAGCCCGGGCGGGCGCAGGGGCCTCCAGGTCGTGCTGCACGGCATGTCCGAGGAGGTCGAGCGGGCGCGGGAGGGCCTCGTGGCCGCCGACATCCCCGTGCTGGCGGTGGCCTACCTCCAACTGCCGAGCTGGCCCCAGCGCTCGCTGCTCGTCCAGCTCACCCAGGATCACCACCACCCGTCGCTCCAGCACGTCTGGCGCCACGCCCTGAGCCTCCCCGATCCCGAGGAGCGCACCGAAGCCCACTCCACGCTGGCCATCGCGGTCGTCGGGCTCGAGCAGGACTTCGGCGCCTTCGGCCGCTACTGGAACGATCTCCCGCAGACCCTCCTGCGCGCCCGGGAGCTTCGCGAACAGACGATGACCTGACGGTTTCGTCCCGTTCGTGGTCGGGAACGCAGCCCTTTTCGCCGTCGCGTCCTTGTCGCGCTCCGGGTCCTGCTGTATCGTTCCCGCCGCGCGACCCTCGTGGTCGTCCACCTGCCCCCAGGAAAACCCTCATGCGCTTGTTCCTCACCGCCCTCGCCCTCACCTCCCTCGTCGGTTGCCTGCCGGAGAAGGACCTGAGCGATCTCCTCGACGATTCCGACGCGGACACCGACGCGGACACCGACTCCGACACCGACTCCGACACCGATTCGGACACCGACTCCGACACCGATGCGGACACGGACGCGGACACCGATGCGGACACGGACGCTGACACCGATGCGGACACGGACGCCGACACCGACGCCGACGTGAGCGGCTTCGACGGCATGCTGGGGTTCGTGTACGGCGCGGGTGAGGACGCCGGCACCGTCAACTGCCAGCAGTACTGGTCCATGAGCGGCTCGCCGACGTCCGCCGGCGACTGCCCCGACTGCGACTGGGCCCTCGACATGGACCTGGAGTACGACGACGCCGCCTCCGAGCACGACGGTTCGTGCGTGAAGAACGAGACCGACTTCGTCTGGACCCTCGGGTTCGCCCCGTACTACTACCTCGAGGGCTACGGCGAGTACCCCGTCGTCATGTACTACGACGCCTACTACTCCTACTGGAGCCCGAGCTGGCTCGGGTCCTGGGACGAGTCGAGCGGCGACCTGTCCTTCTACGGCGGCTACGAGGACTACTACTACGAAGGCTACTACTACACGAACCTGATCTACGGGTACGGCACCACGTTCTGATCGGTCGGAGGCCCGCATCCGCGGGCCTTCCCCTCGCGAGGCGGCCCCATGGGGTCGCCTCGTCCGGTTTTGGGAGCCCGCGAGGGCGGGCGGCCGGCCTACCGCAACGATTGCGGGAGGGCGGTCGGCGCCACCTCCCCCGCGCGCGCCCCGGCGTCGTCCACGGGGGCCTCGCCGAAGGGATCCTCGGCGCGCTCCCCCGTGCCTGGGGGCCGCGCCGCGCCCCCGGCGCGAGCCAGGGCCTGGGCCTTCCGCGCCAACGGCTCGGCCTCCGCCTTTCTGCCCTGCTTGGACAGGAGGTTGGCGTCGAGGATCATCGCGCGCGGATCGTCGGGCGCCGCGATGCGGGCGGGCGCGAGGATCTGCGCGGCCAGGTCGTAGTCCCCGGCGTTGAAGACGGCCTGCGCCCACCTCACGCGCGCCGCGTGCTGCGTCGGTTCGGTCTCCACGATGAATCGGAGCTCGTCGGCGGCCTCGTCCCACGCCTGGCGGCTCATGAGGAGGTTCGCCCGCGCCCACCGCGCGGCCGCGTTCGTGGGAGACGTCTCCAGCTCGAGGCGGATGTGTTCCTCCGCGGCCGCGGTGTCGTCGCGGGAGAGGGCGAGGCGGGCGAGGACCTCGTGGACGCGCGGCTGGGCGGCGCCGCCCTCCAGGCTCGCGCGGAGCAGGGGCTCCGCCTCGGCGAGATCCCCGCCGTCCGCGAGGAGCAGGCCCACCACCGCCTGCACGCCGGGCTGGCGCCCGGGCTCCGCGAGCCAGGTCCGGCCACGCGCCAGGGCGTCGTTCCCTCGTCGCAGGGCGAGCATCATCCGCAGTACGCCGACGCGCGCCGCGGGATCGGTCGGCACGAGGGCGAGCGAGGCCTCCATCTCGACGAGGGCCTCGGCGAAGCGGCGCTCGCGGGCGAGCAGCGCGGCGAGGTTGGTGTGGAGCACCGTGGACTCGGGCGTGAGCTTCAACGTCTCCTGCATCAGGGTGATGGCTTCGTC
Source organism: Deltaproteobacteria bacterium (assembly GCA_036676765.1). Lineage (GTDB taxonomy): Bacteria > Myxococcota_A > UBA796 > UBA796 > SXON01 > CAJBVW01. The sequence goes on from JAKFCH010000369.1 coordinate 16,885, forward strand.
GCGCTTCCCGGCCTTCTCCAACGTCAGGGCGAGGGCGAGGAGCGCCTCGCCGAGCTGGGGCTCCTCCGCGAGGATCTCCCGGTAGACCCGGACGGCGTCGTCCACGGTCTCGGGCTTCCGCGAGAGTGCGCGGGCCCGTTCGAGCGCGCGGATGGTCGCGTTCTTGTCCTTCGCGTCCACGGGCGAGTCGAACTTCGGGTCGGACGCGGCACCCGCGCCCACGTAGCCGAGCGCGGCGAGCTGCTCGACGACGTCGGCGGGCACGGCCCCGCTCTGCGTCCGCGCCACGGTGGCGGCGATGACGGCCTCGGCGACCGCGCGGAGCCGCGTCACGTCGGAGGGCCGCTCGGCGACCAGGTTGGTCTTCTCGCGGGGGTCGGCGGCGAGATCGAACAGCCGGGCGTTGGGCGTGTCCATCAGCTTGAGGGACCCCTCGGCGACCGCCACCTCCGGGTGGTACCCGAAGCGCTGGGAGGCGGTGAGCGACTCCATGTACACGGCGTCGCGCACCATGGCCTCGCCGCGGATCGCGGGCGTGAGGTCCGATCCGTCGACGTCGGGGAGCGGCGCGAGGCCGAGCAGCCCCAGCGCCGTCGGGGTGACGTCCACGTTGCTCACCGTGACGTCGTGCACGACGCGCGGCTCCGCGAGCGGCGTCGCCGGGCGGACGATGAACGGGATGCGCATCGTCCCGTCGAACAGGAAGAGCCCGTGCGTGTGCTCCGGCTCGTCCGCCGAGAGGGCCTCCCCGTGGTCCGCAATCGCGATCCACGCCGCTCGCCCCGGGGCCCGGGCGTCCACCGCCTCCCGCAGGCGCCCGACCTGCTCGTCCACGAAGGCGATCTCGCCGTCGTACGGGCGGCCGGGCAGCGCCTCCGCCCACTTCCGCGGGGGGGCGTAGGGTTCGTGGGCATCGTAGAGGTGGACCCACAGGAAGAACGGCTCGTCCCCGCCCTCCGCGAGCCAGCCGATCGCGTCGTCCACCACCTGATCCGCCGGGCGCTCCTGGCCCCACCGGCTCCGGGCGCCCTCCGCCATCGCGGGCAACGTGTCGAAGTAGGCGTCGAAGCCCTGGTCGAGCCCCCACATGCGGGTCGTCACGAAGGCGCTCACGCTCGCGCCAGTGCGGTACCCCTCCGTCCGGAGGCGCTCCGCCAGGGTGGTCAGCTCCGCGGGCAGGGTCGCGTCGCCGTTCGTGCGTACGCCGTGTCGGGTCGGGTAGAGCCCCGTGAGCATCGACGAGTGCGACGGGGTCGTGAGCGGAACCACGCTGTAGGCCCGGTCGAAGCGCGCGCCCTCTCGCGCGAGCCGGTCGAGCGTGGGGGTGCGGGCCTTGTCGTAGCCATAGGCGCCGATACGATCCCACCGGGTGGTGTCGAGGGTGACCAGCACGAGCGAGGGGCGAGCCACCGGGGGGGCCACCGGCTGCTCGAACCACCCGCACCCGGCCAGCAGCGTCAACGAGAAGAGGTGCATGGTGTTCCTGGGGCGCCCCCTACCCCGAGGGCGTCTCCTGCCGCAAGGACGACGCGGTCGCGATGATCGGCCCGCGGTGCGCGCACCCGCGCCGCTACGGATCCACGCAGCTCCGACCGGTCGCCGCGCGCACCATCCCCTCGGCGTGGACGGCGTGCCGGTGGTCGCCGAAGGTGGCGGCCACGGTGCGACAGAGCGCGAACGCCTCCTCGGTCCGGCCGGCCGCGAGGAGCGCCTCCACCCGGATTGCCTGGAGCGTGGGGGTCTGCGACGCACGCCACCGCGGAAGATCGAGGATTCCGAGCGTGCGCTGCCCCTCCCCGGTCGCGTTCAACAACGAGCCCAGAAGGTGCACGTCGTCCTCCTTCGCGGTCTTCCCGTGCGCCCGTGGCTCCATCAGCGCCAGCGCCGCGACCTGGTCGCCGGCGAGCGCCAGCAGCCGGGCTTCGACGCGCACCCGCCGGGGGGTCGAGGCGCCGCGATGCCACGCGAGCGCCAGGGCGGCCTCGGCCTCGGCGACCTCCCCGAGGTCGAGCCTCACGTCCGCTTCGTAGTCGAACACCACCGCGGCACCCGGAAAGGCGGCCTCGGCCTCCTCCACGGCGTCGAGCGCGCCGAGCCGATCGCCCGCCGCCTGGAGGTCCGCGACGACCGCGAGCGCGGCTTTTAGGCTGGGCTCCTCCCCCCCTCGATCCCGCCGCAATTCGGCCGCCTCGCGCCCCCGTCCGACCTCCCGGAGCGCGTCGGCGTACGTCGGGAGGGCGCGCTCGAACGCGGTCGTGCCCTCGGCGAAGCCGAAGTAGGGGATCGCCTCGGCGGGCCGACCGGCGCGGACCAGGTCGACGGCGAGCTGGATGGAGGCGAGCGGATCGTCGGGTTGGGCCTCGACCGCGCGGCGATCGCGGGGGAGCTGCGTGCGCGGGAACGGGAGACCCGCCGGGCCGCCGCCGCCGCCCTTCCGCCGCTGGCCGTCGGGCGCGGCAGTGGCGACCCCCGAGAGCAGTGACATGCAGAGAAGGAGCGCGACAGCGAGCTTCCGCCTCATGCCGTCGCCCCGATTCCGGGGACCGTGCGGAACGTCTCGAGGCGGTGGAAGTCGGGGGCCTCCCCGGGCGCCGGTGACCAGGCGAGGTAGCGGCGGCCCCCCCCCTTCCCGTGGATCGTGTAGGCATTGATGCGCCACGGCCGGGGCGGGAGCACCGCCGCCGGGAGCACGGCGTCGACCCGCCACCGCCCGTCCGCCCCGCGATCGCCCCACCGCGCGTCCACCGGGAGCATCCGCTCGACGACGTTCCGCCGGCCCGCGAGCCGGAGGAGGAGGTGGTGGCCGTGCGGACCGAGCTCCAGCTCGGTGTAGGTCTCGTCGGGGCCGAGCACGAAGAGCTCGACCACCTCGTGCTCCCAGAGGCCCCACACCGGTCCGGGCGGGGCGTCGGGCGGCGGATCGTCGTGACGCGGCGCGTCGACCGAGACGCGGAGCGTTTCCCCGTCGTCTTCGAGCAACAGCGTGACGCGCTCGCCGGGCGCGGCGGGCGCGCCCTCCCACGTGGAGGCGATGACGAGGCGGATCGGCGGCGTGTCGGCCATGCGGCCCCCCTACGTCGGCTCCGTACTCGGCGCCACGGCCATCCTCGACCGCGGCGGCGTGGGGGGTGTACCGACGCGACCCGCGGGATATCCGGCGCGCGGAGGTCCGCATGCGCTCCGGGCTCGACGTGCTCTTCGACGATCCGTCCCGCCTCGCCGGGCTCCGGGTGGGCGTCTGCTGCAACCACACCGCGGTCGATCCCGCGCTCGATCACCTCCTCGATCGCCTCGCCGGCGCCGGCATCCCGGTGCGCCGCGTGTTCGCGCCGGAGCACGGCCTGCACGCGACGGCGCAGGACATGATCGCGGTCGCCGGCGAGGACGACGGGCCCGCCGTCGTCTCCCTCTACGGTGACAGCGCGGCCTCGCTCCGCCCCGATCCCGCCCTGCTCGCCGACCTCGACGTCGTGCTCTTCGACATCCAGGACATCGGCACGCGCTACTACACGTACCAGGCCACGCTCGGGTACCTGATGGAGGTCGCGGCCACCACCGGCACGCGCGTGATCGTGCTCGACCGCCCGAACCCCATCGACGGCATCACCATCGAGGGCAACATCGTCCAGCCGGGCTTCGAGAGCTTCGTGAGCGCCTACCCGCTGCCCGTGCGCCACGGCCTCACGATGGGCGAGCTCGCGCTCTACTTCCGCGACGTCCTCGGCATCGCCTGCGAGATCGAGGTCGTGCGGTGCCAGGGCTGGGATGCGACGCGGCGCTTCGACGCCACGGGCCTCCCCTGGGTGTACCCCTCGCCGAACATGCCGACGCTGGAGACCGCCCTGCTCTACCCGGGCATGTGTCTCATCGAGGGCACCAACCTCTCCGAGGGGCGCGGCACCACCCGCCCGTTCCACCTCGTGGGCGCCCCGTGGCTCGACGCCGCCGCGTTCACGCGCCTCTGCCGGCAGGGCGCGATCGACAACGCGCTCGAGGGCGTGGCCTTCCGCGCCGCCACCTTCGAGCCGCGCTTCCAGAAGTTCGCGGGCGAGGTGTGCCACGGCACCGAGGTCACCGTGACCGATCCCGACCGGCTCGAGAGCTTCCTCCTCGGCCTCGTGGTGCTAGAGGCCGCGCTCCGCGCCGCGCCGACCCACTTCCGGTGGCGCACGGAGACCTACGAGTTCGTCGACACCCCCATCGCCATCGACCTGCTCTGCGGCTCCGCGGAGGCGCGCGTCGGCCTCGAGAGCAAGGTGCGCCCGCGCGACCTGCTCGACGGCTGGAAGGGCGAGCTGGCCGCCTGGGAGGAGGTGCGCGAGGGCGTGCTCCTCTACCCGCGCGACGGGCGCGAGGTCCCGTCGGCGTAGCCGTCTCCGGGGGCGCTTCGACGGCCCCGGATAGAGGGCTGGCGATGATCCCGCTCCTGGTCACCCGCGCCGCCGACGAGGCGCTCGCCCTCGCCGAGAAGCTCGGCCCCCACGCCGTCCCCGCGCCGTGCCTCGCCTTCGTGGCGCTCGACCCGCCGCGCCCCGCCCTCCCCGGCGCGGACCTCCTCGTCGCGAGCCCGCACGCCGCCGCCCCCCTCGCCCGCGTCGGCCTCGACCCGTCGTGGCGGGTGCTCGCGCTCGCGCCGGCCACCTCCGCCGCGCTCGTCTCCGCCGGGCTCCCGGTCCACCTGGAGGTCCCGGGAGGGGGCGCCGCCCTCGCCGCCGCCGCGCGCCCCGGCCCCGTCCTCTGCGCGACCTCCGATCTCGGCGGCGAAGAGGTGCTCCGCGTGCGCCCGGACGCGATCCGCTGGGTGCTCTACCGGACGGTCTGTCCCGACGCCCTCCCCGCCGCGGCCCTCGCCGCGCTCGCCGGCCCCTTCGACGTGCTGTTCACGAGCCCCTCCGCCGTGCGGAACTTCGATCGCCTCGCCCCCGGCGCCCTCCTCCGGGCCCGACGGGCCCTCTGCCACGGCGCGACCACCCTCGCCGAGGTGGGCCGGCTCGGTCGGACGGGGGAGCTGACCGCGCTGCCGTGACGGGAGGCGGGGCGCGTTTGCGGCGAGCTCTATCTGGACTTCGAGAGTCCTGAATCGAGCCGCGCCCGCAGGGCCGTCCGTTGCACCGCCGCCTGCGCCAGCGTCACGCCGTCGAGCACCCCGAGGAACGCGTCCCGCGCGGCCTTCAACGCGGGCTGGAGCCCGCATGCCCCCTCGACGGGGCAGGTGCCGCCGTCCGGCGCGAGACAGTCCACGATCACGACGGGCTCGAGGGCCCGGACGACAGAGCCCACGCGGATCTCCGTGGCGGGTCGGACGAGGCGGACGCCGCCGCCGCGCCCCGGCGTGGTGTCCACGAACCCGGCGTGCACCAGCGCCTGGGCCACCTTGGAGAGGTGCGCCTCCGAAGCCCCGTACGCTTGCGCGATCACGCCGACGGTCACGCGGACGTTGTCGTGGACCGCCAGGTAGAGGAGGAGGCGGAGCGCGAGGTCCGTTCGTTCAGTGAGCTGCAATGCACCCTCCAGGGCCCGACCGCGGTGGCTATATCAGGACTTCGTGATACCAGGTTGCCCGCTTTCAGGAGCACCCCATGAACGACCACTCCCTTGACGACAAGGGCCTCCTCCTCGAATCCATCGGCTGGGCCGCCGAGCGCGAGCCCGTCATCACCCGACGATTCTACGAGATCCTCTTCGAACGATATCCCCAGGTGAGGCCCCTGTTCGGCCGCAACTCGGGGGACAACCAGGCCCGCATGCTCCAGGACGCCATCGTCGCGGCGCTCGACCACATCGAGGACGGCGAGTGGCTCGCCCAGACGATGGGCGCGATGGGCGCGAAGCACATCGGCTACGGCGTCACCGACGAGATGTACCCGATGGTCGGCGAGAGCCTGATCGCCACGCTCGCCGAGCTCTGCGGCGAGCGGTGGACCGCCGAGCACGAGGCCGCCTGGGCGCGCGTGTACGGGGCGCTCACCGATCTCGCGCTCGCCGGCGCCGATCGGGCCCGGTTGGCGTGGTCGGAGCGCCCCACCGGCGACAGCTCCCCCGCGGCTTGACGCCGCGGTGACGTGACGGGGCGACGGGCGGCGGGACGAGTGGATAATCGGGCGGATGCAACGCCTCCGCCGCCTCCGCCGCACCGAGTCGCTCCTCCGCCTCTTCACCGAGACCGACGTGCCCGCCCGCGCGCTCGTCCCCGCGTACTTCGTCGTCGAAGGCGCGGGGATCCGGCGCGAGGTGCCCGAGGACGGCGGCATGTGGCAGCTCTCCGTCGACCAGGTGGCCGTCGAGGCCGAACGCGCCCGCGCCGGCGGCGCCGAAGCCCTCATGCTCTTCGGCGTGCCCCCCGAGAAGGGCCTCCACCACGCCGCCGATCCCAATGGGCTCGTGGCGCGCGCGGCGCACTCGCTCAAGGGGTCCGGCATCACCGTGATGGCCGACGTGTGCCTCTGCTCCTACACGCCCGACGGCCATTGCGGCATCTGGCGGGACGGCATGGTCCAGAACGACGAGTCGGTCGCCCACCTCGCGAAGATGTCGGTGATGCTCGCCGAGGCCGGCGTCGACGTCGTCTGTCCGAGCGACATGATGGACGGCCGCGTCGCCACCATCCGGAAGGCGCTCGACGAGTCGGGCCACACGTACACGCTGCTCATGTCGTACGCCGCCAAGATGTCGTCGGCGTTCTACGGCCCCTTCCGCGTGGCCGCCGAGAGCGCGCCCCAGCACGGCGACCGCCGCGGCTACCAGATGAACCCGGCGAACCGCCGCGAGGCCATGCGCGAGATCGACGCCGACGTGCACGAGGGCGCCGACCTCCTGATGATCAAGCCGGCGCTCACCAACCTCGACCTCATCGCGGAGACCCGCCGCCGGTACGACCTCCCCATCGTCGCCTACCAGGTGAGCGGCGAGTACGCGATGCTCAAGGAGGCCGGGAAGTCCGGCCGCATCGACTTCGCGCGCGCCGCGCGGGAGACCCTGGTGTCCATCCGCCGCGCCGGCGCCGACCTCGTCGTGACCTACCTCGGCCCCGAGGTGTGGGACGGGCGGATCAAGCTCTAGAGGCCCTCGGAGGCCCGGGGCCGCGAGGCTACCGACGCGGACTCGCCGTACGTCCGGAGGGCCCCGCTACCAGCGGCCGTCCACCTGCGCGATGAAGTCGTACGGATAGCCCCACTCCTCGGGCTTCGACGCCGCGTCCAGCCGCGCCAGGATCTCGGGCGGCACGGTGAGCGCGTCGGCGGCGAGGTTGGCGTCGAGCTGCTCGACGGTCCGGGCGCCGATGATCACCGAGGTCAGGCCGGGCTTCGCGAGCGCCCAGGCGAGGGCGAGCGTGGCGGGGGAGGTGCCGATCTCCGACGCGCACGACGCGAGCGCCTCGACCACCTTCCACTTCCCCTCGCGATCGAGGCGCTTCATCGTGTCCGCCCAGGTGGCGAGGCGGCTGCCCTGGGGCGCCGGCATGTCGCGGCGGTACTTGCCGGAGAGGAGCCCCGACGCGAGCGGGCTCCACGCGATGAACCCCATCCCGAAGGCCTCGCAGGCCGGGAGCAGCTCGCGCTCGGGATCGCGGACGAGCAGGCTGTACTGCGCCTGGAGGCAGTCGTAGCGCGCCGAGCGGGTCCGCTCGGCCGCCCAGAGGCTCTCCACGAGGCGGTAGCCCGTGTAGTTGGAGCAGCCGGTGTAGAGGATCTTCCCCTCCTGCACGAGCCGATCGAGGGCCTCGAGGGTCTCGTCGATGGGGGTGCGCACGTCCTGCATGTGCGTCTGGTACAGGTCGATGTAGTCGGTGCCGAGCCGACGGAGGCTCGCCTCGACCGCCTGCTTGATGTGCAGCCGGGAGAGGCCCTTGTCGTTGGGGCCGGTCCCCATCGTGAAGCGGCCCTTGGTGGCGAGGACCACGCGGTCCCGACGCTCCTTCATCCAGCGGCCCACGATCTCCTCGGAGAGGCCGTTGCCGTAGACATCCGCCGTGTCGACGAAGTTGACCCCCGCGTCGAACGAACGATCGAGGATGGCCCGCGACGTGGCCTCGTCGCATCCCACTCCGGCCATGAAGCCGGTGGGCGCCTCTCCGAAGGTCATCGCGCCCAGGCAGATCGAGGAGACGCGGAGGCCGGTGCGGCCCATCTGGCGGTAGTGCATGGAGAAGCTCTCGGTGGAGCCCGAGCCTAACCCTGCGTGCCGAGATCGAGCTGCTTCCATTGGTCGTAGGCCCGCAACGCCCGCTCGGAGGCCTCGTCGTAGGCGCGCTGGGCCTCGTCGTACCGCTGCTGCGCGTTGCGGAGCTGCTCGGTGAAGTCGCTGCGCATGTACCCGCGCCCCTGCTCCGCGGTCGCCACGAGCTCGAACCGCGCCATCTCCAGCTCGGCCTCCCGGAGCGTCACGCGCGCCTCCGCCAACCGGGTCTCCTGCCTCGCGGCGTCCAGGGAGAGCTCCTGCCAGCGCTCCGCGGCCTCCGCGGCCTCCCGCTGCCGCCGCGCCTCCTCCAGGTACCCCCTCGCCAGGCCCCGCCGTGACGCGTCCCCGCTCTCCTCGGCGGCGTCGAGGTTGGCCGACGCCACGTCGAACTCGAGCTTCTCCTGCTTCCGCCGATTCCGCGCCTCCTCGACACGATCGGCGGCCCGCTTCTCCTCCTCCTCGGCGCCGGCGTGCAGCGTGCGCGCGACGGACAGCGCGTGCTCCTCGTCCTGGAGCGCCTGGAGCCCGGCCGGCGCGAGCGGGGCCAGGTCGGCGAGATCCACCTCGTGCGGCACCGGGCCGCGCAGGGCACAGCCCAGGATCCACAGCGTCAACATCGTTCACCCCCAGGCGTCAAGATAGGCGCAGGGGACTGGCCGGCGCGGACGACGGCGCGTTCAGAGCGTGACCGTCACGCCCTCAGCTGGCGCAGCAGCACTTCCCGAACAGCTCGTAGCCCTCGATGAAGGGCGTGTCGCACTCGTCGACCAGGCGGTAGACGGTGAACGCGTCGCAGGTGTCGTCGCCGTCTCCGATCATGTAGCCGGTGGTGGTGCCGCCGCTGCAGGCGTCCCCGCCGCAGGCGAGCCCCACGTTGGCGCAGGCCTCGTCACACGTGGTCGCGCCGGCAACGCACTCGTAGGCGAGGCACTGGCCGGTGGTGCAGGTGTCGCACACGTTTCCGCAGGTGCCGCAGTTCTCGGCGTCGTTGAGGATGTCGGTGCACACGCCGGAGCACGCCGCGATCCCCCCGCAGTGCAGGCGCAGCGAGGCCGTCTCCTCGTCGATGTTGGCCGAGCGATCGACGAAGTGGGCGACGAACGCGCGTTGATCCTCCTCGGCGAAGTCGATGGGGCCGAGCTCCTGGAGCGCCTCCCACGAGACCTCGATGGTCCAGCGGCTCTCGCCATCGGGCTCGAACGTGCCGAAGGTCTCCCCGCCGGCGGTGACGAGCGCGCCGAGCGCCACGTCCTCGGCGCCCTGGGGGTCCTCGACCACGGCCACGAAGGTGACCGAGCCGCCCGCGGTGAGATCGGCCTCCTCTGCGTCGAACGAGAGGATGATCGGCGGATCGCCGCCGTCGGACGGGCGGTCGGTGTCTTCCGACGCGTCGGTGTCCCCGGCTCCGACGGCCACGCAGGTCCCGTCGACGAGCTGGGTGCCCGCCCCGCAGGCCGCGCCGGTGCACGCCGGGCCGAGCAGGGCGAGCGCGAGGCCCATCGAGAGGCGGAACGAGAGGGGGAACGAGCTCGTTCGACGCATGCGGCACTACTCCACGCCCGCGCCTAACGCGCCCGCGCATCCCTGCACGGGGAAGCACGTCCCGGAGGGTGGGTCGGCGCCCCCCGCGGAGTTAGACGCCGACATGCCCGACACCGCCCGCGTCCTGGCCGAGCTCGGCCGGATCGACACGTTCTTCCCGATCCTCTCCGTGCTCGGCAACCGCTGGGCGGCGACCCGCCCGTTCGAGGGGCTCACGGTCGGCCTCCACCTGCACCTCACCACGCTCACCGCGACGATCGTGCGCGAGCTCACCCTCGGCGGCGGCCGGTGGATCTGCTCCGCCGCCAACCCCGTCACGACGGACCCCGCGGTGGTGGCCTTCCTCCGCGACCTGGGCGTCGAGGTCTACTCGGGCGGCGGCATCCAGGACGGGCTCGACGCCACCGTGGAGGCCGATCCCGCCTTGTTCGCCGACGTGGGCTTCGCGCTCGGCTCCCGGCTCGTCGCGGCGGGCCGGCGGCCGCGCGCCGGGGTCGAGATCACCCGCTCGGGCATCTCGCGCCTGCGCGCCGGCCCGGCCCTCCCCTTCCCGGTCCTCAACATCAACGACGGGCGCCTGAAGCCGGCCGTCGAGAACCGACACGGCGTCGGCGAGGGCCTCTGGCAGTCCTACACCGCGCTGACCGGCTGCCACCTCGCCGGGCGGCGGGTGATGGTGGTCGGCTACGGCGCGGTCGGCGCGGGCGTCGCCGCCTATGCGCGCGCGGGCGGCGCCAGCGTCGAGGTCATCGACGTCGACCCCGTGCGCCGGCTCATCGCGCATTACGACGGCTTCCACACCCCGCCGGCGATCGACGCCGTGCGGCGCGCCCAGGTCCTCGTCACCGCGGGCGGCGCGCGCCACAGCCTCCCGTTGTCGCTCCTGCGCGAGGCGCGCGACGGCGCGGTGCTGATCAACGCGGGGCACGGCGCCGACGAGATCGACATCGAGGGCCTGGAGGCCGAGGCAGACAGCGTCGACCAGGTGGGGCCGCGCGTCGTCGGCTACCGCCTCCCGGGCGGCCCGAAGCTCGTCGTGCTCGCTGGCGGCAACCCGCTGAACATCGTGATGAACAGCGGCTCGCAGGAGCCCGTGCTCCTCCACTTCGCGGTGCTCGGGCTCGGCCTCGAGTGGCTCGCCACGCGCACCCTCCCCCCCGGCGAGGTCGCGCTCCCGCCCGAGATCGAGGCCCGCGCGGCCGAGGTCGCGCTGTCCGTGCTCGGGTAGATCGAACGGGCGGCCCGCCGCCGCGGACGGCGCCGTCGGCCCCCCTCAAAGCTCCGCGCACGGCGCGTCGGTCCGCCCCCCGAGCCGGGCGGGACCGGCCCGGGCGGGGCCGGGCCGCGTTGCAGGGAGGCCTGCCGCTCTGGTCACACCCTCCAGGCCCCCGTTTGGTGAGTAATTCACCGGTACCACCATGGACGAGCACGAGCGAAAGCCGGCGGTCGAACTACGCTCGCAAACGTCGCTCTTCAACAACCAAGGGGGCCATGTGAAGAAAGTACGGGCAAATCGGCATGCGATACGGCCTGCCGGCCCGCCGATCATCCTATCGCTTATCGGTATCGTCGCGTTTTCTCTTCCGGCGCTCGCACAGTCCGAACCGGCGGAGTGCCTGGACCCAGGCGCCATCTGCTCGCCAACCGGATTCTTCTCGGTCACCTTCACGACCAGCGGAACCGCTCTTTGCGCATGGGACTATCAAGTCAATTGGGGCGATTCCTCTTTCTCCGTCGGAAGCTTCACCACGACCCCGCCAACCGAAACCCATCAGTATCTCGCGCCAGGCCTCTACACCGTTCAGGTCACCGGCTCCGGCGTGGCGATAGATCCGCCCGACGCCGCCTGCAATTTCACGTCGGAAATATTTAGAGTCGAGGTACCCACCACTGAACCTGACAACGATCTGGACGGTATCGAGGATGACGAAGACAATTGCCCATTTACGCCAAATCCCGATCAAAATGACGACGATCTCGACGGGAAAGGCGACGCCTGCGACTCCGTAGATGATCTTGAAAACCTGAAACGGTACATCAATGTCAACATCAGCCTGGCGAACTACGGCGAAGACGCACTTCTGAACGGCCCTCAATCAGCCCAACTGAATGGTATCGTTCACAAATTGCACGGTCAACTTGATTGGGTACGGAGGCATACCCCAGATCAGATGGACGTAACGTTGGAAATCACCGTGATCTGCGAGGGAGTTTCTTGTTGGGTCTCCGCATATCCAGCTGGCGCGGACACGATACTTCCCCTGGGGCCCAGGGACATATTCGGAAACCTCCTTCCGATGCACGTCAGCGACGGGTTACTTAGAGGCACTTCGACCTCCGAAATCACTGTAACCGGGACCAAGGGAAAGCGGCCATCGCGCCCGTGTCCAGCGAACACGACCTGCATCAGTCCTCGGTATAAATGAAGGACGTACGATCGTCAGCCGCCTGTTGACACCTGGAGAGCCTCACTTGCATCGTGGTCCGGCGCGCCCCCGAGGGTGACCACGGGTTAGGCCGAGCCGGCTGTCAATCGCCTCTGGCCGGCATAAGGGGGCGGGATGACCGCCGAGGAAGCCGCCCTTGCCGCCTTCGCCGCGCTCCGTCGTCGGGATTGGGCCGGGGCGGTGGCCGCGGCCGAGGACGTGCGCGCGCCCGACCGTCCTGCGCTCGAGGCCCGCGGCGCCGCGTACCGCGCCCAGGCCTTGCGGGAGCTGGGTCGGCTCGACGAGGCGGAGCGCGCCGCCGCCGCCGCCGTCCAGCTCGCGAAGCGCGCCGGGGATGTCGACGGGGTCGCCCAGCTAAGGGGCCTTCACGCGTCGATCCTCGCCGGCGTGGCGGCCACGCGCGCCGCCGCCCAGGAGCGCGCGCGGGATGCGACGCTCGCCGATCAGCCCGACGACGCGCTGATCGCGGGGCTCACCGGCGCCGAGCGCGCCGCCGCCCTCGTGCGCAAGGCGGGCGCCCTCGCCGATGCCGGCCGGGCGGAGGAGTGCCTCGCGGTCACGACCCGCGCGGTCGCCGAGGCCCGCGCCGCCGGCACCCCCCGCGAGGAGGTGCTCGCGCTGCTCTGCGCCGCCCGCGTCGCCGTGGATCCCGCCGTTCCCATCGGGGCCGCGCACATGGTGGCCGACATGGCGAGCGACATGAACCTGGTCACCGCCGTCGCGCGCGCCGCCCGCGCCGCCGGGGTGGCCCTTGCGCAACCCCGTTTCGGCTGATCCGTGCGCATCTCGCTCCTCCGCCACGGCATCGCGCAGGCTTCGGCCGCCACCGACTTCGACCGCGAGCTCACCCAGGAGGGCTGGCTCCAGCTCGAGAACGTGCTCGACACGTTGATCGCCGGCGGCTGGGCCCCCGGCAGCATCCTCCACAGCCCGCTGGTCCGCACCTCGCAGACGGCGGCCTCGGTCCACGCGCGCTTCCCGCACGTCCCGTGCATCGCGCTGGACGCCCTCGCGCTCGGCAGCATCGATCCGATCCTCATGGCCTGCTCCCGCCGCCAGGATCCGCTGCTGGTGGGCCACGAGCCCACGATGGGAGACCTGTGCGGTCGCCTCCTCGGCGCGCCCACCGGGGCCGTGCGCTTCGAGCGCGCCGGCTTCGCGCTCCTCGAGGTGGATCGCCTCCCGACCACCCGGCCCGCGCGCCTCCTCGCGTTCCTCCCCCCGGCGTGGACCGAAGCCCGGTGATGCTGGACGGGGGTGTTCGTGGGGCGGGGCTCCGCCCCGCAACGCCCGGAGCCACCTGTTGTCGGAGCGCGACGCGGGTGGAGCTGTGCTCCGACGCGGGGGGAGGCTCCGGCGCGACCGACTCTCCGCCCTATCGGTTGTCGACCTCGATTCGAGGCTGCCGATCGAGCCCCCCGGTCGAGACCGAGCGGGGGGCTCGACGCCGCCGCGTGCCGGCCGCGAGCACGAGGGCCAGCACGACGAGCGCGCTCTGCGCACCGGAGCTGCTCGCGCAGCCGCACCCCTCGGGCGGGTCCGTGTCTACGTCCGCTCCCGTGTCTACGTCCGTGTCCGCGGGGGGCTCCTCGGGGCAGGCGGCCACGCTGGGGTCCGCGTCGTCGCAGTCGGTGTCGTCGGACACCCAACCCGAGCCGGGGTCGCAATCGGCCACGGTCTCCGTGGCGCTGCCGTAGCCATCGCCGTCGGCGTCGCGGTGCCAGGTCGGGACGACGCCTTCGTCGACCTGCTCGTCACAATCGTCGTCCGCCTCGTCGCACTGCTCGATGGCGCCCGGATGGGTCTCCCCGTCGGTGTCGTCGCAGTCCTCGGCGCTCGACACGTGGCCCTCGGGAGGCACGCACGCCGCCGCCGCCTCCGCGACGTTCCCGAAGCCGTCGCCGTCCGCGTCGCGGTACCACGTGGGCGTCACCCCTTCGTCGGTCTCGCCGTCGCAGTCGTTGTCGAGCGTGTCGCAGCTCTCGGCGCCCCCGGGATGAGCGCTGGACGCGGTGTCGTCGCAGTCCTCCGCGTTCGCGGCGTACCCGTCGGCGAGCGCGCACGCCTCCGCGGGCTCGGAGGCGTCGCCGTAGCCGTCGCCATCCGCGTCCCTCCAGAAGGGGGTGGTCACCCCCTCGTCGGTCTCTCCGTCGCAGTCCTGGTCGACCCCGTCGCAGGTCTCCGATGCGCCGGTGTGGACGGACGCGGACGCGTCGTCGCAGTCGGAGGCGTCGGCCACGTAGCCGGAGGGTGCGTCGCAGGCGTCCCGGCTGGAGCCGGAGAGGCCGTACCCGTCGCCGTCCGCGTCCAGGTAGTACGTGGCCGAGCCGCTCGCGCCGTCCTCGTCGGCAGTCCCGTCGCAGTCGTCGTCCCTGCCGTCGCAGACCTCCGTCGCGGCGGGGGAGGCGGCGGCGTCGCCGTCGTCACAGTCGGTCGCGTCCCTCGTGTAGCCGGACAGCGTCGGCCAGCAGGTCTCGATCGACGCGCCCTCGTCCCCGTACCCGTCGCCGTCGGCGTCGGCGTAGAGGGTGTTCGTGGCCAGGCCGTCGTCCGCCACGCCGCTGCAGTCGTCGTCGACGCCGTCGCACGTCTCCGAGGTGACCGGGGAGACGCTCGCGTCGCCGTCGTCGCAGTCGCCGCCTACGTACACGTTCCCCGTGGGGACCGTGCAGTCGGTGGTGGCCGCCGACGCGTCGCCGTAGCCGTCCCCGTCGACGTCGGGGAACGACTCGGTCGGCCCGCCGACCCCCGTGTCCGCGGCGTCGCAGTCGACGGAGTCCGCGTGGCCGTCCATGTCGGCGTCGACGTCGTAACCACGGTACAACCACGCGATCTCGTTCCCACCGGCGAGCACGTCGTCGAAGCCGTCCCCGTTCACGTCGCCCGGGCCCGCCAGCGACTCCCCGAGGTAGCTGAACGTCTGCTCCCCGACGAGCTCGACGCTCGGGCTCGACCCGAGGCCCCCGGCGCTCCCGAGGAAGAGGTGGATCTCGCCCTGATCCTCGGTCCCGAAGAACGCGCCCACCATCTCCTCGTCCCCGTCGGCGTCCACGTCCCCCGCGCAGGCGATGAGGCTTCCGAGACCGTCGTCCGCCGACCCGGTGAGGGTCGTGTCGGCCGTCGGGTAGGTCCCGTACACGGTCCCCACGTGGACGTAGATCGCGCCCGCGCCCGCGTCGTACCCCGACGCCCCGGCCAGGAGATCGTCGTAGCCGTCGCCGTCCACGTCACAGAAGACAACGCGGCTCCCGAGCCCGTCCTCGGCCGACCCGCCCGTCAAGGTCGTGGTGGCGCCGCTCGTGAGGCCGGATGGGGAGCCGTGGAAGACCGCCACCCGGCCTGCATCCGAGGCGGCGCCGATCGCGCCGACCGCCAGGTCGGCGTAGCCGTCGGCGTCGACATCGCCGCCGGCGATGCTCTGCCCGAAGGCGTCGTAGCGGGCGCCACCGGTGAGACTCACGGCGGCCGCCGTGTCGAGCCCGTCGGCGCCCCCCGCGTGGAGGTACACGCGCCCGGCGCCGTAGGCGTACCCGGGGGCGCTCACGGCCACGTCGTCGTAGCCGTCCCCATCCACGTCGCCGGCGCCCGCCACCGCGTAGCCGAGCTGGATCTCCGCGGAGCCCGCGACGGAGGTGGTGGGCGTCTCGCCCAGCCCCGCGCCGCTCCCCTGGTAGATCCAGGCGATCCCCGCCCTCGACGCGTACCCGTACTCGCCCACCACGAGGTCGCCGTAGCCGTCGCCGTTCACGTCACCCGCCGCGTCGAGGGCCGAGCCGAAGTAGGTGTACGCGGACGCGCTCGAGCCGACGAGCGTGGCGTCGGGATCCTCCGACGGGCCCGCGGATCCGCCCTGGAAGACGTAGACCTTTCCGGACGGGTACGCGCAATACATGCACCCCACCACGATGTCCGGGTAGCCGTCCCCGTTCACGTCACCCGCCGCGGCGACGGTGGTGTGCCAGACCTCGGACACCGGGGTCTCGAGCGCCTCCGTCGCGCTCGACGAGATGCCGGCCGACGAGCCGGCGTAGCGCCAGACCCCACCGCCGTTGTCTTCGTAGCCCATGGCCCCCAGGAGCAGGTCGGGCGAGCCGTCCCCGTCCGCGTCGACGCCGGCGAGCGAGGTCCCGAAGTAGTCGTAGGCGTCCACCCCGGTGAGCGTGGTGGCGGCCGCGGTGGCGGTGCCGGAGGCGCTCCCCGGGAACACGTAGGCGCGGCCGGTGAAGGCGTCGTACCCGTACGCGCCCACGGCGATGTCGTCGTAGCCGTCGCCGTCGACGTCCCCGAGGGCGGCGACCCGCCGTCCGAAGTAGTTGTCCGCCGCCTCCCCGCGGATGCTGGTGGCCGCGGCGGTGGAGACGCCCGAGGCGCTCCCGAGGTACACGAACGCACCTCCGAACGAGGACCAGTAGCCGCTCGCGCCGACGACCACGTCGTCGTAGCCGTCCCCATCGACATCTCCCGCCCCCGCGACGTCCATCCCGAAGTAGGAGGACGCCACGCCGGTCAGGGTCGTGGAGGCCGTGGTGGTGAGGCCCGTCGCGCTCCCGTGGTACACGTACGCGGCGCCCGCGTTGCTCGAGACGCCGTACGCGCCCACGATCACGTCGTCGTAGCCGTCTCCGTTCACGTCGCCGGCGCCCGCGAGGCTGCCCGCGAAGCCGACGCCGGTGGCTCGGCTGAGCGTCGTGCTCGGCGTCGTCGACGGTCCGGACGCACCCCCGTGGTAGACGTAGGCCGTCGCCGACGTGGTCGCGCCCACGATCACGTCAAGGTAGCCGTCGCCGTTCACGTCCCCCGCGGAGGCCACCGTGACGCCGAACGTGTCGGCGCCCGACGGCGCGTCGAGCGTGACCGCGGCCTCCTCGTCGAGGCCCGAGGGTCCGCCCAGGTGGACGTAGGCCCGGCCCTCGAGGTACCCGTTCGCCTGGTACGCGCCGACGATCACGTCGTCGTAGCCGTCGCCGTTCACGTCGCCGGCACCCGCGCATCTCGACAGCTCGTCGCTCGTGGACTCGCCCGTCAGCGTGGCATCCGGCGAGCCCGACAGGCCCGCGGCCGAGCCGAGGTACAGGAAGACCTGCCCCCGCCCGCGCCCGTAGTCCGCCGAGACGAGCGCATCCTCGAACCCGTCCCCGTTCACGTCCCCCGCGTTGGCGACGACCCGGCCGAAGCGGCCCCACGACGCGCCCATGAAGGTCCAGTTCGCCGTCTCGTAGATGGGGTCGACCGTCACTGGGTACGCCGCGCCCGCGTCGTCCACCTCCACGACCAACGCCCCGTCCTCGAAGCGCGCGTCGGCGTCGAGCGGCGCGCCGCGCGCATCCCATGCCGACACCCCGCGGACGGTCCACGCCTGGCCCCGCGCGTCGGTGATCGCGAGCGAAGGGCCGGCGGCGTCGAGCGAGCTCGCCTGGTCGACGGCCACCTCGAAGACGAGGGCGCCTCGACCCGGCGGCGCCTCGGAGACGGTCCAGCCCTGCTCCACGCCGTTGCCGAGGCCCACCCACCACTCGGTGACGGCCCCGCGGGCGTACTCGAGCCGACGCACGCAGCCGCCGGACGGATCCTCCTGCGACGCACAGGCGCCGATCGCGGGCTCGGCCGGCGCCGCGCGGGTCATCGCGCCCGTTCGGCCCCACGCCGCGAAGGCGAGGCCCAGGGCGGGCGCGCCGTCCTCCCCGGTGAAGCGCACGCCCGCGCCGTCGAACCGCCCGCGGAGCCCCGCCCAGGGGAGCTCGGCTTCGAACGCCCCATCACGCAGCCGGATCGCCCGGACTTGCACGCCCGGCGTCACGCCGATCGTCGTGAGCCCATCGGCACGCGGGCCCGTGTCACCCGCGCCGCCGGGCCCAACCCGACCGCAGCTCGTGAGCAGGAGTACGAACGGCATCGCGCGCATCATGGACGACCTCGCGGCTCGACCTCATAGCACCCGAGCGCCCGCACGGTACGGGAGCGCCCCGGGGGCGTGGTCGGCATCGGGGCGCGGGAGCGACCCGGTGCCGGGCCCCGCGCCCCGCGTCGGTCGCCCGACCGGTCGTACGCCTGCTCCGACGCCGCCCCACGCCCCACGGGTTAGGTCGCCGTCCCGCCCACTCCCCCCCGGGCGAAGGATCCCGCATGGCCGTCAACCGCGCCGGTATCGTCGACTCCAACTTCGTCGCCCAGCTCCGGGCGCTGCCCGCGGGGCCGCCCCGCGCCGAGGTGACCGGGCTGCCTTCCGCGCTCGACGCGCCGGTGCGCGAGGGCACCGCGCTCACCGCCCGGCGGGCCATCGCCCTGTTCGAGACCCAGGTGGAGAGCCGCCACCTCGACCTCGCGGCGCGTGCCCTCAAGGCGCGCAACGAGTGCTTCTACACCATCGGGTCGAGCGGTCACGAGGGCAACGCCGCCGTCGCCGCGGCGCTGCGTCCCGACGATCCCGCCTTCCTGCACTACCGCTCCGGCGCGTTCTTCATCGAGCGCGGGCGCCAGGTGCCGGGCGCCACCCCGCTGATGGACATCCTCCTCGGCCTCGCCGCCTCGAAGGACGAGCCCATCGCCGGGGGTCGCCACAAGGTGTTCGGGAGCTTCCCGCTCGCCATCCCCCCGCAGACGTCCACGATCGCCTCGCATCTTCCGAAGGCCGTCGGCATGGCCCTCGCGATCGAGCGCGGCCGCCGGCTCGGCCTCCCGCGGTCGGACGGGCGCGCGGCGCCGGACGATCGCATCGTCGTCGTCACGTTCGGGGACGCCTCGGCCAACCACTCCACCGCCGCCGGCGCCATCAACGCGGCCGAGTGGCACGCGCACCAGGGCAAGGACTGCCCCGTCCTGTTCGTCTGCGAGGACAACGGCATCGGCATCTCCACGCCCACGCCCGAGGGCTGGATCGCGACCCAGTACGCCCACCGCGCCAACCTCGCGTACGTCGCGGGGGATGGCCTCGATCTCCCCGACGTTGCCGACGCCGCCGAGGCCGCCGCCCGCTGGGTGCGCACGTACCGGCGCCCGTGCCTCCTCCACGTCCGCACGGTGCGCCTGCTGGGACACGCCGGCTCCGACGTCGAGGCCACCTACCGCAGCCCCGAGGAGATCGCGGCCGCGGAGGCGCTGGATCCGCTGCTGCGCACCGCGCGGCTCCTCGTGTCCGAGGGGTGGCTCACCCCGGAGGCGGTCGTCGCGATCTACGAGGAGGCGCGGACCCGCATCGCCGCGCTCGGCGAGGAGGCCATCCGCCGCCCGAAGCTCACCACCCGCGCCGAGATCATGGCACCGCTCGCGCCGCGCCACCCCGACCGGGTGCGCGAGGAGGCGACACGGCCCGCGCCCGCCGCCGAGCGGCAGCGGATCCACCACGGCGCGCTCCCGGAGGACGACAAGCCCCGGCACCTCGCGGTGCAGATCAACCGTGCGCTCGCGGACCTGTTCGCCCGCTACCCCGAGGCCCTGCTCTTCGGCGAGGACGTGGGGAAGAAGGGCGGCGTCTACCACGTCACCGCGGAGCTCCAGAAGCGCTTCGGCGCCGAGCGGGTGATCGACACGCTCCTCGACGAGCAGACGATCCTCGGCATGGCGCTCGGCGCGGGCCAGGCGGGGCAGCTCCCCTTCCCCGAGATCCAGTACCTCGCGTACTTCCACAACGCGTGCGACCAGATCCGGGGCGAGGCCGGGTCATTGCAGTACTTCTCGAACGGGCAGTTCAAGAACCCGATGGTCTGCCGGATCGCGGGGTACGCGTACCAGAAGGGCTTCGGCGGGCACTTCCACAACGACAACTCGATCGCCGCGCTGCGGGACATCCCGGGGCTCGTCATCGCCTCGCCGGCGCGCGGGGACGACGCCGCGGCCATGCTGCGCACGTGCGCCGCCGCCGCGAAGGTCGACGGCGCGGTGTGCCTCTACCTCGAGCCGATCGCGCTCTACATGACGCGGGACCTGTACGAGGATGGCGACGGCGCCTGGGCCGCCCCCTACCCTCCCCCCGATCACCACGTCCCCATCGGCTCGGGCCGCACCTACGGGGACGGCGCCGATCTCACCATCGTGAGCTGGGCCAACGGGCTCTGGATGAGCCTCCGGGCCGCCCGCGTGCTCGAGGCGAAGCACGGCCTCCGCTGCCGCGTGCTCGACCTCCGGTGGGTGCTCCCCCTCCCCGTCGAGGACCTCGTGCGCGAGGTGCGCGCCACCGGCCGCGTGCTCGTGGTCGACGAGTGCCGCGCCACGGGCGGCCTCTCCGAGGGCATCTTCACCGCGCTGATCGACGCCGGCGTGACCGCCGACATGGCGCGCGTCGCGGGCGCGGACGTGTACGTGCCCCTCGCGGGCGCGGCGAACCTCGTGCTCGTCCAGGAGGCCGAGATCATCGCGGCCGCCCTCGCCCTCGCGGGCCCCGCCCCCGTCCTCTCCCCCTCCGAAGCGAGGACCGGCGCATGAAGCGCATCGCCGTCGTCTGTCCCGGCCGGGGCAGCTACACCCGTGACCTCCTCGGCTCGCTCGGGCGCTCCCCGCCGGGCCCGTCGTTGCTCGCCGCCGACGCATTCCGCGCCGCTCTCGGCCGGCCCACGCCGTCGGCGATGGACGCCGCCCCGAGCTACTCCTCGCGGCTGCACGTCGCCGGCGAGAACGCGTCGATCCTCACGATGGCGGCCTCGCTGGCGGACGCCGACGCCCTCGCGAACGTCGACGTCGCCTGCGTCATCGGCAACTCGATGGGCTGGTACACGGCCCTCGCGGTCGCCGGCGCGCTCCCGCTCCCCGACGCCTTCACCCTCGTGGAGACGATGGGGCAGTACCAGGTCGACAACGTCGTCGGCGGACAGGTGCTCTACCCCCTCGTCGACGACGCGTGGCGCGCCCTCCCCTCGCCGGAGCTCGACGCCGCGCTCGCCGGGATCCCCGACCTCCACGTGAGCATCCGCCTCGGCGGGCAGGCGGTCGTCGGCGGCACCCAGGCGGCGCTCGACGCGCTCCTGAAGCGCCTGCCGCCCCGCAAGATGGGTGACCGGGACGCGCCGTTCCAGCTCCCCCTCCACTCGGCGTTCCACACCCCGCTGATGCGCGCCACGTCCGAACGCGCCCGTGGGGAGCTCGCGGATCTCGGGTGGCGCGCCCCCGCCGTGCCGCTCGTGGACGGGCGGGGCGTCGTGTTCCGGCCCCTCCACGCCGATCCCGTCGCGCTGCGCGACTACACGCTCGGCGCCCAGGTCACCGAGCCCTACGACTTCGGCGAGGGCGTGCGCGTCGCCCTGCGCGAGTACGCCCCCGACGCCGTCGTGCTCCTCGGGCCCGGCGGCAACCTCGGCGGCGCCGTCGCCCAGGTGCTCATCGAGGAGGGGTGGCGCCAGATCGACAGCCGCGCGGCGTTCACGCGGGTCCAGACCGAGGCGCCGTTCGTGATCAGCCTCGCGCGCCCCGAGCAGCGCGCGCTCCTCACGTGACGGACCGCGCGCTCGCACGGGCGGCCTTCGCGCTCAAGGCCGTCGATCGCGCGGGCTGGAAGCGGGTCGGCGTGCCGCGCCCCGAGAGCGTCGCGGCCCACTCGTGGGGCGTGGCCCTCCTCGCGCTCCTGCGCTGCCCGCCCGACCTCGACCGCCACAAGCTCCTCGCCATGGCGATCCTCCACGACCTCGCGGAGGTGCGCGTCGGGGACCTCACGCCCTACGACGGGGTGACGAAGGAGGAGAAGCACCGGCGCGAGCGCGCGGCGATGGACGACCTGCTCGCCGACCGCCCCGACCTCCGCGCCATCTGGGACGAGGCGGAGGCGGGTGTGAGCCCCGAGGCCCGGCTCCTCAAGGAGCTCGACCGCGCCGACATGGGCGTCCAGGCGCTCCTCTACGGGGAGGCGGGGTTCGACGTAGCGGAGTTTTTGGCGTCAGCGGGCGCCGCGACGGGGCGCCTCGGTAGCTGAAGGGCTCGCCTACCCCGGGGGCCAGGTGAACCGCCGCCCCCCCAGCACGTGCAGGTGGAGGTGGAACACGGTCTGCCCGACCTCCTCCCCGTTGTTGATCACCACGCGGAACCCGGTGAGCCCGAGCTGCTTCGCGACCTTGCCCGCCGTGATCATGCAGCGGCCGAGGACCTCGGCGTCGGCGTCCTCCGCGAGATCGAGCCGCGGGATCACCTGCCGCGGCACGACGAGCACGTGGGTGGGCGCCTGCGGGTTCACGTCGCGGAAGGCGACGGTGTGCGCGTCCTCGTAGACGATGTCGGCGGGGATCTGGCGCGCGATGATCTTCTCGAACAGGGTCACGGGGAGCTCCGGGTGGCCCGGCCTTAACCTCGGGCCCGACCGCGAGCCCGACCTCGGGCGCCGGCTACGGCCCGGCTACGGCCCGACGCCCGCCGGGAGCACGATGCGGCTCGGCTCGGAGGGCGGGCCGAGGAACCCGGTGCGGTCGAACGACGCGATCCGCCACCACAGCCCGCTCCCGCGGAACGGCAGGAACAGCGTGTTGGGCGCCCAGGGCGGCGCGCCGACGTCCTCGGCGAGGACGATGTCGGTGAAGTCGGCGGTCGTCGCGATCTCCAGGCGGTAGCCGAGGGCGCGTTCGACCGACGACCACTGGAAGTCCGGCCGGCGGAGCGGCTCGCGCTCGGACGGGCTCTGGGGCACGCCGGGGGCGAGCAGGAGCACGGCGGCCAGCGGCGCCTCGCCCTGCCGCACGCGCGTGCCGTGCCCGGAGGGGAGGTCCACCTGCTCGCCGGCGCCGATGACCGCGACGGGACCGTCGAGCGCCTCGGTGCGGGCGGCGCCCTCCTCGACGGTCACCCGGAACCCGCCCTGGTCGCTCGTGCTGAGGCCGGCCGCCGTACGGACGGTGACCGCGCCGTCTCCTCCCGCTCCGGCGCGGACGGCGACGCTGCCCCGGCGCACGGAGACCACCGACGCGTGATCGTTCTCCTGGGACCAGCTCGCGTCGAGCGTGAGGCACGTGCCCCCGAGGAGCGTGATCTCGTCGTGGTCGCGGGTCTTCTTGGCGGTGGCGAGCCGCAGGGTCGCGTAGCTGGAGGGCTCGGTGCAGACGAGCGTGCCGGACGGGAGCGCCCGGGCCTGCACGAGCGGGAACGGGGGCTCGCCCGTGAGGGTGGCCGAGGCCGCGCCCGACACGGTGAGCACGACGGCGGCGACATCGTCGCTTCCCGAGCCGGGGATGAGGAGCACCGTGCCGACCGCCGGCTCCGCCCGGGGCGCGAGCTGGTTGAACGAGCGGAGCGCGGCGACCGACACGTTCGCCTCCGCGGCGATGTCGGCGAGGGTCTCCCCTTCGAGGAGCACGTGATGATCGAGCGCGTGGGCCAACCCGGCCAGGAGCAGCATCACGGGCCGGCCTCCACGGCGAGGGACTCGATCCGCGCGGAGCGCTGGTCGCCGACCTCGTCGTCCCGTCGGGACGACGACAACACCTTGACCGACGCCCGAGGGACACCGGCCGCCACCAGCGCCGCCGCGAGGGCCTCGGCGCGCTGGACTGCGAGCGCCCGGGTCTCGTGGGGCTCCCCGACGGCCGAGGAGCCGACCACGCGGATCGGGTGGTCCCCCAGCCGATCGGCGTAGGCCCGGATGGACGCCTCGGCCTCGGCCGGTACGACGCTCGACCCCGGGGGAAAAGTGACGGTGAGCGGCGCGGGCGTGGGCGCCCGGAGCCAGAGCGCGTAGCCGCCCGCCACCGCCCCATCGAGCACCACGCGACGCCCCCCGCCGACGACCTCGACCTCGAGCGGCCCCTCGGCGGCCCCGAACACGGCGGTGCCGTCGGGCGAGATGGGGAAGGCCTTGCCTCCGATGGAGAGGCGATCGCCCGGAGAGGCGACCACGACGACCGCGCCGAACGCCGGGGCGGGCTGGAGCGCGATCTCGAGCGGGCCCGAGGCGAGGACCACCTCGACCGGGAGGAAGCCGGGCGCGCGCACCTGGAGGACGAGGCCGATGGCGTTGGGCATCGAGGCGAGCTGGTCCGAGGTCACCCATTCGCACACGGGGTGGGGCACCCAGATGAGCGCCCCCGGCGGGACGATGGACAAGGACGGCGGCGCCGCTGCGGGCACGGGCACAGGCGCGGTCACCGAGGCGCCCACCACCGGCACGGGCTCGCTGTGCGGCCGGATGCGCCACGCGGCGCCCAAGCCGGCGACGATCGCGCCCGCGCCGCCTCCGCCGGCCTGCCACGCGAGCGAGGCCCGGAGCGCCGGGGCGCGCGCCATCGGCACGTCGTAGGAGAGCCCGATCCGCGCGAGCGGGCGGGGAGAGCCGAGCCACCACCCGCCGCCGAGCGCACCGGTGAGGGCCAGCCCGCGGTGGCCGTCGGGATGCGAGCGCCCCAACGGAACCCGCGCCCCCAGGAGGGTGGTGACCCGCGGCGACGGCAGGCCGTCCGCGCCGATGCCCAGATCGGCCTCGATCTCCGCCCGCCCGAACGGCAGCCCCGCGGTCAGGCCCACGCCCGCCGCCGGCCCACCGGCCGGGAGCCCGAGCCCGACGCTCCCCTCGACGCGGGTGGCCAGCGAGGGGCCCGTGGACGCTACGCGATCATCGACCGACTGGGCCGATGAGAGGGAGGCGGTGAGGAGCAGGGAGGGGAGGAACACGTGAGATCGACGTGAGATAACAGACCAGCGCCTCGCGAGTGGCCCCAACCACGGCAGGTCCCCCGAGGGTCACGGCGCCGGCACGACCCGGAAGGCGACGACGCGTCCCGTCTCCGCGGCCTCGAAGCGCCCCTCCAACGCGGGCTCGTCCGTCAGCGTGGCGGTGTAGCGTCCGCTGTCGGGCGTTTCCGAAACGTCGGCCAGCTCCAGTTGGCGCGTGTCGGAGTCGAAGGTCCCGCGCACCCGGTTCACGATGGCGTTGCCCTGGAAGCGGACGGTGACCGTGCCGTACAGCGCGGTGTCCCTCCCGTCGAGCTCGAACCGCACGCCCTTCCCGTTGAAGGAGCCGGTCCACGCGCCGACGGGCGACTCCACCACGGCCACGCCGCCCCGGCCGGAGGACGAGGCGGACACGGCGCGCCGGGGCTTCGTCGAGGGGCGGGTGGCCTCCTTCGGCTCGATCGCGAGGCCGCCCTCGGCGCCCTCGGGGACCGGGATCGACGAGGCCGCGCCGGTCGTGGCCCCACCGGCCGCGCTCGGTCCCGACGGGGACGTGGTCACGCCGTCGGCGCCCGCGGTCCCCTCCGCGCCGGTCGGGGCCGTGGAGGCGACCTCGGCCGGTGGCTGCATCCGGCCGAACACCCCGTTGCGGTCGGGCGCTTCTTCCCGCGAGCTCACCGCGAAGGCCAACCCGACCACGGCGACCCCGAGCGCCGCGAGGGCGACGGTGCGCCGACGCGCCGAGGCCACCTTGGGAGGCGCGGCATCCGCGTGCATCGTGGGCGCCACCGCGGCGTCCCCCCGCCGCCGCCGCGGGGCGGGCTTCGCCGCCTCCTCCGGGGGCCCCGGAGGCCCGAGAGGCCCGGCCAGCGACGCGAGCACCCGGTCGCGGATGCCCGCCCACGCCGCCTCGTCCCGCGGGTGGGGCAGCGGGTCGGGGGGCAGGCGGGCCATCGCCGCCACGAGCGCCGCCGCCATGTCGCGGGCGCTCGGGTAGCGCTCGTCGGAGACGAGGCGGGTGGCGCGCTGCAGGATGGGCCGGAGCGCCGTCGGCACGTCGTCCCACCGGGCCGAGCCGGGAGACGCGAGGAACAGGTCGACGGGCGTGGCGCCGGTGAGGACCGCGTAGAGGGTCGCGCCGGTGGCGTACAGGTCGGCGCCCACGCCCACCCCCCGCGCGTCGAGCCGCTGCTCCGGGGGCATGTAGGTCAAGGAGCCCATGGCGACGCCGACGCGCGTGTGCCGCGACTCGTGCCCGTCGGCGAGCAGGGCGATGCCGAAGTCGGCGAGCAGCGCCACGCCGTCCCGATCGAGCAGGACGTTCTGCGGCTTCACGTCGCGGTGGATGACGCCGGCGTCGTGCGCGGCCGCGAGCGCGCCGAGCACCTGGAGCGCGTAGCGGCAGGCCAGCACGGGCGACAGGGGCCCCTCGGTGTCCACCCGCTCTTGCAGGGTGCCACCGATGGCCAGCTCCATCACGAAGAAGTCCTGGCCCTCGTCCGTGCCCACGTCGTAGACGCGGAGGATGTTGGGGTGGGTCACGCGCGCCATCGCGCGCGCCTCCGAGCGGAGGCGCGCGCGCTGGGCGTCGATGCCGGCGCCCTCTCCGCGAAGCACCTTCACGGCGCGCTCCACCCCCAACGTGGCGTCCGTGGCACGGTAGACCGTGGAGGTCCCCCCCGTGCCAAGCACCTCGCCCAGGCGATAGCGACCCGCGAGCTCAGACAACCGACGCCTCCTGCCCCCGCCGAGCGACGCAGGCCTGCGGCGACCTCACCGGATCGACACCTCAGTAAGACGGATCCGGACGAACCGCTGCTTCTTCTCGATGAACCAGGGGTCGAAGCCCGCGACGCGAAGCTCGGCGCGCAGCCGATGGAGCAGCACGTTGAGCTTGTTCTCGTCCCCGTGGCGGCCCCAGACGCCGGTCATGACCTCGTCGTCGGGACACCAACCGCGCTCCTCGGAGGGCACGCCGCGAAGGCGCTCCTCTTCGAAGCGCCGCCCGAGCAGGAACAGGATCACCGCCCGGTTGCCGCTGTCGATCTTGTGGAGCCGGCCCGAAGGGATGTCCTGGAGGGTCGCCTCGGCGCCGAATTGCCCTTCGAGGGTCGCGGTCATCCGGTACGGGTACCGCTCTCCGGCGGGCACCTCGGTGGCCGACTGCACCTCGTCCGCCTCGGAGACGCGGAGCGGGCGGTCGCCCACCAGGAACTGGACCCCCAGCGCGAGCGGCCCCTCGTCGTCGTCGGTGCCGAGGCGAACCTCGCCGTTCGCGTGGATGATCAGCGTCGCGGCGCGGTCCGGACCGTCGGGCAGCCGGAGATCACTCTCCGGCGCGGCACCGATGGTAAAGCGGTCCGCGGAGAGCGGAAACCGCGTGCCCGCCCTCAGGTCCTCGAGGACGAGGCCCTTGAGCACGGGCGTGATCTCCGACGCCTCGGCCCGCACCTGCATGATGCAGGTGGTGCCGAGCCGGATCCGATCCCCGTTGCCGACGGGTTGGACGCTACGGATGCGCTTCTCGTTGATGAACGTACCGTTGGTGGAGGCGAGGTCCTTGATGAAGACGTTCGCCCCCTCTCGCCAGGCCAACAGGTGGTGCCCGGAGACCGTCGGATCGGCCACCACGAGCTCGTTCGCGGGCGCGCGCCCGACGTGGATCGCGACATCCCCGAGGGGCACCGCGTGGACAATGACCCCCTCCCGAAGGAGCAGCAGCTCGACCAACCAAGACCTCCCCTGCACCCGGGCGACGGCCCGTGCCCGTTCAGGGTAACGCCTCCGGGTGCTCCGTCCGGTAACGGGAGAATGTCATTCGCACGAGCGTCTCGCGATCCTGGTCGAGCAACGGCTCGATCTCCGCGAACCGCCGGTCGTCGAGGGTGTACTGAAACCCGGTCACGTAGCGGCGCACGAGATCCGCCACCACCGGATCGACGCTCGCGGCGAGATCCCCCGCGTGGAGCAGGAGCACGAGGCCGTGCCCCGGATCGTCCTGACCGCGCGGCGCCTCGCACAGGAGCCGCCCGGCGAGCTGGAGCGCGCGGGCCTCCCCCGCGGCGTCGACCCCGCGGCGCGCGAGCCGCGCCACCTCGCCGAGCACCGCCACGGCGGCGCCCATGCTCCCGGACTCGGCGTAGCCCCGCGAGAGCTCCTCGAGCCCCTCGAGCTCTCCCTGCACGTCCGCCGCGCGGCGCGCGAGCACGACGGCCTCCCGCAAGGGGTCGATCCGCTCCGCCGGCGGGAGGAGCGCGGCCTCCCGACGCAGGACGGCGCCGACCCCCGCCAGGTCCCCGGCGGTCTCGAACCGGCGGCGGGCTTCGCCCAGCCGGGCGCGCGCGGCGTCGATCTCGCCCCGCCCCGCGAGCAGATCGGCCTCCCCGAGCGCCGTGGCGCCCTCGCCCGGCCCGGTGAGCGCTGCCGCGGCGTCGGGCGCCCCCCGCCGGCCGTGGAGCGCGGCGAGCTCCCGCTCGAGCAGGAGCCGCCGGTGCGGATCGACGCCGGGGAGGAGCGCCTCGACCACGCCCACGGCGAGCGCCATCCCGCCCATGTCCTCGCGCGGGAAGAGGTCGCGCGACTGCACCCGGAACGCCTCCAGCACGAGCGGCGCGAGGCGGGCGCCCATGCCGCGGGTCGGCGCGAGCGCGTCGAGCCGGGCCGCGACCGCGACGATCGCGGGCTCCCGGCGATCGAGCAGCGCGGCGAAGCCGGCGCGGTCCGCCAGGATGGACCGCTGGGCGTCGATGGGGTCCACCCGATCGGGCACCTGGAGCACCGCGGTCGCGGCGGCGCGGCGGAGGCCGTTCGCCAGCGCCTCGTCGAGGCGGGCCGGCGCGCGGAAGACGCCCTGGATCGCGTGGGTGGCGTAGGCGCCTCCGCCCGGCGTGGCCGCGGCGCCGGGGGCCAGGGCGGCCAGCCAGCCGATGAGGACGAGATCGTCCCGGACGGTCGACGGCTCGGGGACGGTCACCCGATCACGGCGGCGATCAGCACCGGGACGGCGATCAGTAGTCGGCCCGCACGGGGAGCATCAGGATCCCGTCCTGGAAGCGGGGGCCGGCCACGATGAAGGTGCCGCCGCGATTGATGCTCACGGTGGTGTCGAGGAGCTTGCCGTCGTCGCTCGTCATCTCGACGCGGACCCGGGCGCGCGTGTCGTCCCGCGAGATCAGCGTGACCTTCAGGCGGCGATCCCCGGCGATGGGGAAGCTGTGGTCCTCGCCGACCGAGACATCGGCCTCCTGCGTCGAGAGCAGGCGGTAGCCCTTGTACTTGAAGTAGCGGAAGGACGAGGCGAGCGCGGAGAGGCGGGGGTCGATGCCGCTCTCGGAGTCGGTCGCGTGGACGACGGAGATCTGCACGTCCACGCGGCTGGTCGCGGGCTTCTGGCTCGTGGCTGCGCCGGTGGCCGGAGCACGCGCCGGAACCGGCGTGGGGCGGCTCTGCGCGAAGGCCGGGTCGGGGACGTGCGCCATGGCGAACAGGACCGCGGCCAGGAGCAGAGCGCGCAGCATCAGAGGGGTACTCCGGAGCCCGAAGGTTGGTCGTCCACGAGGATGAAGGTCGGGCCACCGGCCTCGAACTGCATCACTTGTACCACTACGTCCCCCGGCGCGGTGATCTCTTCCACGAGCGCGTCGTTGACCGCGGCCAGCCGGAGGTCCTGCACGACGCCGCCCAGGCTGGCCGGCTGCGACTGGATCGTGGCCGACATCGGCAGCACCGCGAAGAGGAGCGCGGCGGCCATCGCGAAGCCGACCAGCGGGCCGCCGAGGGATGCCCAGCGCGGCATGCGCACCACGACCGGCTCGACGGCGGCCATCACCGCGCCGGCGATGTCGATGGCGGGGATCGCGGCGAACGCCTCGCGAAGGGGGCCCGCGACGGCCTCCCAGCCGTGGACGGCGTCCGGCTCGACGCCGATGCGCTCGGCCACGCCGGGCCACACGTCCACCCCGCGGTGGGTGGCGCTCCGGAGATCCTCGCCGAGCGTGGCGAAGGCGGTGAGCTGGTCGCGCCCGGCGGGGTCCTTCATCAGGCGCGCGGCGACCGCGCCGGTGCGCGCGGCGTCGAGCTCGCCGTCGAAGTAGGCGGACAGCTCGGCGTCGGCGTCGATGCGCCCCATCACGAGGTCGGCGATGTCGATGGCGGGCGCCTGGATCTGGGCAGCCTCGACGGCCTCGCGGACGGACGTCCCGAGCGGGGTCCACGCGGCCTCCCGGGCGAGCTCGGCCATCACGGCGTCGGCGAAGTCGAACGACGGGGCGCTCGCCTCGCCGCGAACCCCCTCGGACACCGCCTCGGACAAGGAGACGCCCAGCGGGGCCCACGCGGCGTCGGCGTCGAGGGCGGCCATGACGGCGCCCGCCACGTCGACGGGGCCGGGGACGGCGAGGGCGGCACGGAGCGCGTCACGCAGCTCCGCCATCGCCACGAGTCGAGGCTCGGCGCCGGCCAGGGCAGCGAGCTCGTCCCGCTCCGCGGGAGAGGCCTCGCCGTCGAACGCTCGGGTGAGGAGCTCGTCCAGACGGGTCGGGAGAGCGGTGGGAAGGTACGGGTCCATCACCGTTGGAACGTCCGTCGGGGGGGTCCATTCACGGGCATCTACATGCCGCCCGTGGAATGTTGGAGCAGCCCCTGGAGCCGCTTCCGCGCGTAGAACAGGCGGCTCATGACGGTGCCCTCGGGGATCCCCATCGCCTCGGCGATCTCCTTGTAGGACAGGCCCTCGACCTCCCGAAGGAGGATCACCTCGCGCTGATCCTCCGACAGCTCGTCCAACGCGGCGAAGATCCGCTCGTGGAGCTCCTTGCGCTGGAGGGCCCGCTGGGGCGACTCGCTCTGGTGCAGGTCGAGGATCGTGCCGTCCTCGTCCCGGTTGGCGATCGCCTCGTCGAACGCCGTGGTCTTCCTGCGGCGGTTCTTGCGGCAGTGGTCGATCGCGAGGTTCATCGCGATGCGGTAGAGCCACGTGTAGAAGCTCGACTCGATGCGGAAGGAGTCGAGGTTCTGGTACGCCTTGATGAACGCGTTCTGCGTGATGTCCCGGGCCTCCTCGGCATCCCGCAACATCCCGTACACCATCGCGTGGATGCGGCTCTGGTACCGCTCGACGAGCGGACGGTAGGCGCTGCCGTCACCCTTGCGGACGAGGAGCACCAGATCGGAGTCGGGGAGGTCTTGGGGGGGCATCGCCGGCGCAGCGTAATACGAACGGGCGGGCGCGTGTGTGCCCGTCACTGGCAACGCGGGGCCCCCGTCATTGCGTCGAGCCGCTACCGCACGACCACCCGGTCACCGGCGCCCCGCCCGAAGGTCTCGGGGCTGTACATCTCCTCGGCCTTCGGCGGCGGCACGACGAAGTCGCCCGGCGTCGTGGCGCGCGCGACGTAGGTGTAGGTGTGCACGCCGTCCCAGAGGATCGACGCGAACGCCTCCACGCGCTCGTCACGCAGGTTCTCGTGCTCGTACCAGGTGCGCATCCACCACCAGTACGGGCTCTTCGGCGCCGATGGGTCCGGCGGGAGCGCGCCGGTGACGGCGAGATCGGGGTTCTGCACCTCGAGCCCGGCCGGCAAGGGATCGACGAGCGCGACGTGGTAGCGGCGCATCGGCGTCGCCATCGTGAGCCGCACGCGCACCCGGGCCCCGGCGCGGAGGATCCAGGTGCCGTCGGCATCGCGGGTGACGTCGGCGGGGTCATCGATTGGCTCGTACACGCGCTCGACCGCGAAGCCGTGATCCGCGGGGTCCGGGTCCAGATCGAGGGGGGCGTAGCGGAGGCCGGCCCGGTAGTAGAGCCGGCCCGCGCCTTCCTTCCCGACGACGAGGTCCTGGGCGCCACCGTCCGCGGCCGCGTTCGCCTGGAGCCACGCCATCGGCACCTCGATCTGCGCACGATCGGTGCTCCGGCCCTCGAAGCGCTGCTCGCCGGCGAGGCCGTCCCCGAGCCACACCCGCGCGAGGAACGCGGGGGTCACGCCCTCGTAGACGTGGAAGTAGCGGTCGAGTGCCAGCAGGACGTGCGCGTTCTCGGTGGTGTTCGACCAGCGCCCGGCCTTCCGGTGCGCGAGCAGCCCGTTCACCAGCTTGGGGACGAGATCGCTCTTCGGCTCGGTGCGCAGGAGCGCCTCGAGCAGGACACCGTCGGCGACGCGATCGGAGTGGAGGAGCACCTGGGCGCCGTCGCTGTAGGAGGTGACGAAGTGCGCGCCGGCCGCGGTCTCCGTCACGTGGTTCGCCAGCCAGCCACGAATCGCGGCCACCTCCGTCGTGGCCTTCCCCTCCGCGAGCGTCGGGAGCAGCCACCCGAGCGCCTGTGCGCCGAGCGCGTCGACCCCCGCCTCCTTGACGAGCGCCTTCGCCTTGGCGACGTTCGGCTGCCCCGCGAGGGAGAGCACGTGCAGGGCGTAGGCGCGGATCACCCACTTCGCCTCGCGCGAGTACCACCCCGGGAGGTGGCGCTCGATGGTCTTCGCGTAGCCGAGCGCACGCTCGTAGGTCTGGGGCTCCACGGGGTAGCCCTTTGCCTTCGCCCGCACGAGCGCGTGGGTGACGTGCACGCCGAGGTACGGCCACCCCTCGTCGCCACGCCGCCAGAACGCCCAGCCCCCGTCGGGGTTCTGGCGCCGCGAGAGGCGCTCGATGTCCTCGGCCACGGTGGCCTGGAGCGCCTCGGGCGCGGGCAATTCCTCCGAGGCGAACGCCCCGAGGACATCGCGCAGCGCGGCCACGCCGAGGAGGCGCGACGCGATCTGCTCGTTGCAGTCGTAGGGGTACTTCACGAGGTACACGAAGGCGTCGGTGAGCGACTGGAGCTGGGTGGAGGAGACGGTCACCTCCAGCCCGCCGAATTGGGGCCACACGTCGGACGGCGGCACCACCGCGAGGCGTTCGGCGCCGCCCGCGAAGGTGGCGGCGTCGGTCGTCCCGTAGGTGGCGAACGCCTCGGTGGTTGCGGGGGTCCAGACCGGGAGCTCTGCGCTCGCCGCGTCGGCGTAGGCGCCCGAGCTGGCGGCGAGCTGGAAGCGCGCCGTGCCGGCCATCGCCGCCGCCGCGGGGAACCGCACCTCGACGCGGTCGTTCGCCGGCACGGTCACGCGGCGCCCGGCCCGGCCCCCCCGCGCCGCCGCGGTGGTGGGGAGCGGATCGGAGAGGCTCCCGAGCAGCGCGAGGTTGGCGGTACGCAGGGCAATGTCGACGGTGAGCGCCGCGTCGGTCTGGTTCTGGATCACGACGGGGAGCTCGACGCGGTCGCCGAAGTTGAGGAAGCGGGGTGCGGAGGGGCGGATCATCAGCGGCAGGCGCGCGGTGACGTCGGCCTCGCCGGTGCCGAACAGGGTGTCGCCGGCGACGGCCACCACCATCACGCGGTAGCGGGTGAGCGAATCCGGCACCTTCAGCGCCACGCGCGCGACGCCCTTCGCGTCGGTCACCACGGAGGGCGACCAGAGCGCCACCGCCGAGAAGTCCGACCGCACCGCGATGGCGGGGCCCGACGGGGCGGCGGGCTCCGAGGGGGGCGGCGCGCCGGTCGTCGCCGTGCGTGCCAACACGGCCATCTTCTTCGTCGCCTCCCCGGGCGCGCTCTCGGCCATCGCATCGGCCGCCCGGCCCTCGCCGGCCTCCGCGCCCAGCGCGCCGAAACCTTGCGGGACCTGGCCGCCGGCCAGCGCCGCCGGATCGACGAGCCGCACCCACTGGCGGAGGTGGTGGCTCGAAACGCCGTCCCCCCGGGCGGCGTAGAAGGCCGAGAGCGGATCGGGCAGGCGGTAGCCGGTCAGCGCGAGCACGGCCTCGTCGACCGCGACCACCGCGAGCTCCGCGCCGACCACGGGCGCGCCGTCGGGGCCGGTGACGACGAGATCGACCGACGTCTCGCCGCCCGGCTCGAGCCGCGCCACCACCGGCGTGACGGCCACGTTCAGGGCGCGGGTCTTCGGGGGCACCTCGAACGTGAGCGTCCCGGCCGCGTAGGTCACCCGCTTCGGGAGGTCGGCGCGGGGCGTGCCGTCGTCACCGGCGCGGGCGCGCGCCCCGACGAGATCGACCGCGACGGTGAAGTCGGGGACGTGCCGCTGCGCGACCGGGATGGAGAGCGTGGTCGAGGCGCCGTCCATGTGGAACGCGCGGGCCTCGAGGAGCCCGCCCGCCCGCACGGTGAGCACGCCCTCGGCGGGCCAGAACGGCGCCTGGACGAGCACGGTGGCGGTCTCGCCGACCGCGTAGGCCTGCTTCTCGGGGACGAGCGTGACCTGCTCCTGCGCGACCCCGCGGTCCGGCACGAGCTGCTCGCCGGACACCCACACGCGGAGCTCGGTCTCGTTCTTCCGCCCGTGCGCGTCGCGGATCGTCGCCACGACGGCGTAGGTCCCGCCCACCTCGGGCACGAAGCGCGCCTTGCCCGCGCCGGAGATCGTCGTCTCCTCGACCTGCTCGGGGACCTCCTCCCAGCCCCGCGCCGTGCGCTTCCACACGAGGCGGCGGAGCGCGAGGGTGACGGTCCCCTCCCCCACCGCACGGCCCGCGCGGTCGACCACGATGGCCTCCACGTCGATGGGCGACTTCGCCTCCACGTAGGCCTTCGGCGTCTTGAGGCCGACGTACACGTCCGCCGGGTGGACGAGGAAGCTCTTCGACGCGGTCCACGCCTGGCGGTTCACGTCCTGCACGGTCGCCTGGGCGGTGACCGTCATCGGGCGCACCGGGTTCAGCGACTCGAAGTGGATGCCGAGGTGGTGCTCGCCGGCGGCGTCGGTGACGCCCGCGAGGCGCTCGGGCTCGACGTAGAGGCCGGGGTCCTCCCAGTGGCGCCACCAGGGCGACCAGGGGCCGAAGCTCCACCCGTCACGGCCGGGGGGCACGAAGGTGGCGGGCGCGGCGCTCACCTCCCACGACACGGGCGCGGAGGGGAGCCCGCCGCCGGCGTAGTAGGCGGCCGACACGTCCACGATTGCGTCCTCGCCGAGGGCGTAGACGCCGTCGGCGCCGCTCGCGGTGACCTCGAACTCCGGCGTCCTGAATTCCTGGATCTCGAACGAGAGCCCGGTGGACGACGCCTCGGGGGCCCCGTCGAGCGCGGTGATCTCGATGTGCGCGGTGCCGAGGTTGGGCGTCTTGGGGAGCGGGATGTCGAACGTGAACCCGCCGAGGCCCGACACCTTCACGGTGCCCTCGCCGAGCGGGTTCCCCTGGCTGGTGAACGCCTTCCAGCCCACCTTTCCGGTACGGGCGCGGGAGAGCTCCCCGTCGGCCCCGGGCGCCTTCGCGCGCAACCACCCGCGCACGTGGACGGTCTCGCCCGGCTTGTAGAGGTTCTTGTCGTCGAACACGAACCAGCGGAGCTGCTCGAGCTGCTCCGTGAGGTACCAGGCGCCGCCGTAGCCGGCCGGCGAGGCGGGGAGGATCACGGCGTCGTCGGGGGTGCGCGCGATCACCCCGGTCACCTCCCCGGCGAGCTCCACTTGCGCGAGCCCGTCCGTGCCGGTGCGGGCGCCGACCGGGGCGACCTTGGCGGAGCCGCCGAACGTCTCGACCGCCACGTCCGCGCGGGGCGCACCGGTAGCCAGATCGGTCGCCCACACCGTGAGGGCCTCGCCATCCTGGAACACCGTCAACCCGAGGCCCGTCACCTGCACCCAGCCGAGCCACTCCTGGCGTTGCCACCGCTCCTTCGGCTGCACGGTGGGCTCGACCTGGACGATGAATTGCCCCGTCTTTCCGGAGAGGTAGGGCGCCAGATCGAAGGCGGTCTCGACCTGCCGGTCCGGCTCGCCCGCCACGGGGACCGTGCCCGCGTAGACCTTGGACCCGGGCAAGGACGCCTTGCGATTGTCCTCCCACCGATACGCCTGGACCCAGGCCTCCCACTTCGACCAGTCCGTCGCCTCGACGCGGTGGACGGTCACGCGCAGGGCCTTGTGGTTCGTCGTGAAGAACGGAAGCACGGGCGGGCCCGCGGGATCGAGCGTGACGAAGCTCTCGCCGGGGCCGACGAGGCTCTGCTCCGCGGGGCCGACCTCGACCGGGAAGGTGCGGGCCTCGGGGAGGGCCTGGCCGAACACGTCGACGATGCCGGCCGCCACGCCGACGGTGTAGGTCGTGCGGCCGGTGAACATGCCGGCGAGGGTCACGGTGTTCCCGTCGGCGATCACCTGCAGGCCGGGGACCGCCGGGGTCACGGTGATCGAGCCGGCGGAGAGGTCGAAGCGATCGAGGTCGAGCGGGTTCGAGAACACGAGCGACCACGGGGCGTTGGGCGGGCACGGGCGCTGATCCCAGCACGTTGGCGCGTTCACGACGAGGGGCGCGTAGGTGCGGAACGAGAACGTCTGCTCGGCGGTCGTGAGGAGCGGCCCCTCCGCCGACGGGGAGCCGACCGGGACGACCACCTCGTAGGTGGTCGCGCGGGCAAGAGGCGCGGTCGGAGTCACCGCGAGCGCGCGGCCGGGCTCGGCCTGGGCGAGGCGGGCCTCGACCTCCGGGGAGCCGGCGATCTCCTCCTTCGTCGCGAGGCGGAGGGGCACCTCCGTCTTTCCCGCGCGCAGCTTCAGGCGCTCGACGAGCACCGCGGGAT
This sequence comes from Deltaproteobacteria bacterium, assembly GCA_036676765.1. GTDB lineage: Bacteria > Myxococcota_A > UBA796 > UBA796 > SXON01 > CAJBVW01. The sequence goes on from JAKFCH010000369.1 coordinate 53,203, forward strand.
CGACCGCCTGGTCGAAGCCGAGGAAGAGCACCGGGTCGAGCGGCTGGGGCGCGAGGTCCGGAACACGGCGACCGCGGCGGCGCCCGCCGTCGTCCGGCCACCGCGACTGGAGGGTGAGCGGCGGGGTGGCGAAGGTCCACGACACCGGCTCGGCGAGCGTGCTGCCGTCGGGCCCGCGGGCGCCCGCGGGGATCTCCGCGGTGTACCGCGTCGCCATCGGGAAGCGGGGCGAGGGCTCGAACACCAAGGTCTTCGTGCCGAGCCAACGCCACGCGCCCTTCGGCTCGGGGGTGAGCTTCACCGGCACCGTCTTCGCCGCCTCCGCCTGCGACGTGACCGCCACCATCGGCCGGGAGAAGGTGACCGAGAGGTGCGGCGCCATCGGCACCTCCCCCTCGGGCGCGCGGCGGAGCACGGTGAGCGGGCCGCTCTCCACGATGGGCGCGGTGTCGGCGGCGGGCCCGGGAAACGGCAGGGCCACGGTGGCGCCGGTGCGCGGCGGCGGCGTCGGACCCTCCCGGAGGGCGAACGGGACCTCGTCCCCCGCGTCGGTCGCGAGCGGCGGCAGGCGCGCGAGGAGCGCGTCGACGGCGGCCTCCCTGAGCGGCGTGGCGTCGGCGAGCGGGATGGCCTCGGACGCGCCGCCGGCCGGGCGCGCCTCGTACAGGCGCATCCCCAGCCCCTCGGTCGTCTCGTCTTCCTGGAACGTCACCTTCGCCTCCGTGGCCGCGCCCGCCGCGAGGTCCTCGGGCGCCTCGACCGGCGGCGCCTTCCGGCACGCCACCACCACGCCCAGGCCGATCATCCACCGTGTCCAACCCCGCATCGGAGCCCCTTGCGCCCCCCGGAACGATGGAGGCGCGGGGAACTTACTTCGGCGCCAGGGGCTCGGCGGGCGGCGGATCGGCTCGCGAGAGGAGGCAACGGGCCATCGAAGCGTACTCGGCGTCGTCGCGTTGGGCGGCGGCCAACACCTTTTCGGCCCGCCGGCGAAGACGTGAGAGCTCGACATCTGATGGATGTGCGCGGGCCACTTCCACCACGTCGAGCAAACGTTCGAGCTCCGCGAGCCGTCGCAAGCGGTGCTCCCGAAGCGCGGGTCGACGGAGCCCGAGCGACGAGATGGTGGCCCGCCCGCGGGAGCTGCCGTCGCGTGCATAGGGGTGGGCGCCACGGAAGGCGATGTGCTGCTCCGGGTCGTCCGCAGCGGGATCGAGGAACGCCGGCCTCTCGGCACCGATGGAATCCGAGGCGGAGCGAGCGCGCGCCGACTGCGTCAGGAGTGGGAACAGGCTCCCCTTCTCCCGCCGATTGCAGATCTCGCAGGAGAGGTGGAGGTTCTCCCAGGTGTAGGCGAGCCAGTAGTAGCCGGGACGAGTGGGCCGCTTCGCGGTCGTCTGACGCCACTCCCCCCTCCGGTCGGAAGTGCTCCACGTCTCCGAACGCCACGTGGAGGAACTTCGACTCGCAGAAGCAGCACTTCTCGAGCTGGTCGGCCTTCAATGCGGCCATCACCTCAAAGTGGTGGTAGAGCGCGCGATCGAACCGGATGACCGTGGCGCCCGACGCCAGCTCGGCCGCATGCTCGGCAATCCGAGCGGGCCCCATGGCGTGCAGGATCGCGGGCGCCGCCGCCCGCTTCTTGACGCGGATCACGCGCCGGCGGTCTTGCGGAGGTGCCGCGCGGCGTCGCGGAGGATGTCCATCGCCTCCTCGTCGTCATGGTCGTCGGCGGTCGGGAGCGTGCCGAGCGCGGCCTCGATCTCGGCGAGGCGCACCTTGTCCTTCGCGGTGAGCTTCGCCTTTGCGGCGATGCGGCCCTGTTCGTCGAGGAGGGCCTCGACACGCGGCGACCGGGGACCATCCACGCCGAAGAGCTCCGAGGTCAGGAGCTGGTCGACGCGCCAGGCGGCGACGCGCGCGGGGTTGTTGTCGATGACCACATGGTCGCCCTCGCGACGCAACAGGACGACGTTCGCGTTCTCCGCGGCCTGGACGATGAGCGGGCTGTGGGCGGTCACGACGAACTGGGTCTTCGGGAAGCGCTCGGTGAGGAATTGCACGATCGAGCGCTGCCACCGCGGGTGGAGATGGAGGTCGATCTCGTCGACGAGCACGATGGCCGGCTCGGCGAGCGGGTCCTCGGCGTCCGGGTAGCGGTCGACCATGCGGTACGCGAGGTCGACCGTCCAGGCGATCACCGTCTGGTAGCCGAGGCTCAGCGCCCCGATCGGCACGGCGCCGTAGTCCGTCGTGAAGCGGACGCCTTCTTTCGGGCCGGCGACATCGATGGACGTCACACCCGGGAGCAGGTCGAGGAGCAGCTTCTTGACCTGCTGGAGGCGCTTCTCGCTGGGGCCGACCCGACCCTCGGTCAGCGAGGCGTAGTCGAGACGGAGGAGCCACTCCTCGGCGTTCTGCAGAGTGGCGGCGGGGTCGAATAGGGTGGCGGTGCCGTCGGTGGCGCCGGGGTCCTTGAGGTCTGATGCGCTCGGGCGGCGGGAGGCGCCGTAGGCGAGGACAAGCTCCTTGCCAAACCCCATGCCGTCACTCGTGCGCTCGGTGGTGAGGCCACCGTTACCCAAGACTTCCCATGAGTACTCGTTGCGGAATCCTCGCCGCGAGCCGTGAACGAGGCACCTCCCCGCTGCAGGAGAGGCGCGCGGGCTCTTGGTGCGCCCGAGGGTGTCATGCAATCCCAGCAACGCCACGCTGGTGCGGACATCAGCTACGGCAAGCAACATCACCTGCAAAACCGTCGTCTTCCCCACCCCATTGTCGCCGAGCAGCACGGTCCACATCCGCGGGTTTCCACTCCCGTCGGAGAGATCGAGCCGCTGACGCGGCCCGAAGGATCGGGTGTTCTCGATCTCCAAGGAGAGGAGGTAGACGGGCGCGTCGGACATCGCTGCCAGTGTAATCCCAACCACGCCGGGCAGGGGGGCCGGAGCGCGCCCGGCCCTGCCGGGCGGTCGCGCCCCCGGGCGCGACGGAGGCCGGAGGCCGACCGCGGAGGACACCCGGCGCCGCCGTCCGCGGCGGCGGCCCGCCCTTGCGCGTTCCTACCGACTCAGTGCGCGGCATCCCACGTCTGCGCCCACCCCGTGTCGACCTTGAGCGGCACGCACAACGTCGCGGCGTCCTCCATCGTGGCCTTCACCCGCGCGGCCACCGCGGCGACCTCCGCCTCGGGGACCTCGATGACGAGCTCGTCGTGGACCTGGAGGAGCAGCCGGGCGCCCGTGCCCGCGAGGCCCGCGTGGACGCGCACCATCGCGAGCTTGATGAGGTCGGCGGCGGTGCCCTGGATCGGCGTGTTGATCGCGATGCGCTCGGCGCCGGCGCGGTCCATGGGGTTCTTCGCGTCGAGGCCCTGGTTGGGCCGGCGGCGGCCGTAGAGGGTCTCGGCGTAGCCCTTCTCGCGGGCGCGGGCGACGGCGCCGTCCATGTAGGCGCGCACCTGGGGATAACGGGCGAAGTACCCGTCGATGTAGCTCTGCGCCTCCGTGCGGGAGATGCGCAGGTCGTTCGCGAGGCGGAAGGCGCCCATGCCGTAGACGATGCCGAAGTTGATGGCCTTGGCGGCGCGGCGCATCTCGGGGCTCACGAGGGCGGGCATGACCCCGAAGATCTCCGAGGCGGTGCGACGGTGGATGTCCTCGTCGTTGCGGAAGCTCTCGACGAGCGGGCCCTCCTGGCAGTAGTGCGCGAGGATGCGCAGCTCGATCTGCGAGTAGTCCGCGGACAGGAAGACGTGCCCCGGCGCGGCGACGAAGCAACGGCGGATGCGACGACCCTCGTCGGTGCGGATGGGGATGTTCTGGAGGTTCGGCTCGTTCGAGGAGAGGCGCCCGGTGGCGGCGACGGCCTGCCGGAAGTTGGTGTGGATGCGGCCGGTCTTCGGGTGGACGGCCGGCGGGAGCGCGTCGACGTACGTGCCCTTGAGCTTCGAGAGCTCGCGCCACGCCAGGATCGCCCCGGGGAGCGCGTGCTCCTCCCGCAGCTTGTCGAGGGTGTCGGCGTCCGTGCTCCAGCCGGTCTTCGTGCGCTTGCCGCCCTTGAGCCCGAGCTTCTCGAACAAGACCTCGGCGAGCTGCTGCGTGGACGCGACGTTGAACTCCAGCCCGGCGAGGGCGTGGCACTTCTTCTCCTCCTCGACGAGGCGGGTGCCGAGCTCGGCGGACAGCGCGGCGAGCGCCGGGAGGTCGACGGCGATGCCGACACGCTCCATGTCCGCGAGGACGGGCACGAGCGGGAGCTCGATGTCGCGGTACACCCCGGCCACCCCGTTCTCGTCGAGCTTCGTGGCGAGCTGCCCGTCGAGCAGCAGGGCGAGCTGGGCCTCCTCGCCGAGCGCGGTGCCGAGCGGATGCTCGAGGTAGCGCTGGCCGAGGTCGTCGAGGGAGTGCTTCTGCTCGGGCACGAGGAGGTAGTCGGCGAGCATCACGTCGCCCGCGATGCCGGCGAGGGGCGCCCCCGCGCTCGCGAGCAGCTTGGCGGCCTGCTTCAGATCGTAGCCGGTCTTCTCGACGCCGGGATCGGCGAGCAGCCCCCGGAGGGTGGCGAGCGAGACGTCGTCGATCGGCACGCGGGCGAGGTGGGGATGCCCCGCCTCGTTCCAGCCGAACGTCAGGCGCGTGGGGACGTCGAGGAGGAAGTCGGGGCCGGTCGTCGCGACGCAGAGGGAGAAGCGACCCGCCGCGCGGAGCCGCCGGTCGAGCGCCGCGAGCGGACCGGGGCCCCACACCGCGGGGCACTCGACGGCGTGCCAGCCCTCGACCGAACCGACGCGGCGCGGGGGAGCGCCCAGCCCGAGGTCGGTGAGCAGGGTCTTGAAGTTCCAGCGGCCGAGCTTCTCGCGGAGGGCCTCCTCGTCACGCGCGCGGGGCACGAGCAGATCGAGGGGCACGTCGATGGGGAGGTCCTTCTCGATGGTGACGAGCTGGCGCGCGAGCCGCACCACCTCGGCGTTGTCCGCGATGCACTGGCCGGTCTTGCCGCCGATGGCGGCGGTGTTGGCGAGCACGCCCTCGAGATCCCCGTACTTCTGGATGTACTGGGCGGCCTTCTTCTCCCCGACGCCGGGCACGCCGGGCACGTTGTCGGAGGTGTCGCCCATCAGGGAGAGGAGATCGATGATGCGGTCGGGGCCGACGCCCCACTTCTCGCGGATCTCGGCGGGGCCGTAGTCGACGCCCTTCATCAGATCGAGGAGGTGGATGCGGTCGTCGACGATCTGGCCGAAGTCCTTGTCGCTGCTGACGATGCCGACGTGCAGATCGTCGGAGGCGAGGCGGCAGGCGAGGGTGCCGATGACGTCGTCCGCCTCGGTGTTGGGCTCGGCGATGACGTGGAAGCCGAACGCCTCGATGAGCGGACGGAGCTCCCCCCACTGCTGCCGGAGATCGTCGGGCATGTCGGGGCGTTGGCCCTTGTAGTCGGGGTAGAGCGCGTTCCGGAAGCTCTTGCCGACGTCGAAGACGAACGCGACGTAGTCCGGCTTGTGATCCCGCACGAGCGCGAGCAACATCCGACTGAAGCCGTAGAGGCACCGCGTGGGGAAGCCGTCCGGCGCGCGCATGTCCGATTGGATGGCGTGGTACGCCCGGAAGGCGTGGTTGGGCGTGTCCACGAGGAGGAGCTTTTTCGGCATCCGGCGTTCTAACCCGACGGGTGGGACCGCACCGCCATGCCGAGCGCCCGTCACGCGGGACGGCTTCACGCGCGCGATTGGAACGATTCTGGATTAGGGTGCGGCCTCCGGAGGTACTCTTGCGCGGCTTCGACGAGCTCACCGATCCTACCCACGAGCACCGCATGCTTCGCGACATGGTCGCGGAATTCGTGCGGACAGAGGTAGAACCTCAGGCCGAGAAGCACGACCGCCTCCAGGCGCTCAACCGGCCGCTGTTCAGTCGGCTCGGAGAGCTCGGTCTGCTCGGCATCACCGTGCCCGCCGAGGCCGGCGGCGCCGGCATGGACGCCACCGCAGCGGTGATCGCCCACCACGAGATCTCCAAGTCCGATCCCGGCTTCTGCCTCGCGTACCTCGCGCACTCGATGTTGTTCGTGAACAACTTCTTCCATTGCAGCAATGAGGAGCAGCGCGGGCGCTACCTCGAGAAGGTGCTCTCCGGCGAATGGATCGGCGGCATGGGCATGACCGAGCCCGGCTACGGCACCGATGTGTTGGGGATGACCAGCACCGCCGTCCGGAAGGGCTCCCACTACGTGCTCGACGGCACGAAGACCTACATCACCAACGGCCCCGACGGGCACTGCTTCCTCGTCTACGCGAAGACGGAGGGGAAGGTCAGCGCCTTCCTCGTGGATCGGGACTGTCCCGGCTTCCGCACCTCCCAACCCATCCACAAGATGGGCATGCGCGCCTCGACGATGTCCGAGCTCATCCTCGAGAGCTGCGAGGTGCCCGTCGAGAACCTGCTCGGGCGCGAGGGCACCGGCCTCGCCCACATGATGCGCAACCTCGAGATCGAGCGGCTCACCCTCGCGGCGATGAGCCTCGGGATCGCCGACCGCTGCCTCGACATCATGGTGCGGCACGCCGAGGGGCGCATCGCGTTCGGACAGCCCATCAACCGCTTCGGCCAGATCCAGCGGTACATCGGCGAGAGCTACGCCTCGACCGAGGCCGTCCGTGCGCTCGTCTACACGGTGGCGCGGACCGTCGGACCGGATCAGCGAAACCGCCTCGGGAGCGACGCCGCGAAGCTGTTCGCCGCGCCCGTCGGCAAGGCGGTGGCCGACAACGCGATGCAGGTGCTCGGCGGCAGCGGCTATTGCGACGAGTACCCGGTCGAGCGCCTGTACCGCGACGCGAAGCTGCTCGAGATCGGCGGCGGCACGCTGGAGAGCCACCAGAAGAACATCACGAAGGACCTGACGAAGCAGGTCTGCGGGTGATCCTGCTCGGGCTCCTCGGGTGCCTCGGCTACGCCGACGGGCAGGTGCGCCGCGGGGAGCTCCACTGCGAGTGGCTCGACACGTGCGGCGAGCTCGACGCGGTGGGCTTCGAGAGCGTCGGCGCCTGCTCCGCGGCGGCGACCTCGCAACCGTACGACGACGCCGATTGCCCGGACTACGATGCGGGGGCGATGGCCGCGTGCCTCGACGCCTACCAGGAGGCCATCGCGTCGGAGGACTGCGGGGCGGAGCTCACGGCGGCCTGCCTCGTGTGCGGCTGACCGGGATGTGGCTCCTCCTCGTGCTCGGGTGCCGCGGCGCCGAGGTGGACACCTTTCTCGACGATCGCGCCGTCGCGATCTGCGCCCGGCACGAGGCGTGCGGAACGCTCGAGCGCACCGGCTACACGAGCGAGGCGGACTGCCTCGCGGCGCTCGACGCCGCCACGCGCTCGCTCACCGCGGAGGGGGCGCTCGCGTGCGCCTCGTTCGACGCGGACGCCGCGGACACCTGCCTCGACACCTACGCGGCGACCCCGTGCGAGACGCCGCCGGACCTCGCCGTGTGCGACGCGGTGTGTCGGTAGACCACGTTCGGGTGCGCGACGGCGCAACGGCCTCAGTCCTTCTTCCGCCCGAGCAGGCCGCCGAACAAGCCCGCGCGCGCGGAGGCGTCGGCGGCCCCGTGCCGCGATTCGTGGAGCCGGATCTCGCGCAAGGCATCCCGGTTGGTCGGATCCCGGCGGTAGGCGGCGCGGAAGCGGATCAGCGCGTCGGCCTCCCGCCCGTCCTGCTTCAGCAGGTTCCCGGCGTAGACGTAGACCTCGGCCGCCCGGACGTCCTCGGCGGGCTTGACCGCGTCGAGCGCGAACAAGGCCTCCGCCGTGGACAACCGGCGCGCGAGCCACCCGCAGTAGGCGGCGTAGAGCGCGTGCGGCCAGGTCTGCCCGTCGAGCTTCGCGGCCTCCTGGAACAACGGATCGGCGGTCTTCCAGTCACGCCCCCGATACGCCACCTCTCCCTTGCGGAAGGCGACGCGCGCGGTGAGCCGGTCACGCTCGCTCACGTACTGGACCCCCTGGGCGCGGGCCTCGAGGTAGCGCAGGGCGTCGGCCTGCCCGACGGGCGTGCGGAGGACGTCGTGGGCGGCGTTGACGCGCGAGAAGCAGTCCTCCGCGAGCGCGCGCACGTCGGGCGCGGCGTTGTAGTAGGTGTCCGGGTGGTAGCGGCGGGACACCTCGCGGAAGGCGTTCGCCACGTCCGCGTCGGTGAGGGTCTTGCGATCCGCGAGCGCGAGGATCTCGAGGGGGTGGGCCCGCGCCATCGACGCGGCCGCCTCGGCGAGGCGCTGGGCGCGGGGGTCCGCTCGCCCGGGA
>JAKFCH010000370.1:0-48807 GCA_036676765.1 Deltaproteobacteria bacterium
CGGTGGTGGGCGCCGCCGCGCCCGTCGAAGCCGAGCTCGCCCAGGACACCCGCACGCTCGGTCGGGTCGTGGCGAGCGGCGAGGGCGAGGTCGTCTGGCTCGCCGCGGGGGACATCCGCCACCCGCCCGGCGCGGTGCCGCCCGGCCACTACCAGGTCCTCGTCCGCTTCCCGGGCGAGCCCACGCTCGTCGACGCCGCCGCCGTCTCCATCCACGCGGGCGAGACCACCCGGCTCCGCTGCAACGCGATCCAGCTCCGGTGCGTGTCCCAGGAGGGTCGATGATCGTCCCGCGTCTGCTCCCGCTGCTCCTGCTCTCCGGGTGCTTCTTCATCGGCAAGGTCGAGCACCAGGCGCGCATCGCCGCCGCGTGCCCCGACACCGGGGACGCCGACACGGACATCGACACCGACACCGACACCGACACGGACACGGACACGGACACGGACACCGATACGGACACCGACACCGATGACCCGCTGAACGGCACCCTCACCGGCACGTTCACGATGACGGTGCGGGGGGTCACCACCCCGTCGAAGGACTGCACGGGCGAGGTCGAGCTCGACGTCGACGCGGACGATCTCGTCGGCAACTTCACCTGTCGGTTCGAATCCTTGTCGCCGTACGAGGACCAGAGCGGCACCGTCGATGGAGACAAGGACGGGGGCACCCTCACCTTCCAGACCGACTTCTCCACCGAAGTACCTTGGACGGGGAGCGTAGGGGCCGGGCCCTCCTTGCGGGGCACGTTCAGCGCGTCGGAGGTGCCCTGGAACCTCGACCGGCTCACGCTCTCCGGCACCTTCGAGGCCGAGCCCGACGGCGGCTAGTGCCTCATGTCAGGGAATCTGACCGTCGGCGGCCGCCGAGGGCCCCCCTGACGGACAGGTCCCCGCTCGACGTCCTCCGGGCGGCCGCCGAGGGCCCCCCTGACGGACAGGTCCCCGCTCGACGTCCACTGGGCGGCCGCCGAGGGTACCCCTGACGGACAGGTCCCCGCTCGACGTCCGCCCGCTTGATCCGACGCTGCGGCCGAGGGACGCCCGAGCCAAACTCGGGCGCGCCTACATCGTCGCACCGTCGTCGTTCCTGCGCGACTGCCATGGCTCCGCCTCGGTGCGGAGCGTGTCCATGTCGAGGTACTGGCGTGGCGCCCCCGCGGAGAGCGGAGCCCCGCACGGCCCCCCCCCCCCGCTGAAAGCGGGCCGCAAGCAGCGCCCCCTCCGCCGCTCGTAGAAAGGAGCAGGACCTCGGACACAACACCGCCTCCCGATTCGGGAGGGGGTGGTCCCGGTCCACGGGCACGGCGGCGCGCGTCTTCCCGACGCGCGCCACCGGGTGCATCCCGCACCACGCCCCACCAGAGGAGCTCCATGTCCACGTTCACCCGCACCTCCGTCCCCCTGTTCCCGGTCCTCCTCCTCCTCGCCGCCTGCGGCCCGATGGGCGGCGGCGACCAGGACCGCGAGAAGGACGAGCTGGACGAAGTCGACGGCCGCACCTCCCGCGTCGACGGCCACGTGTCGGGCTCCGGCGAGGCCGCCGGCGCCACCTCCGCGCAGGCCTGGACCCACGACGCCGACGGGACCGCCGTGCTCGTGGGCGAGGCCACCATCGAGGCCGACGGCTCCTACACGATCGAGGTGCCGGCGGAGACCCGCCGCCTCGTGATCGAGGCCTCCTCCGACGCGGGTGTCGCCCTCGCCTCCGTCCTGGTGGTCGAGAGCGGCGCCGAGGGCGAGACGGTCATCGCCGCGCCGCTCGACGCCGAGACCTCCCTGGAGGTGGCGGTCTACGCGGCGCTCGTCGCGGACGGCGCGGCGCCCGAGGCGATCGACGTGGTCGACCTCCGTGCCCGGCTCGACGCGCGCATCGCGGCCGCCGTGGACGCGAGCGGGGCGGCGCGCGCCGCCGTCGTGAGCGAGCTGGCCCTCGCCGTCCGCTCGGCGCAGGAGACCGAGGCCGAGGCCTACGCGAACATGGCGCTGTCCTTCGACATGGAGGCCGCGATGGACGCCTCGGTCGACGCGATGGCGGCCCACGACGCGGCGCTGGACGCGGGGGCGTCCGCGGCCGCGGCCTTCGAGCTGCTCGTCGAGGGCATGGCCGCAGCCGATGCCTCCGCCGGCGCCGATGCCGAGGCGGCCTGGGAGGCCGAGGCGCAGGCCAGCCTCGCGATGCGGCTCGTCGCCGGCGCCGGCGCGGAGAGCGCGGCGTATGCCGAGGCGGTGGTCGTCGCGGAGGGCCACCTCGAGGCGTGGTTCGCGGGCTCGGCCGCCGTGGCCGCGGCCGAGGCCGCGGGCGCGGCCGACGCGACCTTCGCCATGGACGCCGCCGCCGCCCTCGTGGTCGACACCGCGAGCGCGATGGACGCCGCCGCGACGGCCGAGGCCTGGGCGTCCTTCCGCGCCTCGCTCGTCGGGCCGCCGTCGGAGGACGGCACCGCGCTCGACGCCCTCCTCGACGTGGACGCCACGGTCGACGCCGCCACCGAGGCCGCGCTCACCGCGGCGATCGAGGCGGCGATGAGCGCGGCGGCGAGCTTCGACGGCGAGGTCCAGGCGGCCGTCGAGGCCGCGGTGGCCGACAGCGCCTCGGCCGAGGGGAGCGCGGCCGCGAGCGCCGACGTGAGCGCCGCGGTGACCGCCTCGTGGGCGGCCTTCGCCACCGCCACCCGGGCCGGCATCGCGCTCGCCTACGCGAGCAGCAACTCGGCGGACGCCGCGGCGGACCTCACCCTGGTGGCCGTCGGCGGCTTCCGCGCCGGGATGTGAGCCGTAGGGGCGGCCTCCGCCCCGTCCGCTCGGGGTCACCTCGCGAGGGGTGGCCCCGTTCGGCGTCCTACCGCTTCACCACGTGCACCAGCCGCACCCGCACCGCGCGGTTCCGCCGCTCGAGGAACGAGGGATCGAGCCCTCCGTCGACGAGCTCGCGTCGCAAGCGGTGGATCAACACGTTGAGGTTGTTCGCGTCCATACGCAGCGCCTCCCGCCCCCACACGCCCGAGGCGACCTCGTCGTCTCCGATCCAGCCCTGGCGCGGCTCGGGTACCCGCGCCGCCCGGTCGTCGAGGAGCTGCACGGCGAGGAGGTAGAGCAGCACCGCGCGGTTCTCCGCCGCCACCCGGTGCACGAGGCCGAGGACCGGGTCCTCGAGGATGGCCTCCGGGCCGGTGGGCCCGTCGAGCGACACCTGGAGGCGGTAGCCGTCCGTCGGGGAGCGCTCCCCCACCGTGCGCACCGCCGGGCCGTCCGCGGGGAGGATGCGGAAGTGGCGCTGCCCGATCATGAACACCACGCCGGCCTTCACCACGTACCGCGGGCCGCCCGCCTCGATCTCGGCGCCGCCGTCGACGGGGAACACCCCGAACGAGGTGACGCCGTCGAGCGGGAGCGAGAGGTCGACCCCCGGGCCGGTCCCCACGCAGAGCCCGCCCGGCGCCACCGCGACCGACGCGCCGCTCTCGAGGACCTCGAGCCGCCACGCGGGCGCCTCGACCGGCAGGCCGGGCACCGTGCTCACCACCCGCAGCCGCACCCGGCGGCCGAGCCGGAGGATCTGCCCCGGCCGCACCTCGCCCTCCCCGTCGAGGCGGGCCTCGTCGATCCAGGTCCCGTTCGTGCTCGCCCGGTCCTGCACGCGGATGGCCCCGCGCTCGATCCAGACGGTGGCGTGCTGTCCGGACACCGTGTCATCCGCGAGCACGAGCCCGTTCTCGGGCCCCCGCCCGATCTGGAGGGGCCGCTCGGTGAGCGGCACGCGCGGATGGGCGACGTGGAGGGCGTCGCCCGGCTCGGGGAGGAGCTCCAGGTAGAGCGTGGGAAACGTGCTCATGCCGGCGCACGTAGCCCGATCCACCGCGCGTTGGTCGAACGCCCGCCCGGCGGGAGGCGACGTTCGGGTTAGCTCACGTCATGACCCTGCATCGACGGCTCGCGGCTTGTGTTCGACCGGCATCGATCGCCCTGTTCGTGGCGTGCGCGCCATCCGGCGATCGCGACGATCGCGCGGACGAGACCGGCGCGCCCGAAGCCGACGGCGACACCGGCGCCGAGGCGGACACCGGCACCGATTCGGGCACCGACACCGGCACCGATTCGGGCACCGACACCGCGCCCCCGGGCCCGGCCCCGAGCGGAGGGGACCTCACCGCGGCGGCCACCGTCGCCGTCCCCCAGTTCTCCCGCGCGGTCGGCGCCCTCGATCTCGACGGGGACGACCTCGACGAGGTCCTGGTGTACGACTGGCAGGCCGAGCGCCTCCACATCGGCCGCGTCGACGCGCGCGCCGGCACCGCCGTGCTCGAGGCGGGCCCCGTCTTCACGGGCATGAGCGGGATGTTCAGCGTCGGCAACGCGCAGGTGGTGATCCAACGGACGTCCGGCGACAGCGCGCTGGCCACCCTGTCCCGCGAGGCCGACGGCACCTGGTCCGCGACCACCACCGAGCTCCCCTACCGGGTGATGGGGGGCGGGCCGGTCGGTGATCTCGACGGGGACAGCGTGGGCGACGTGATGCTCCAGCTCGTGCGCAGCGCCTACGTGGTCCGCGGCCCGGTCGACCCCGATCTGCCCGGCAGCGCCCGCATCCTGGACATCGCCGACTACGACGACGGCCACGGCGGGGGCTTCGCCTCCGCCGACCTCGACGCCGACGGCGCGGACGACCTCCTGACGTACGCCGACGAGGACGGGACCCTCGAGATCGTCTACGGCCCGATCCCCGTCGGCACGGTCGCCCGGCTCGCGGACCTCGCGGACACGGTGATCCCGGTCGAAGGGTCGAGCTTCGGCGTCGTCGAGGATCTCGACGGGGACGGTACGCGCGAGGTGGTCGTCGCAGCCGGGGACGTGCTCGTCTACGACGGCCTCGTCCGCGGCACCACCGCGGCGGAGCCCGAGCGCGTCATCGAGAGCCTGGAGGCCGAGCTCGTGGCGCCCGGCCTCGCGCCCGTGCTCTCCGTCGTCGGGGCGGAGGTCGGCTGGTGGTACGCCCTCCCCACCTCCGCCGACTACCGTCCGGACGCGGCCGTCCCCGTCTACACCGTGGACCACGTCGTCTACGGCCGCTTCGGCAGCGCCGACGTCATCGACGTGGCATGGACCGGGGCGGGCTTCCTGAACGTCGTGCTCGGCTTCGAGGCCCCGCCGGGGGACGACCTCGATCGCGACGGTTGGGGCGCCGCCGCGGACTGCGACGACGCCGATCCCGCGCTCCGCCCCGAGGCCCCCGACCATGTCGACGGCGTCGACCAGGACTGCGACGGCACGGTGGACGAGGCCGCCGCCACGCCGCTCGTCCCCGTGCTCGCGTGGGAAGGGACGGGGCGCCACCACGCCCTCGGCTGGGAAGTGGCCGCCTGGGGGCCGTCCCACGCCGTGGCGCGAAGCGTGCCGGGGGTCGAGGAGGCCCTGGTGGTCGACCTCATCGATGGTGGCCTCACGCCGGTCGATCTGCTCGACGACGTCTCGGGGTACCTGACGCCGTACGCCGCGGGCGATCTCGACGGGGACGGCCACGCCGACATCGCCCTCCACGGGAGCTCGGGCACGGCCGGCGTGTACTACGGGCCCGTCGGCGCCGCGGAGGGGGTCTCGTTCGCGGCGGGCATCGACAGCCACGCCGCCGCCGCGGGCGTCGGGGATCTCGATGGCGACGGCTACGACGAGCTCGTCGCGACCGGCGCATGGGTCTCCAGCACGGGGGAGTGGTCCTGGCGCGCCGTGCTCGCCGCCGGGCAGGCCGCGCGCGACGGCGCCTTCGACCTCACCCTCCTCGACGACTCCGTCCGCACCCACATCGCCGTCGGACCGGTCGACCTCGACGGCGACGGCCACGACGATCTCGTGCTCCAGGGCTCCGGCGGCGCCCCGTTCTGGCTCGGCCCCCTCGCGCCCGACCTCGTCCCCGGCGAGGACAACGCGAGCGGCACGTTCACCGGCTTCGGCGACGCCACGCTCCACCTCGGCGATGTCGACGGGGACCACGCCGCCGACCTCCTGCTCGCCTTCTCCGACGAGGACCGGGTCGGCGTGTCGTTCGGTCCGTGGTCGGCGGGCACATGGGATCTCACGACGCCCGATCTGACCTACACCGGCCCCACGGGCAGCGGGTTCGGCGCCGCCGTGGCCTCGGAGGCCGGCGAGTGGCTGTTCGTCGGCGCGCCGGACGCCGACCGTGCCGCGGGCGCTGCGTTCGGCTTCCCGCTCGACACCCCCACCTCCGCGGACAGCGACCACGCCGCCTGGCGGGTCGACGGCGTCGAGCCCGGCGCGGCCCTCGGCACGTCCCTCCACCTCGGCGACTTCGACGTCGACGGTGCCCTGGACCTCCTCGTCGGCGCCCCCTTCGAGACCGCCCCGCTCGACGACGAGGGCACGCTGCGGCGCTACGAGCTGCCGGCCTCCCCGTGAACCCCACCCCCGGCCGCCGCGGGGGTGTCCACGTCCGCGGGGAGCGGCGGTCGGGTTAGCCCACGTCATGCCCCTGCGTCGCCGCCTCGCGGCCTGCCTCCGACCGGCATCGATCGCCCTGTTCGTGGCCTGCGCGCCCTCCGGCGATCCCGACGATCGCCCCGACGAGACCGGCGCGCCCGAAGCCGACGGCGACACCAGCGCCGAGGCGGACACCGGCACCGATTCGGGCACCGGCGCCGACACCGGCACCGATTCGGGCACCGACACCGACACCGACACCGCCCCCCCGGGCCCCGCCCCGAGCGCGGGCGACCTCACCCCCACCGCCACCGTCACGATCCCGCAGTACGCCAAGGCGAGCGCCGCGCTGGATCTCGACGGCGACGGCCTCGACGAGGTGCTGGTCGAGGACTGGCTCTCCGAGCGCCTCTACATCGGCCGCATCGACGCGCGCGCCGGCACCGGCACGCTCGAGGCCGTGCCCGGCCTCACCGATGTCGATCGGGCCTTCAGCCTCGGCAACGCCCAGGTGGTGATCCAGCGCATCGACGGCAGCGCGCTCGTCACCCTGACCCGCGAGGCCGACGCCACCTGGTCCGCTGTGAGCACCGAGCTCCCCGGCAAGGCGACGTGGGCCGGCCCCGTCGGCGATCTCGACGGCGACGGCGTGACCGACGCGGTGATCCGCATCGACACCGACACCTACGTGATGCGCGGCCCCGTCGACCCCGCCCTGCCCGAGGGGGGCCGCATCCTCGACCTCCCCAGCTACGAGGCCGACCACGAGAGCTGCAACCGCACCGAAGCGTTCGCCTCCGCGGACGTCGACGGCGACGGCGCGGACGATCTCGTGACCCTCGCCGAGGACAGCGGCAACCTCGAGATCGTCTACGGCCCCGTGACCGTCGGCACGGTGGGCCGGCTCGAGGACCTCGCCCAGACCGTCGTCCCGCTCGGCCTCGTACTGAACGGATGCGGCGTCGGGGTCATCGACGATCTCGACGGGGACGGCGCCCGCGAGGTCGTCGTCGGGGCCTTCGACGCGCTCGTCATTTACGACGACCTCCCCCCGGGCACGACCGCGGCGGAGCCCGAGCGGGTGGTCGAGAGCGGCGGCGCCGAGATCGTGGCGCCGGGCCTCGCGCCCGCGCTGTCCGGTGTCGGGGACGAGGCGGGCTGGTGGTACACCCTCCCCGACCCCGCCGACTTCCGCCCGGACGCGGCGATCGCCGTCTACAACGACGACAACGTCGTGTACGGCCGCTTCGGCAGCGCCGACGCCATCGACGTGGCGTGGACCGGCCAGCTCTCCCTCTACGCCGTGCTCGGCTTCGAGGCCCCCCCGGGGGACGACCTCGATCGCGACGGCTGGCCCGCCGCGGAGGACTGCGACGACGCCGACCCGACCCGGCGCCCCGAGGCCCCCGATTTCGTCGACGGCGTCGACCAGGACTGCGACGGCGCCGTGGACGAGGCCCCCGCCACGCCCCTCGTGCCGGTGCTCGCGTGGTCCGGGACCGACCTCCACCACCAGTTCGGCCGGTACATGGCTGCCTGGGGCCCGTCCCACGCCGCGGCGCAGGGCGCGTCGGGCCGCGACCTCGTGGTGCTCGACCTCGTCTCGGGCGCCGCCACCCCCCTGGACCTCCCGGTTCTCACCGCCCACGCGACGCCCTACGCCGCCGGCGATGTCGACGGCGACGGCCACGCCGACCTCGGCGTCTACGGGAGCGCCTCCGGGGGAGCCTACGGCGACGGCCTCGCCTACGGCCCCGTCGACGCGGCGGAGGGCGTGTCGTTCACCGTGTCGCTCGACGGCCACGAGGCCGGCGTCGGCGTCGGGGATCTCGACGGCGACGGCTACGGCGAGCTCGTCGTCACCGGCGGCTACTACACCAGCTCGGAGTACCGGTACCGCGCCGTGCTCGTCGCCGGCCAGGCCGCGCGCGACGGCGCGTTCGACCTCACCCGCCTCGACGACGCCCTCGGATCCAACGTCGCCGCCGGCCCCGTCGATCTCGACGGCGACGGCTACGACGACCTCCTCCTCGCCGGCTACGACAGCGTCCGGTTCTGGCTCGGCCCGCTCGCCGCCGACCTCGTCCCGTCCGCGGACAACGCGAGCGGCGCGTTCACCGGCTTCGAGGCCGGCCCCGACGTCACCACCGGGGATGTCGACGGCGACGCCGCCGCCGACCTCGTGCTCGCCTTCCCCCTCGCGGATCGGGTGGACGTGGTCTTCGGCCCCTGGTCGGCGGGCACCTGGGATCTCACGACGCCCGACCTGACGTACACCGGCCCCGCGGGCAGCGGCTTCGGCGGCGCCGTGGCCTGGGAGGCCGGCGAATGGCTGTTCGTCGGCGCGCCGGGGGTCGACCGCCTGGCGGGTGGGGCCTACGGCTTCCCGCTCGACACCCCCACCTCCGCGGACAGCGACCACGCCGCCCTCCGCGTCGACGGCGCGCACCCCGGCGCCTACGCGGGCGCCGCCCTCCTCCTCAGAGATCCCGACGCCGACGGCGTCCTCGACCTCCTCGTCGGCGCGACCGGCGAGGCCGCCCCGCTCCAGGACGAGGGCACGTTGCGGACCTACCCGTTGCCCGCCCGATGAACCTCGTCCTCCTCGAGCCCGCCGAGCTCGCCACCCCCCTGCCGCGCGTCGATCCGCGCGCGCGCCACGTCCTCGACGTGCTCCGCCGCAAGGAGGGCGACACCTTCGACGCCGGCCTCGTCGACGGCCCCATCGGGCGGGCCACCCTCGTCCAGCTCGGCGCCGACGCGCTCACCCTCGCGTTCACCCCCGTCCGCGAGCCCCCGCCGCTCCCGCCGTTCACCCTGCTCGTCGGCCTCCCGCGCCCCCAGACCGCGCGCGATCTCCTCCGCGACGTGACCACCATGGGCGTGACCGCGTTGCACTTCGTCGCCACCGAGCGCGCCGATCCCAACTACGCCACCAGCTCGCTCTGGACCTCCGGCGAGTGGCGCCGCCACGTCCTCGCGGGCGCGGCCCAGGCCTTCGACACCCGCCTGCCGACGGTCACGTGGACCCACACGCTCGCGTCCGCGCTCGTCGGCACCGACGGGGCGCTCGTTGCGCTCGACAACTACGAGGCCACCGGGCCGCTCGGCGGGTGGCGCCGCGATCCCGGGGAGGGGGGCATCACCCTCGCCCTCGGCCCGGAGCGCGGCTGGGGCCCCGCCGACCGTGCACGTCTGCGTGCGCACGGCGCCGCCCTCCTCCACCTCGGCACGCGCGTGCTCCGCGTCGAGACGGCCGCCATCGCCGCGTTGGCGATCGTCTCTTCGCGGTCGTAGCCTCGACCGGGGGCGCCCCCGGCCGCCCGAGCGCGGCCGGGCGGGTGTCCTCCGCGCTCGGCTCCGCCTCGGTCCGCGCCGGGCGCGGACGGGCCGCGGACGGCCCCGCTCCGGCCCCCCTGGCGCGCGTGGTTGCCGACCGCGCCCTCCCCGCGAACCAACTCGATGAAGTGTCGACACTTGGGCGACCTGGTTCGCGCCCTCGCCCGACTTCGGGCACTCCCCGCGAACCAACTCGATGAAGTGTCGACACTTCGGCCACCTGGTTCGCGCCCGCGCCCGATTCTGGGCACTCCCCGCGAACCAACTCGATGAAGTGTCGACACTTGGGCGACTTCGTTCGCTCCCGGCGTCATCCTGCCCACGAATACCCTGGTGCCCCGCATGCGCCCCACCCCCACCGGCATCCTCGTCCTCGGCGCCGCCGGCAGCGGCACCACGACCCTCGGCCGCGCGCTCGCGGCGCATCGAGGGCTCGCGCACGTCGATCTCGACGACGTCCTGTGGCAGCGCACGGACCCGCCCTACACCGCCCTGAACCCGCCCGCCGAGCGCGCCCGCGCGCTCCGTGCCGCGCTCGAGGGCCTCCCCGCGTGGGTGATCTCGGGGTCGCCGGGCGCCTGGAGCGACTTCCTCCTCCCCGACCTGGCCCTCGTCGTGTTCCTCCAGGCGCCCGCCCCCGTGCGGATCGCGCGCCTCCGCCAACGCGAAGCGGCGCGGTTCGGCGCGGCGATCGAGCCGGGACAGCCCCAGCACGCGCGCCACGTCGCGTTCCTGGCGTGGGCGGCCGCTTACGAGGCCGACCCGACCGTCGGCCGCAGCCTGCGCGGCCACGAGGCCTGGCTCGCGGCGCTCGCGGCCCCGGTGGTGCGCCTGGACGCCACCCGATCCTGCGACGACCTCGTCCGCACCGTCCTCGACCGCCTCGCGCCCGCGGGCTGACCCCCGCGGGCTGACCCCCGCGGTTCTGCACACCGCCCCGCGCCCTCGCGCCACGATATCGGCGCCCCCGCGTCCTCCGTACCGCGCCCCAGTGGCTACGCTGGACGCCATACGGTGGCCCAATGCTCCTGCTCCTCCTCGCCTGCGCCGGCCCCGACGAGACCGACACCGCCCGCGACACGTCCGCCGACACCGCCGACACCGCCGACACCGCCGACACCGCCGACACCGCCGATACCGACGACGCCGCGGCCGACACCGACGACACCGCCGACACCGCCGACACCGACGACACCGACCTCCCGTCGGACCTCGTCACCTTCGAGGCCTGCGGCACGACCATCGCGGTGACCGCGCCGGTCGTCGGCGAGGGCTTCTCCAACTACGACCTGCCCGAGCTCGTCACGCGGAGCGTGCGCTGGTCCGCGGACCAGGCGTTCTCGGTGGACGCGCACTCCTTCGTCCTGCGCGACACCGACCTCGCCGAGGTCGACCGCGTCGGCGTCCTCCCCTACCCCGTCGACGTGGAGCTCTCGGGCGGCCATGCCTTCGTCGCCGGGGGCTACGGCGGCTTCTCGGTGATCGACCTGTCTGGCCCGCTCTCGCCGGAGGCGTGGTGGGCGCCCGCGATCGCGGGGGACGGCGCGCGGCTGGCCGGCGTCTCCCACGGCCGGCTCGTGCTCGCCGGCGCGACGAGCTTCTCGCTCGTCGACGTGTCCGATCCCGCCGCGCCCGTCGAGCTGTCGTGCACGCCGTTCGACACCGCGGACTACGCGTGGATGACGCCGGTCTCCGAGGACTTCGCCGCCGCCGCGATGCTCGAGGGCGTGGCGGTCTACGACCTGACGAGCGACACCCCCACGCTCCTCGGCCTCGTCCCGGTCGCCGAGGAGGGCGCCGCCGTCCTGTACGAGGACCGCCTGCTCGTCTGGGAGGACCACCGCACCGTCGTGCTGTACCAGCTCACCCCCGGCGCGCCGCCGGTCGAGGTCGGCCGCCGCACGAACGACACCCGGGTCCAGAACACCGTGTGGGATCCCGTGGTGGCGGGCGGCTTCGCGCTGCACGGCGGCCTGGACGATGCGGCCTTCTGGGCGATCGACCTGACCGACGACGCCCTGGCGCTCTACTCGACCACCGCGGAGGAGGGCGGCGAGTGGGGCTGCGTCGCGCGCTACACCGCCGCGGCCGACGGCACCGCCTGGGATCTCGCCCCGCTCTGGGCGCCCGACGCCCGCTACGCCCCGGACACGCTCGCGCTCGACTGCCCCGCCGGGGAGCACGTCTCCGACTTCGGCGACGCGGGCGCGCGCGAACCCGGTCCCGACGGCACCGACGGCGATCGCGTCCTCTACCGCGACGACGGGTGGCGCACGCGCGACCTCCGCACCGGCGTCGACACCCTCGTCGGCACGCTGTACGCGGACCGTGCCGTGTGGCTCGGCGACGGCTTCGGCTTCGCGTACACCGAGGGCTCCGACTGGAGCATCCCGCTGGTCTCCACGGTCACGCGTACCGACGCCGCGGGCACGGTGGTCGACGTCGTCACGAGCCCCGGGCCGTTCGTCGCGTTCGCGCCGCTCGACCGCGAGCTGTGGGTGGTCTCGGAGCCGGTCGGCCGCGACTACGGGGACGTCGAGCCGCCCGTGACCGACCGCGTCCTCTGGCGCCTCGGCGGCACCGGCGACCGCGTGCCCGTCGCGCTCCCGGTCGGCGCGGCGCCGCTCGACGTGATCGGCGGCGGGGGCCTCGCGTGGGTGTTCGACGCGGCGGGGTCCGTCCACGTGTACGACGCGTCCGGGGCGCTCTCCGCGACGTGCGCGCTCCCCGACGGCCTCGGCGAGGGCGACCGCGTCGCCTCCGCGCTCGGCGCCTTCTTCCTCGACGCGCTCGGCCGCCCCTCCGTCGTGACCAGCGCCTGCACGGTCACCCGGCTCTCGGAGGACACCGCGCCCTGGACCCTCGCGGGCGCCGACGAGGTCTGGCTCTACGTCGCCGCGGACGTCCCCGCGTGGGACGCCCCCGAGGCCGCCGGGTTCATGACCACGCGCCAGCTCCTCGCGCTCGACCCCGCGACCCTCGCGGTCGTCGGCCGCGTCCCCACGGCCGGCGTGCCGCGCGTGGTCCCCGGCGACCGCGTCGCGATCCTCGACCTGTCGCTGATCGTGGCGGATCGCCCGGCGCGCTGAAGCAGTGGGCTCGCGACGGTGCGTCGCGCCGAGCGCCGCGCCGCCTGCTACTCCTCCGAGACCTGCAGATCCGCCGGATCGGGCGTGTAGTCGAGCAGATCTCCGGGCTTGCACTCGAGCACGAGGCACAGCTTCGACAGCGTCGCGAACCGCAGGCCGCGCACCTTGCCCGAGCGGAACAAGGAGAGCTGGGTCTCGCTGATGCCGACGCGCGCGGCGAGGTCCTTGGCGCGCATCTTCCGGCGGGCGAGCATCACGTCGAGCGTGACGACGATGGGCATCAGACGAACGCGTCGACTTCGGCCTGGAGCGCCGCGGCCTTCGCCATGACCTTGCCGAGCAGCACCAGCGCCCCGCCGAGCACGAGGATGACAAGCTCGGGGCCGCCCAGCTTCAAATCGAGGCCCCGGAAGGGCCCCTCGATCCAGCCGAGCAGGGTCGGCGTGATCGCCACCGCCCAGAGGCCGCCCCAGAGGAGCGACGATCCAATCGACGAGAGCCCGGCGACGATCGCGGGGGTAAACAGCTCGCCGCGGCCGAAGCGGGCGAACATCCCGTGCGCCGCCCACAGGCCGAGGAGGTAGAGCGCGGCGGGCACGACCTCGATCGCGCGCGTTCCCAACTCGGACAACGCCCGCCAGATGGTGCCCGGATCGTCGAACGAGAGGAGCACGTCGATGGGGAGCGCCTGTCGGGCCAGGTTGAGCGCGAGCACGCCTACCGCGATCGCGGAGACGAGCTCGAGCCACTGCGCCTGCTCCTGGAGCTTGGATGGGGTGGAAACGGGCGCGGCGTCGGTCATGCGGAGCCTCCAGTTTAGCTTCGACATGATTTAGTTTATGTCTTAGCTAAAGTCAAGCGACCCGGGATGGCCCACGCGGGATCGGCGGGGGCGCGTTCGGCCGCTATTCGCACACGGTCGGCAGCGGATCGTTGCCACCGCGGAAGACGTCGAGCCCCGCCTCGCAGCCGACGTCACACGCGGCGCGCTGGAGCGGGTCGCTCCAGCATGTCCCGCCCTTGCCGTACATCCCCTCGAGGTAGGAGCTCGACGCCATCTCACCGGTGTCCGCACCGGTGTCCGTACCAGTGTCGGCGTCGGTGGCGTTCTGCGCCAGGACCGCGTCGTAGCAGTCGAGGTACTGCTCGCAGACGGCGGACTGGCCGGCGAGGCCGCAGCCGGCGAGGAGGGACAACGTCGCGAGAAGGAACGTTCGAGGCAGGAGAAGCATGCAAGTCCGGGGGGGCGCGCGGTCCTATGCGACCGCGAGCTCCGGCGCCGCTTCAACGGGGAGATTCGCCCAAGATCGCGCGACCGGCGCCTCCCGTGGGAGCCGCCGACGTTCTCTCCGGCAGCCCCGCCCCGCAGCGGCCGCGTCCGCGCGGCCGGCTGCCCTGTCTCCGCTTCCCTACCAGACCTCGCACGCGTTCGCGGGCCGCATCGGCGTGCCCTCGGCGCAGCCGAAGGCCGCGGCGAACTCGGGGAGGTTGGACAGCGGGCCGTTCACGCGGAAGCGCGGCGGGCTGTGGGAGTCCGACAGGGCGCGCATCTTCTCGATCTCGGGGCTCGCGACGACGCACCAGGACTGCGCGGCGGCCACGAAGAAGAGCTGGTCGTCGGTGAGGCCCGGCACGGCCGCGGGAGTGGCGCCCGCGGCCTTGTAGGCGCGGTAGGCCGAGCGGTAGCCGCCGATGTCGGCGATGTTCTCGCCGAGGGTCAGCTTCCCGTTGACGGGCACGTCCTCCGCCACCTTGTAGCCGCTGTACTGCTTCTCGACGCAGGCCGCGCGCTCCTCGAAGCGGGTCCCTACCTCGGGCGCCCACCACTCGGTCATCGCGCCGTCGCCGTCGAACTTGCGGCCCTGGTCGTCAAAACCGTGGGTGAGCTCGTGGCCCATGACCATGCCGATGGAGCCGTAGTTCATCGCCGCGGGGTAGTCCTTCGAGAAGAACGGCGCCTGCAGGATCCCCGCGGGGAACGCCATCTCGTTGGCGGTGGGGTCGTAGTAGGCGTTCACCATCGCGGGCGACATCCACCACTCGTTCTCGTCGACCGGCTTGCCGATCTTGGCGGCGTTGCGGGCGGCCTCGAAGCCGCGGGCCGCGAACACGTTGGCGGTGTAGGCGCCGGGCGCGATCGTCATCGACGTGTAGTCGCGCCACACGTCGGGGTAGCCGATCTTGTTGTTGATCTTGGCGATCTTCTCCTTGGCGCGCTCACGGGTGGGGTCGTCCATCCAGGCGAGCGTCGGGAGGCCGCCCGCGAAGGCCGCCTCGATGTCCTTGATCATCGTGATCGCGACGTCCTTGCTCTCCCCGGCGAACTTCTCCTTCACGAAGAACTTGCCGGTGATCTCGCCCATCACCACCTCGGTGGTGGCCACGCAGCGCTGCCAACGCGGGCGCGGCTCCTTCTGGCCGGTCAGCTTCTGGCCGGCGAAGGCGAAGTAGCGGTCGTAGACGGCCTTGCCCATGTGGGGCGCGGCAGAGTTCACGACGTGCCACTTGAGGTACGCGCGGAGGGTCTTCACGTCGGTCTTGGCGAGGATGCCCTCGAGCTTCTTGTAGACCGCGGGCACCTCGACGTTGATGTCGGTCGCGTCCTTCGCGACGCCGCGGCCGGCGAGCCAGCCGTCCCACCCGAGCTTGGGGGTGAGCTTGGCGAGGCCGGCGCGGTCGATCTTGTTGTAGATCTTGGTCGGGTCGCGCAGCTCGGCGCGGGGCACCCATGCGTCGGCGATCGCGGTCTCGAGCGCGACAACGGCCTTCGCCTGCTTCGCCGCGTCGGCGGCGGGCACCCCGGCGACCACGAGCGAGTCGGCCACGTAGGCCTCGTACTCGGCGAGGAGCTGGACCGACTTCTCGTCGGTCTTGAGGTAGTAGTCGCGGTCGGGCAGGCCGAGCCCGCCTTCCGTCATGTGGAGGATGTTCTTGTTCGGGTCCTTGAAGTCGGCGTACACGTCGGAGGACACGAACGCGCGCACGTCGGCGGTCGCGAGGCGACCGGCCACGGCCATGATCCCCTTGAGATCCTTCGCCTTGTCGATGTCGGCGAGCCACGGCGCGAGCGCGGCGGTGCCGGCGGTGTCGACGGCGGCCTCGTCCATGCACGAGCCGTAGAAGTGGCCCATGCGCGCCCAGTCGGCGTCCCCACCGGCGGGGTCGGCGGCGGCCTTCTCGAGCACGGTGCGGGTGGTGGCGAGGTTCTGCTCGTTGATGAAGGAGAAGCTCTTGCCCCACACCGGCTTGTCGGCGGGGAGCGGCGTGGCGTCCATCCACCCGCCGCAGGCGTAGCGGTAGAAGTCCTCGCACGCGTTCGCATTCGGGTCCATCGCGCCGACGAGCGCCTTGGCGTACTCGGGCAGGACGGGCGCGGGCGGCGTGGCGTCGACCGGGGTGGGGGGCGGTGCCACCACGCGGGGGGCGCAGGCGGTGAC
Source organism: Deltaproteobacteria bacterium (assembly GCA_036676765.1). GTDB lineage: Bacteria > Myxococcota_A > UBA796 > UBA796 > SXON01 > CAJBVW01. Next base: position 16,302 of record JAKFCH010000370.1, read on the forward strand.
GAGGAGGAGGGCGAGGACGCGGGAGGAAGACATCCTGCGGCATTAGCCCGGCGGGGAGAGCGGGCAAGGGTTCCGCGCTCCACTCGCGGCGAGAGGCCCCTCGGAGCGGGGTAGGATGGGCTTCCTGGGAGGGACCGGATGGCCAACGTATGGGACGAGCGGTTCGGCGGGCCGACCTACCTCTACGGCACGGAGCCGAACGACTTCTTGCGCGAACACGGCGCCCGCCTTCCGCTCCCCGGTCCCGTCCTCTCGCTGGCGGAGGGAGAGGGGCGCAACGCCGTGTTCCTGGCGAGCCTGGGCTACGTCGTCACCGGGGTGGACGGCTCCGGCGTCGGGCTCGCCAAGGCGCGGCGGCTGGCGGCGGATCGGGGCGTGACGATCGAGACGGTCGAGGCCGACCTCGCGACCTTCGATCTCGGGGAGGCGCGATGGGCCGGCGTGGTGTCGATCTGGTGCCACCTGGCGAGCGCGCTCCGGTCCGACCTGCACGCGCGCATCGCCCGAGCGCTCCGGCCGGGCGGCGTGTTCCTGCTGGAGCACTACCACCCGCGGCAGGTGGACTACCGCACGGGCGGGCCGCCCGATCCGACCTTCCTCGTCACCCTCGCGGAGCTGCGCGCCGCGTTCCCGGGGTGGATCGAGCTCCACGCGTTCGAGGGGGAGCGCGACGTGCACGAGGGCGCGCTCCACGAAGGGCGCAGCTTCGTGACGCAGTGGATCGCGCGGCGGCCCGCGTAGGGCGGATGGTCCGCGGCGCTCGACACCCGTCGGACGCACGGCTAACGACCCACCATGCGCCTCCTCCTCTCCCTCGCCCTCCTCGCCGCCTGCAAGCCCCCCATCGACGAGCCCATCGACACGGGCGCGGACGACACCGGGGCCCCTGACACCGACACCGACGACACCGACGACACCGACACCGGCGAGCCCGCCGTCGAGGTGGTCCTCGGCGAGCGCTGCCCGCTCCTCGAGCGCGTCGGAGAGGTGGCCATCCTCGGGGGCGGCGCCGACGCCTACCTCTCCGCGCGGATCTTCGACCGGCCCGACCCCTGGTACGGCCCCCCCGAGCTGCAGACCTCGTCCTGCGCCTTCCACCGCTTCTCCACGACGTCGTGCGGAACGTGCGACGCGGGCGATGTGTGCGGCTTCGAAGGCGAGTGTGTCCCCGAGCGGCGCGTGTACACGGACGCCACGCTCGACGTGACCGTGGACGGCGCCACGCAGACCTTCACCGCCGACGCCACCACCGGCGAGATGTACGGCACCGTGGGCCTCCCGAGCGACCGCTACGCGCTCACGCTCACCTTCGCGGGGCAGGAGGTGGTCGTGCCGGAGCTCGGGTTGGCGCAGGGCCTCTCGGACGTGGCCGTGACCGCCGACGGAGACTCGATGGCGCCCGGCGATCTCGTCGGCACGTGGACGCCGCCCTCCGACGGGGGGCGCGTCGGCACGCTCATCGCCATCAACCACCACGCGGCGGGCCCGACGTTCACCCGGTGCGACGTCGCCGCGGACGTGGGCCGCTTCGAGGCCGACGCCGCGATGTTGACGCCGCTCGCCGTCGTCACCGGGATCGAGTTCCAGGGCCTCGAGCACGCGCAGACCGCGGCGGCGTACACCCCGCTGGGCTGCGTCGACGTGCGCCTCGGGATGCAGCACTACGTCGGGATCGACTGGGCGGACGAGTAGGGTCGATCCCGTCCGCAGCACGCCGGCGTGGCTCGAACTCCGGGCGTGCCCCCCGGCCGGGCCGGGGGTCGGTCCGTTCCGGGCTCGCTTCGCTCGGTCCGCCCGGCGGACCGGGCGGGACCGGCCGCGCCCGGGCGCGCGGCCGCCCTCCACGCACCTCACGCGGGGGGCGCGTCGGCCGTGCCGCGGTCGGTGAAAACGACGTCCGTCCGTCGAGGGTAGCGGCCTACCCCGGCCGGACGGACGTCGGTGACGTCCGTCCGTCGAGGGTAGCGGCCTACCCCGGCCGGACGGACGTCGGGGACGTCCGTCCGTCGAGGGTAGCGGCCTACCCCGGGCGGACGGACGTCCGCGCCTACGCCCGCATCAACCCGCCGCTCACGAGCGCGAACAGGGTGTCGACGAGCCCGTCCACGTCGATCGGGCGGTGCCGCAACAGCCCCTGGTAGACCGGCTCCTTCAGCAGGCCGAGGAGGCAGCTCGCGGTGAGCGCCACGTCGCACTCCCGCACGAGCCCGAGCTGCTGCCCGGTGACGAGCGCGCGCTCGATCCGCGCGGTGGCGGCGCCGTAGAACTCGCCGAGCGTCTCGGTGCCCTCGGCGTCGATGCCCGCTGCGTCGGTGAACAGGATGCGGGCGCCGTCGCCCATCTCCTGGAGCTCCGAGATCACGCGGCGGAGGTTGTCGCGCACCTGCGGCGCGACCGGCTCGGTGACGTCGATGGGCGCGACCGCGTCGACGACGCCCTCCATCAGCTCGCCGAGCACGGCCTGGAAGATGGCGCGCTTGCTCTCGAAGTAGTTGTAGAAGGTGCCGCGGGCCACGCCGGCGCCGTCGATGATGTCGGCGACCCCGGCGGCGTGGTAGCCCTTCGTCGCGAACACCACCCGCGCGGCGCCGACGAGCTGGGCGCGGCGGGAGTCGGGGTCGGTGGGGCGGGCGCGGGCCATGGGGGGCGCGGCCTATCCGATGGGGGGCGTCGGGGCCCGCCGCGAACCACGATGGGAGGCCGACGCCGGCGTCATCCCCGCTTGCCGACCAACGGAGCCTGACTTAGTCGGCGCCGAAACTCCGGGCACGGCCAGCCGCGCCCCTGCTCGTGGGGGGCGCTCCCCACCGGAGGTGACGTTGCGGCTCTCCATCCTCGGCGCGGTCGGTCTGGTGTTGTCACTCGCGTGCGGCGGCGGTGGTGACACGGAGTGTGGCGAAGGCACCGTCGCGGTGGACGGGACGTGCACTTCGACCACGGACGAAGCGGACGCCGACACGGACGCCGACACGGACGCCGACTCGGACGCCGACTCGGACGCCGACTCGGACGCCGACTCGGACGCCGACTCGGACGCCGACTCGGACGCCGACTCCGACGCCGACACGGACGGCGACCGGCACCCCGACGGGCCCGAGATCCTCTCGTTCTCCACCAACGTGCGGTCGCTTACCGAGGGCGAGTCGCTGGTGTTCAGCGTCGTGGTGACCGACCCGCAGGGCATCGACGACCTCATCGGCGGCCAGCTGATCAACCCCTCCGGCGGCACGTACGGCTCGTTCTCCACCTCCGCCGGCGAGGGCGCCTACCAGCTCACCCTGGGCTGGGACAACATCGACCAGGTCGACACCATCGAGTTCGAGGAGGAGGAGGCGCGCAGCTTCCAGGCCGAGTTCTTCGACGCGGCGGGCCACCGCACCCGCGAGTCGGTGTCGGTGACCCTGCAGTGTGACGGACAGGCGGCCTGCGACGGCGAATGCACCTGGACCGACAGCGACCAGGACCACTGCGGGAGCTGCGACCGCGCCTGCGACAACGACAACGGCTGCGTCCTGGGCCAGTGCGTCTACCAGACCGACACCTGCGTCACGGACATGGACCAGACCTGCGACGACGTGTGCGAGGACGAGGGCGCCGCGTGCTTCGATCCGCACGATGAGGGCATCTGGCCCTACGGCCACATCGGGCAGGTGGTGGACTGGAGCGACGACGTCTGCGAGAGCTACGCCGACGACATCGTCTACGTCGACGGGTGCGACGAGCGCTTCAGCGCGGCGTCGGACCGCGGGGAGTCCGCGTACTGCTCCTGCGGATACTGATCGCGACGGTATCCCCGTGTTGTCGGGTTTCCGACGCGAGATCCCGCTGAGCGGATGACGTCGGGAAAACCGACGCGCGAGCTTGCCCCCGGCCGGGCACCCGTGTAGCTTGAGCTACGCCGCAGGTAGACTGACGTGTCAGTCCACCCGTGCCGGCGCCGGAGCTCTCGTGCACACTCGCATCGCCATCGGCATGGACGTCGGCTCGACCACGGTGAAGGCCGTCGTCGTCAACCCCGACACGCTCGAGATCCTCTGGTCCGACTACCAGCGCCATGAGACCCGGCAGCCCGAGAAGGTCATGGAGTTCATGATCCGCATCGGCGAGGCGTTCCCCGACGCGCGTGAGATCCAGGTCTTCGCGACCGGCTCCGGCTCCGGCCCGCTCGTCGACCCCCTCGGCGGGCGCTTCGTGCAGGAGGTCAACGCGGTCACCATCGCGGTGGAGCACATGCACCCCGACGTGAACGCGGTGATCGAGCTCGGCGGCCAGGACGCCAAGATCATCATGTTCCGCGAGACCGAGGGCGAGGACGGCAAGAAGCAGCGCACCGCGCTCACGTCGATGAACGACAAGTGCGCGTCCGGCACCGGCGCCACCATCGACAAGTGCATGATCAAGGTCGGGATGAGCAACGAGGAGCTGCAGATGCTCCCGTACGACCACACGAAATTGCACCACGTGGCGGCCAAGTGCGGCGTGTTCGCCGAGACCGACATCGTCAACCTCGTGAAGAGCGGCATCCCCAGCGGCGAGATCATGAACTCGCTCGCGGACGCGATCGTCCACCAGAACCTCTCCGTGCTCACGCGCGGCAACACCCTCCGGCCGAAGGTGCTGCTCCTCGGCGGCCCCAATTGTTACCTCCCGTTCCTCGTCGAGTGCTGGCGCATGCGCATCCCCGAGACGTGGGAGCAGCGCGGCTTCGAGTGGCCGAAGAACGTCCCCATCGAGGAGCTCGTCTTCACGCCGCAGAACGCCCAGTACTACGCCGCCCAGGGCGCGGTCATGTACGGGCTCATCGAGGCGAAGGACAAGGGCGAGTCCCTCTACAAGGGCCTCGACGGGATGAAGGACTACCTGCTCAACGGCCGGAGCGCGCGCATGGCCGGCGCCGCCGCGGGCCCGCTCGTGAAGGACAACGAGGAGCTCCAAGCCTTCCTCGCGAAGTACACGATCCCGAGCTTCGTCCCCCGCGTGTTCGGCAAGGGCGACATCGTGCGCGGCTACATCGGCCTCGACGGCGGCTCCACCTCGTCGAAGGCCGTCGTCGTCGACGAGGACGGCGAGATCCTCTACAAGGCCTACCGCCTCTCCAAGGGCAATCCCATCCAGGACACCAAGGAGATCCTCGCGGACATCAAGGGCTACTACCAGCACACCGGGTCGACGTTCGTGTGCCTCGGCTTCGGCGCCACCGGCTACGCCGCCGCGGTGCTCGAGGAGTCCGTGAAGGCCGACGTGAACATCGTCGAGACCGTGGCCCACATGCAGTCCGCGGTGAGCGTGTTCCCCAACGCGGACGTCATCTGCGACATCGGCGGGCAGGACATCAAGGTGGTGTTCCTCCGCGAGACCCCCGACGGCCAGCGTGACGTGAAGGACTTCCGGCTCTCCAACCAGTGCTCGGCCGGCAACGGCATGTTGCTCCAGGCGATGGCCGACCAGTTCGGCGTGCCGCTCACCGAGTACTCGGACGTGGCGTTCTCGGCGGACTTGTCTCCCAAGTTCTCCTACGGGTGCGCGGTGTTCCTCGACGCCGACCGCGTCAACTTCCAGAAGGAGGGCTTCACCGCCCCCGAGATGCTCTCCGGGCTCGCCCAGGTGCTCCCGAAGAACGTGTGGCAGTACGTCGTGCAGGTGCCGCGCCTCGCCCAATTCGGCAAGGTGTTCGTGCTCCAGGGCGGCACCCAGCGCAACCTCGCGGCGGTGAAGGCGCAGGTGGACTACATCGCCGCCCGCGTGCCGGGCGCCGAGATCCACGTGCACCCGCACTGCGGCGAGGCCGGCGCGCTCGGCGCCGCGATGGAGACGCTGCGCACGGTCAAGCGCCGCGGCCACTCCACGTTCATCGGCATCGACCAGGCGATCGACCTCCGGTACGTCTCGCGCAACGACGAGTCGACCCGGTGCCACTTCTGCCCGAACGACTGCTCGCGCACGTTCATCGACACCGAGACCCCCGACGGCCGCACCAGCCGCTACATCTCCGGGTTCTCCTGCGAGAAGGGCACGGTCGAGAGCAAGGACGCGCTGAAGATCCTCGCGAAGGAGCGCTCGATCATCCGTGGCAAGTTCCCGAACCTCGTGCACGACGAGGCGACCCTCGCGTTCCGGCACTTCTTCGAGCCGACGCCGCTGCCCCCGGCCGGCTCCTCCAAGAGTGACGTCGAGGTCAAGAAGCTCTCGTTCCTGCGCGTCGCGCGCCGGGCGTTCAACCGCGGCTTCCAGCGCAGCCACGCAGACCTCTCGCAGGTCCGCATCGGCCTCCCGCGCGTGCTCAACATGTACTCGACCGGCCCGTTCTTCCGCACCTTCTTCGAGACGTTGGGCGTCCCGAAGGAGAACGTGGTGTGGAGCAACGCGACCACCGAGGAGAGCTGGGCGGAGGGCGGCCGCTACGGCTCGATCGACCCGTGCTTCCCGTCGAAGGTCACGCAGTCGCACATCCACGAGCTGCTCAACCACGCCCACACCGATCCGAAGCGCGGCCCGCTCAACTTCATCTACTACCCGTGCCTCACCCACGTCCCCAACTGGGTGAGCGGCACCCAGGACAACACGTCCTGCCCGATCGTGGCGGGCAACCCCAACGTGCTCAAGGCGGCGTTCACGAAGGAGACCAACTTCTTCGAGAAGGCCGGCATCGAGTACCTCGACGCGGCGCTGTCCTTCTCCGAGCCGAACCTGATGAAGCGCCGGATGTTCGAGGTCTGGGGCCCGCGGCTCGGCGTCACCGAGGACGAGGTGGAGTGGGCGGTGGACCAGGGCCTCGTGGCGCTCGAGGAGTTCGACCGGCTCCTCCAGGTCAAGGGCAAGGAGATCCTCGAGCAGGTGGAGCGGGAGAACAGGCTCGCCGTCCTCGTCATCGGCCGCCCCTACCACAACGATCCGGGCCTGAACCACGGCATCCCCGAGGAGTTCCAGGTCCTGGGGTACCCGATCCTCTCGATGCGGAGCATCCCGAAGGATCCCGCGTACCTCCAGAAGTGGTACCGCAAGGACGAGGACCCCCTCGGCATCACCGACGTGTGGCCGGAGAACTTCTCCGCCAACTCGGCGCAGCGCGTGTGGGCGGTCAAGTTCGCGTCGCGCCACCCCAACGTCGCGATCCTCGACCTGTCCTCCTTCAAGTGCGGCCACGACGCGCCCACCTACGGCATCGTCGAGAAGATCGTCAGCGTCGCCAAGGTGCCCTACTCGGCGCTACACGACATCGACGCCAACAAGCCCGGCGGCTCGATCGCCATCCGCGTGAAGACCTACGTGTACCGGCTCAAGCGCATCGAGGAGGATCTCAAGGATCAGTCCCACAAGCGCGTCGAGCTCGCCCGCCGCATCGCCGAGAAGCGTCGCGAGCTCGAAGCCCAGCGCCGCGGGATCGAGACCGGCGTCGCGGCCAAGTAGCCCCTCCCCTTTCTTCTCTTCCGAATCAAACGTTCCCCCAGGAGTCCCCATGCCCCCCATCAACGAAGATCAGGACATCGAGCTCGAGCTCGCGAAGTTCGCCGAGCAGGAGGCGAAGTCCCTCGGCATCGCGCGGGAGCAGTGGGTCGAGCCGGTCCACTCCAACTCCGAGTTCAAGGCCTCCGATCGTCCGCACACGACCATGCTCGTGAGCGGCCTCACCCTCGCCCACGACCAGTTCGTCGGCGCGGCGCTCTCCGGCCTCGGCTACACCGTCGAGCTGCTCGACGCGTGTGACAACGCCTCGCTCCAGTTCGGCAAGGAGTTCGGCAACCGCGGCCAGTGCAACCCGACGTACTACACGGTCGGCAACCTCGTGAAGCACCTCGTCGGCCTGCGCGACGACAAGGGCATGAAGACCGAGGACATCATCAAGAACTACGTGTTCATCACCGCCGGCGCGTGTGGTCCGTGCCGCTTCGGCATGTACACCACCGAGTACCGCAAGGCGCTCCGTGACGCGGGCTTCGACGGCTTCCGCGTCCTCCTGTTCCAGCAGCAGGGCGGCATCAAGCAGGCCACCGGCGACGAGGCGGGCCTGCTCATCGACAAGAACTTCGTGTTCGGCATCGTGCGCGCCATCATCGCGGGGGATGTGCTCAACCTCACCGGGTACCGCATCCGCCCCTACGAGGTGTCCGAGGGCGCCACGGATCGCGCGCTCGGCGAGTCCAAGGCCATCCTCATGAAGGCCTTCGCCTCCCACACGAGCGTCTCCGCCGCGCTCTACAAGTGCCGCCGCATCCTCGGCAAGGTGCAGGTCGACCGCACCCAGCCCAAGCCCGTCGTGAGCGTCATCGGCGAGTTCTGGGCGATGACCACCGAAGGGGACGGCAACTACGGCCTCCAGCGCTTCCTCGAGCAGGAGGGCGCCGAGGTCGACATCCAGGGCATCACCAACTGGCTCCTGTTCATGGTGTGGGAGAACAGGCACGACACCCTGTTGCGCATGACGCTCAAGGAGGACGACGCCTCCAAGAAGGGCCTCGCCGACAAGGACGCCACCAAGAAGCTCTGGACGCTCAAGGCCGCGGAGGCCGCCGTCCGCGGCATCTTCCAGACCTACGCCAACATCATCGGCCTGCACGGCTACGTGCTCCCCGACATGGACCACGTCGCCGAGCTGGCCGCCAAGCACTACGACAACAACGTGCGCGGCGGCGAGGGCCACATGGAGGTCGGCAAGCTCATCCACTTCGTCGAGGATCGCGTCAACCACATGACGATCTCGGTGAAGCCCTTCGGCTGCATGCCGTCCTCCGGCGTGTCCGACGGCGTCCAGACCATCGTGCAGACGATGTACCCGGAGTCGATCTTCCTCCCGATCGAGACCACTGGGGATGGCAAGGTCAACGTCCAGAGCCGCGTCCAGATGATGCTCTTCAAGGCCCGTCAGCGCGCGAAGGAGGAGCTCGCCACCGCCCTCGCCGAGACCGGCCTGGACGAGGCCACCTACAAGGCCCGCGTCAAGGGCAGCCGCCGCTGGAACAACCCGTTCCTCCGCCCGAGCCACAAGTACGCGGGCGTCGCGGCGAATTTGGCGTACGCGGTCTCCTGATTCGAGTGGGGCAGGGGGCACAGCCCCCCGCAACGCCCCCCCGGCGCTTACCCCCATCTGGCCCAGAGCGGCCAGACGGGGCCCCGGCGCCGTGCGTGGCATCGCCGCACTCGCGCCTGCTGGCACGTCGGACGCCCCGCCGGGGGCGTCCTTTGGTGCCAGCTCGAACCCCCGCGCCCCGTACCCCCGCGCCCCGTACCTCACCGACGTGCCCGCCGGTGCCTACGATGCCACGATGACCGACGTTCCCTCCGAGAGCGGAGGCGCGGCGCGACACAACGTGTTCCCCGCGCGCCCCTTCTCGAGGGGCATGCTGCTCTCCACCACCTTCGTGTCGCTCGTCCCGGCGGGGCTCGTCGTGATTGCCCTCGTCCAACCCGAGGCCGGCGTGGCAATGCTCGGCCTGGCCCTTCTCCTCACCCCCCTCTTCCATTGGGCGGTGCGGCAGAGCCCGATCGCCTACGAGATCGCCCACCGGCGCCTCGTCGTGCACGGGCGGCTCGCCGCGCGCCACACCTTCGTGCTCGACGGCACCGTGCGCTACCCGGCGCCCCCGCCCCGGATGCGGCTCTTCGGCTCGTCGGGGTTCTTCGGCCACACCGGCTGGTTCCTCGACGCCGAGGGCACGATGGTGCGGGCGTTCGTGACGCGCGCGGAGGACCTCGTCGTCGTCGGCACGGACCGCGGGCCCATCGTCGTGTCGCCCGCCCGCCCGGAGGCGTTCGCGGAGGCGGTGCGCGGCGGGACCGTTCGGTAGCCCCGCGGCGAGCCTCGCCGCACGGCCTCCAGCTCCTCCTACCGGAACCGCCCGAGCCCCTCCCCCCTCGCGTCGCGCTCGGACAGGATCGGTGCCTCCCCCGGGGTGAGCGGCCAGGCGATGGCGAGGTCGGGGTCGTCCCACGCGAGCACGCGCTCCTCGTCGGGGACGTAGGGGGCGTCGACCTTGTAGGCGACGATCGAGCGGTCGGACAGCGTCAGGAACCCGTGCGCGAAGCCGGCGGGGATCCAGAGCGCCTCGGCCCGCGCGTCGGAGAGCGGTACGCCGACCCATCGCCCGAAGGTGGGCGACCCGGGGCGCACGTCCACCGCGACGTCGTAGACCGATCCCACCACTACACGAACGAGCTTGCCTTGCGCCGTCGGGCGCTGGAGGTGAAGGCCGCGGAGCACGCCCCGGAGCGAGACGGACTCGTTGTCCTGGACGAACGGGGCGTCGAGGCCGGCGGCGGCGAGCGCGCGCGGGCTCCACGTCTCGGTGAAGCTGCCGCGGGCGTCGGCGCGACGCGTCAGCGTGAGGCGCACGACCTCGGGGAGCGCGAGCGGCTCGCGGTACACGGGGATCCGGTCCGACATGCGGCGCATTCTAAGGCGGCGGTGCGGCCCCGGTCGACTCAACCGCCCGGGACGTACAGGCGCGCGAGGCGGTCGGGGTCGCGGACCCCCTGCTCCTCCATCCACGTGCGCGGGAGGATGTCGGTGTGCTCGCCCCACGCCGCCGCCACGAGGCGCGCCGCCATCGCGTGGAGCCGCATGTGCGCAGCGTCCAGGCGCTCGGCCGCGCGGGTGAGCCGCTTTTGCGCGTCCGGGCGCCCGTCGACACGCGCGCGCGACGCCTCGAGCAGCCCGGCGAGTGCTTTGGCCCAGGGCACGGACTCCTGGAGGAGCGAGCGGATCTCGCGGTCGGCGCCGTCGAGGAGCGCGGCGCGGCGCGGATCACCGGGCGGAAGCGAGCAGGCCAGGGCCAGCCCGCAGCGCCCGCGCAGCCACGCGCCCTCCACGCGGGTCACCTGGACGCGCGGCAGGAGCGTCCCGGCGACGCGCGGCCACGTGGACGCGACCCGGCTCCACGCGTCGGCGGGGCGCCCCTGGTAGAGGTCGACCTCGGCCGCGGCGACCAGGTGCGCGACGTGCGGGAGCCGGAAGGTCGTGCCGGGCACCGCCGCGAGGAGGGCGTCGAGCTCCGCGGTGAGGCCCTCGGGGGCGTCGTCGCAGAGCCGGAGGAGGTGGAGGGTGCGCAGGCGGGTGTCGAGGGCGGCGGGCGCGGCGGCCCGTCCGTCGGTGTCCGTCGGCAGGCCGTGCGCGAGGTGGCGGAGGGTGCTCAGGTCCCCGACCCAGGCGAGCAGCGGCACGTAGACGCGGTCGAGCTGGTCGCGCTCCCAGAGCGTGCCCGTGCAGCGGGTCCGGAGCGCGTCGTCCGCGCGGTCCAGCAGCGTCCGCGCCTCGCCGAACTGCCCGCCGAGGAAGGCGGCGGCGCCCCGGTGGAGGAGGGATCGCGCGGCGGCGCGGGGGTCCTCGGTGTCCCGGACGAGGGCCTCGGACTCGCGGGCGAGCGCGGCGGTCCGCGCCCGGTTGCGGCTCCCGCCCCCGGCGCTGTGGAGGAGCTCCATCGACACGGAGCGGGCCACCCGGAGGGGGTCACCGGCGCGGAGCGCGAGGAGCAGTCCCTCGGCGTGGAAGGCGGCGGCGCGGAGCGGATCGACGCCGGCGAGCCCCGCCGCGGCCGACCACACCGTATCGATGCGCGCGAGGCGTACGGGCGCGATCTCGGCCAGCGCGCGGCGGCGGAACCGGCGCCCCCGGACGCGGAGCCACACCCGCCGCCACAGAAGCGACGCCAGGGCGCGCCAGGGGCTCCGTGGCAGGGGGGATCCGACGCGGGCCAGCGCGTCGGCGAGGACGATCCGGCCCTCGTCGACGTGCCCCTGGACGATCAGATCGAGGGCGGCCGCGGCGCGGAGCGAGGGGCCGTCCTCCTGGCGCGCGAGTTTGGCGGCGGTGAGCTGGACCCGGGCCGCCTCCGCCCCCCGTCCCGCCGCGGCCAACGCCCCGGCCAGCCGGAGGTGGACCTCGCAGCCTTGGGCCCCGTGCGCGAGCGCGTCGCGGTAGTGGCGCACGCCGCGGTCGAAGGCGAGCCCGGCGACGGCGGCCTCCCCCGCGCGCAGGCACCACGCGGCCGCCTCCGCGGCGTCACCCGCCGGGGAAGAGTCGCCGCCCTCGGACACGGCCCTCGGGTGCGGAGCGCCTTCCGTTCCGTGTTCCGACCCGGGGGTCTCCGACCCGGCGGCTTCGGGCCCCGCCTCGCCTCCGGACAGCGTGTCGACGTGGACGAAGGCGATGTCGAGCGGGTCCTGCTCCTCTCGCGCGATCTCGAGCAGGCGAGCGAGCAGGGGGCTGCAGGAGAGATCGGCCCGGCGGCAGGTCAGGAGCAGGAGGAGGGCCGGCGCGTCGGGCGGGCGAAGCACTTCGGCGACCAGGGCCGCCATGTCGGGGGCGCTCCACTGGACGTCGTCGACGAACCACACCAACGGCCATCGCGCCGCCACCCGCGCCAGGAGGGTCCGCAGCGCCGTGAACGCGCGGCGACGCTGCTCGGCGGGGTCGGGCACGTCGGCGCCACCGCGGGCCACGAGCCGCTCGACCCGCGCGAGCGCCGGGAACAGCCGTACGAGCGCGCCCGCGTCGCGCGGCAGCAACGCGTCCTGCACGTCGGCGGGCTGGTCGCGGAGGAGCCGCGCCAGCGCGTCTCCCAGGCCGTCGACGCCCGTGAAGCCACCGTTCGCCCCATCGTGGCCGCGCCCGTCGTACCCGCGCCCCTCGAAGCAACGCCCGGTGAGGGTGATCAGCGCGGCCTCCCGCGCCGTCCGCTCCCGGAGGAACCGGTGGACGAGCGCGGAGCGGTCGCCGCGGGACGGACCGTCGACGATCCGCACCACGACGTGGTCGCGCGCGTCCACGTAGGCGGCGTCGAGCGCGGCGAGCTGGACGCCGTACCCCGTGAACGGATCCTCCCCCGGGGTGGGGACGGCGCGGGGCGGGCCGGCGCCGAGCCACGCGCACACGGCGTGCCCGGTGGGGCGCTGGGCGGGATCCTCGGCCAGGAGCGCGTCGCGGAGGTCGAGGAGGTCGTGCCAGAGGCCCGCGGCGCCCTGCCGGGCCTCGAGAGCACGCTCCACATGCGCCACGCGGCCCGGTCGTGCCGCGAGCGCCTCGTCGAGCAGCGCCCCCACGCTGTACCAGTCGGCCGCGGGGGTGAGCGGCAGGGGGGTGTCCTGCTCGGGGGCGCGGTAGCGCGCGTCGCCGGGGCAGGACGGATCGGCGCTGTCGGCCACGAGCCCGAATTCGAGCACCAGGACGCGCCCCTCGGGCGTGACCCGCACGTGGGTGGGCTCGAGGGCGCGGTGGATCGTGCCGTTCGCGTGCAGCGCGGCGACCCCCTCGGCGAGCTGGCGAAAGGCATCGCGCAGGCGTGCCTCGTCGTCCGAGCGCCCCACCCACTCCAGCAGATCCACGGTGGGGCGCTCGGGGACCGAGCGTTCGTCTGGCGTGTGGCGCACCATGGTTGGGGTAGGCCTACCCCGTCCGCGCAGGCCCTGCTTCAACCGAGGCCTCGACGGCGCCTTCGTCGGGTGGGCGACCCGTGCAGAATCGCGGCGGCACGGCCCGGCTACGGGTTAGCCCTCCCGACCGTATGGAGGCTCCCGTGCCGACCGACCGCACCTTCCGCGACTTCGAGGACTTCTGGCCCTACTACCTGGGCGAGCACGCCAACCCCGTGAACCGGTGGCTGCATTTCTGTGGCACCACCGCGGCGATCCTCGCGGCGCTCACGGCCGTGCTCACGCTTCGGCCGCTCCTGCTGCTGACGCTCCCCCTCTTCGGCTACGGCGCGGCCTGGATCGGCCACTTCATCGTCGAGAAGAACCGCCCCGCCACCTTCCAGCACCCCCTCTGGTCGCTGCGCGGTGATTTCCGCCTGTACGGGCGGATGTGGCGCGGCCAGTTCCACCGCGGCTACCTCGGCCCCGACAGCGCGGTGATCGGCGCCGACGGCGCGGGGGTCAGCCCCGCCGATCGCGTGGGATGAGCGCGTCGACCGAGCGCACGATCGCCTCCAGGCGGTCGCGCTGGGTCGCCGCGTCGGGCGCCAGGGACTCGAGGTTGGCGTTCACGAGCTCGCGGGCGGCTGCCAGCTGGTTCGGATCGACGTTCACGCGCGCCGGATCCACCTCGGCGAGGGCCACGCCGACGTAGCGGAGCTGCTCCCGCGAGAGCCCGAAGTTGAGCCGGTCCAGCTCGTCGAGCGCCGCTCCCGCGGCGATCCGCGCGCGGAGCAGGGCCTGGTAGGACCGCGCGTCCACGAGCTCCTCGCGCACCGAGGCGAGCTCCTCGCCGGCGGTCACGGCACCGGCCGCGCGTTCGGCGTCCAGGGCGGCGAGCCGCTCCCGCCCGTCGACGTACACGAACCCTGCGAACACCGCCCCCAGCAGGATCCCCAGCAGGAATCCGAGGCCGCCGTGACGAACGGTGTCCCAGCGCCCCGGGGTTCGCACCTCCGTCGGTCGGGTCTCCATGTGTCGTTCCCCCGCGACCAAGAAGGTTGGGCGCACACGAAGGGGGGTCAAGCACCAGCGATACCGCACGCCAGCGATACCGCACGCCGGGGTGCGGCACCTGGAACTTACATCGCCGTTACGCGACCGGGCCCGATGACACGAACGCTACCATACGCCCGGTACACACCCGGGCGAATGGAAGCCGACCGTCAAGCGAGCGCGTCACACAGGCGACGAACGGCCTGGACCACCCACGGGCCGTCGGCGCGCGCGTCCAACGCGTGGACGGCCCGCGCGACGGCCTCCTGGAAGTCCCCGCCGAAGACCACGAAGCGACGGTTCTCGTCGCCCTGACGAGCGGTGACCCCGTAGGCCACGAGCCCCGCGGCAGCGGGGGCCGCCACCTTGGCGCGCGCGGTGGGCGCCGCGGCCGCGGGAGCCGCCTTGGGCGCGGCTACCGGGGTGGTCGCGGCCGGGGTCGCGGAGACCGGGGTCGCGGAGACGGGGGCCGCGGCGACCGGGGCCGCGGCGACCGGGGCCCCGGCGACCGGCGTGGCGGCCTCAACCTCGGCTACGCGGGTCCCGGCGGCCGGAATACCGTGGCGACGGCGGTACTGACGCACGCCTTCGGACGACACGTCGGCCAGGAGCGCCACCTCGGAGTCCGACAGCGTACCGACGAGGTGCGCGTACGCGTCGAGCTTGGAGCGGCGGTGCCGCACGCCCTTGGCGGCGTCGGCGCTCACACCGGAAGCGACACGGGCCGCGGGCGCCCGGACGGCCTCGGCGGAGCGGGCCGCGGCGCGCCCCGCGGCGGGAATGCCACGGCGGATGCGGTATTGGGTCACGGCGGCGGTGGACACGTTGGCCTTGGCAGCCACGTCGGCGTCCGTCATCTTGCCGACGAGGTCGGCGTACGCGTCGATCGCGGAGCGGCGCCCGGGCTTGCCCTTCGTCCTGGCGCCCGTGGTGGCCGGCGCGTCGGCGGCCTTGGGGGCGGCCTTTGCGGCCGGCTTGGGCGCGGGCTTGGAGGCGGCCTTTGCGGCGGCCCTTTCAGCGGCCTTGGGTGCCTTCACCGCGCCGTCTGTCGCCTTGCGCTTGCGGAAATCGGTGTATGCGGGAATGCCGAGCTTGCGACGCCACGCCCCGACGACCGTCCGATCGACGTTGGCCTGCTCGCCGATGACATGGTCGGCGACCTTTCCGAGCTGGTCACGGTAGCCCTCCAACGGATTGGAGGCCTCGGCGACGACCGGAGTACGGGCCCCGGCACGCTGGGCCGCGGAGGCGGGGGCCGCGATGGCGGGGGTCGCGATGGCGGGGGTCGCGATGGCGGGGGCCGCGTCCGTTACGGAAGCGGGCGCGGGGGTACGCTTCACGACCTCGCCCATGCCGACGGCATCCTTTGCGCGGCGACGCACCACCTGGTCGGACTCACCGGACCTGGCGCGAGGCGCGGCGGGGGCGGCTTTCGACGCCGCGGACACGCGGACGGGAGGGGGGCGCCGGAACGCGGGGATCTGATGTTCGCGACGGTAGGCCTTGATCGCGTCGACATCCACACCGGCGCGCGCCGCGATGTCGGCGTCGGGTGCGGTGCCCATCTGTGCGCGCATGGAATCGAGTGACTTCTCGGCGGCAGACTTCTTCGACGGCGTTTGCGCCGACGCCACGGGCGAAACCTCCACCCGCTCGGACACCGCCTGGGCGGACGGCGCCTGGGTGGACGACGCCTGGGTGGACGCGGAGGGTGCGTTCTTGGGCTTGCGACCGGGTGCCATCGGCGCCTTCGACATCCCGACCGACGCGAGGGCGGCACGCAAGTTGTTGACGTTCGTACCGAATCGTTCGGCCAATGCCGCCCAGCTCGACGTGTCCTTTGCGGACAGAAGCTCGGGCCACCAGGAAGCGGAGGTGATTTCGTCGACTGGAGAGGTGCTCATTCGCGCGCTGTATCAGCAGCATTGGAATTGGGACAGGGTGATTGGCTTGCGTGACTGTAAATACGTCTGCATGCGCGCTGGAGCCCGCATGGCGCCAATCGGACGCGTGCACGTTGGGTAGCGCCCGCCAAGTAAGCAACTGTCTCTTTCTCGTATATCCGGATTCCCGGATGTCACATATGCACGGGCCCGCGCCGGCCCGTCGGCCCCTCATGGGGAATCGGCCCCATCGGGGATCGGCCCATCGGAGAGCGGCCACGGGGTCGGCGCGCCGCGGCGGGGGCCGGCGCCCTGTCGACCGGCCCCAAAAGCAGGACCGCCCGCCGGGCCGAAGGAGCCGAGCGGGCGGACCGTAGGAAGGTGGTGGCTTCGGTGGGACTTGAACCTACGACACCGCGGGTATGAACCGCGTGCTCTAACCAACTGAGCTACGAAGCCATCGCGGCGCCTACTAATCAGCCTCCGCGCGGCGAGCAAGGGTCCGCCACGCAGGTCTTTGCGACGCTCGATTTTCCGAGGCTGGAAGGCGATTCCCGAGGGTCCGTGCAGGCCCGCGTCCGGCCAGGGCCCTGCGCGGCCCCCGCCGCACCCGCAGCGAAGGGCTCCCGATCGTCGGCCGCACCGGCCTCGGCGTGCGCGGCGCCGTGGCGACGATCCCCGTCGGGTCCGGGGGCGTGCCCCGACGTGCACCTCGTCCTCGGGCGCGAACGTTGTCGCCCTCGCGGAAGCCCGCGTCCTGTCCGCAGGTTGACTCCCTGTCCCGGATCAATAGAATCGGCACCCCCAAGGAGGCTCCGTGCGTATCGCCACCGTCCTGCTCACCACGTTCCTGGCCGCGTGCGCGGGTGGAAGCAGCGAAACGAAGGAGATCGTCATCGGACAGTACGGTGCGCTCTCCGGCGGCGCCGCCACGTTCGGGCTCTCCACGCGCAACGGCATCGAGATCGCCACCGAGGAGCAGAACGCCGCGGGCGGCATCGCCGGCGCGCAGATCCGCATGGTCGTCGAGGACGACCGCTCGTTGCCCGAAGAGGCCGCAACGGCCGTCAACAAGCTCCTCTCCCGCGACCGGCCCGTGGCCCTGCTCGGCGAGGTCGCCTCGTCCTCGTCGCTCGCCGCCGCGCCGCTCGCGCAGGCCGCCGGCGTCCCGATGATCTCGCCGTCCTCGACCTCCCCGAAGGTCACCCAGGTGGGCGACTACATCTTCCGCGTCTGCTTCATCGACCCGTTCCAGGGCACCGCCGCCGCGCAGTTCGCCTACAACACCAAGGGCGTGCGCACCGTCGCGGTCCTCACCGACGTGAAGAGCGACTACTCGGTCGGCCTCGCCCAGTACTTCAAGGAGACCTTCACGAGCCTCGGCGGCACGATCATCGCCGAGGAGGCCTACTCCGCGAACGACCTCGACTTCAAGGCGCAGCTCACGAACATCGTGTCCAAGAGCCCCGACGCCATCTTCGTCCCCGGGTACTACACGGAGACCGGGCTCATCGCCCGCCAGGCGCGGGACTCGGGCTACAAGGGCATCCTGCTCGGCGGCGACGGCTGGGACTCCGACAAGCTCGTGGAGATCGGGCAGGACGCGATCGTCGGCGGCTTCTACACGAACCACTACTCGGTGGACGATCCGAGCCCCGTCGTGCAGGACTTCATCAAGAAGTACCAGGCGAAGTACGGCGCCAAGCCCGACGGCCTCGCCGCGCTCGGCTACGACTCGGCCAAGATCCTCTACCAGGCGATGGCCGAGGTCGCGAAGAACCCCGAGCACGCCGCCGCCTTCGCCGATCGCTCTGCCGTCCCCGCCACCGAGGGCGCCCGGAAGGCCGCGCGCGCCGCGCTCCGTGACGCCCTCGCCGGCGTGAAGGAGTTCCCCGGCGTGACCGGCGTCATCACCATCGACGAGAACCGCAACGCCGAGAAGCCCGCGGTGGTCGTCGAGGTGACGAAGGACGGCCCGCGCTTCGTCGAGTCGATCGCGCCGGCCGGCGCCGCGCCGGTCCTCACGGGAACGGAGGGCGCCCCCGCCGAAGGGTCCGCCGCGCCCGCCCCGACCGAAGGCACCGCCGCCGCCGCGAGCGCCCCCACCGCCACGACGGACGGCGTGCCGGCCGCCGCCAAGTAGGCCGGTGACCCTCTTCCTCCAGCAGCTGATCAACGGGCTGTCGTTGGGCGCGATCTACGCCTTGATCGCGCTCGGCTACACCATGGTGTACGGAACCCTCCAGCTCATCAACTTCGCCCACGGCGAGGTCTACATGATGGGCGCGTTCGCGGCGTTGTACCTCGCGCGCTACCTCGGTGTGGACGCCAACCCGACCATCCCCGGCGTGATCGTCGTGGCGATCGGCGCGATGGCGTTCTGCGCCATCCTCGGCATGACGATCGAGCGGCTGGCCTACCGGCCCCTCCGCAACTCCACGCGCCTGAACATGCTGATCACCGCGATCGGCGTGTCGCTCCTCCTCCAGAACGTCGGTCTGCTCGCGTTCGGGGCGCTCCAGAGCTTCCCATCCCTGCTCCCCGAGGCGAAGTGGCAGCTGGCCGACGGCCTCGCGCTCCGCAGCCAGGACGTGCTCACGTTCAGCGTCACGATCGCGCTGATGCTCGGCCTCCACCACATCGTCGAGCGCACGCAGATCGGCCGCGCGATGCGCGCCGTCAGCCACTCGCGCGACACCGCCGCGCTCATGGGCATCCCCGTCGATCGCGTGGTGTCCTTCACCTTCGCCATCGGCTCGATCCTGGCGGGCGCGGCCGCGCTCCTCATCGCGCTGGACAAGCACACGATCCGCCCCGACATGGGGATGACCGGGGGGCTCAAGGCCTTCGTGGCCGCGGTGCTCGGCGGGATCGGGAGCATCCCCGGCGCGGTGGCGGGCGGCCTCCTCCTCGGCCTCGCCGAGACCTTCGTGAGCGGCTACCTCGCCTCCACCTACCGCGACGCCATCGCGTTCCTCCTCCTCATCGGGATCCTCCTCTACAAGCCGTCCGGCCTGTTCGGGAAGCACACCGTGGAGAAGGTCTGATGGCTTCGCCGCGTCCCGAACCGACGCCGGCCTCCATCGGTCCGGGCCGCCGCGGCCCCCTCCTCGGCTACGCCCTCTTCTTCGCCGGCATCGCCGCGGTGTGGGCGCTCGACCTCTACGCGGTCCCGTGGACCGACCCCTACCTCACCGACATCGTCATCCGTATCGGAATGGCGCTCCTCGCGGTGATGGGGCTCGCCCTCGTGCTCGGCTTCACCGGGCAGTTCAGCCTCGGCCACGCCGGGTTCATGGCGGTGGGCGCCTACGCGTCGGCGATGATCTCCCTGCACACGGGCCTCCACCCGATGATCGGCGTGCTCGTGGGCGGCTTCGGCGCCGCGATCGCCGGCGTGGTCGTCGGGCTGCCGAGCCTCCGATTGACGGGGGACTACCTCGCCGTCGTCACCCTCGGCTTCAACGGCATCATCATCGTCCTCATCCAGAACGCGCCGGTGCTCGGCGGCGCGGCGGGCCTCACCGGGCTCCCCGTGGCGACCACCTTCGGCTGGACGTTCACCTGGGTGATCCTCGGCGGCGCGTTCATCCGGAACCTGCTCCGGAGCGCCCACGGCCGCGTTTTCGAGGCGGTGCGGGACAACGAGATCGCGCTCCGCTCCCTCGGCGTCGACACCACGCGGGCCAAGGTGATCGCGTTCGTGGTCGGCGCCTTCTGGGCCGGCATCGCCGGCGGGCTGCTCGCCCACTACCGGGCCTCGATCTTCCCGAGCCAGTTCCAGATCGAGCGCTCCATCGAGATCCTCGCGATGGTCGTGCTCGGCGGCACCGGCTCGCTCACCGGGCCGCTCCTCTCGGGTGCGGTGCTCACCGCTCTCCCCGAGGTGCTGCGGCCGGTGGCCGAGTACCGCATGGTCATCTACTCGCTGCTGCTCATCGGGATGATGATCCTGCGCCCCAAGGGCCTCCTCGGCGGCAAGGAGCTCTCCGACCTGTTCCGGCGTCGCCGCCCCCCGGCCAAGGCGGCCGCTTGAGCATTCTCGTGCTGAAGAAGGCGGGGATCCGCTTCGGCGGCCTGCGCGCGGTGTGCGATCTCGACCTCGACCTCCCCGAGGGCGTCCTCCACGGCCTCATCGGCCCGAACGGCGCGGGAAAGACGACGGTGTTCAACCTCGTCACCGGCATCTACCTGCCGACCGAGGGGGACATCCGCTTCGAGGGCAAGTCGATCGTCGGCCTCGGCCCCACCCGCATCGCCGCGGCCGGCATCGGGCGCACGTTCCAGAACATCCGGCTCTTCAGCGGGCTCTCGGTGCTGGACAACGTGAAGGTCGCGTTCCACCGGCACCTGCACGCCGGGCTGTTCGAGGCCGTCCTGCGCGCGCCCCGCTACCTCGCGGAGGAGGCCCGCACCGACGCCGAGGCGCGGAAGCTGCTCGACACCTTCGGGCTCCTCCCGATGGCCGATCACGGCGCGGAGAGCCTCCCCTACGGGCTCCGGCGCCGCCTGGAGATCGCGCGCGCGCTCGCGACGAAGCCCAAGCTCCTCCTCCTCGACGAGCCCGCCGCGGGCATGAACCCCTCCGAGGCCGACGAGCTCATGCACCTCATCCGCTGGGTGCGGGACACGTTCGGGGTGACCATCCTGCTCATCGAGCACCACATGCCCGTGGTCATGGGGATCTGCGAGCGCATCACCGTGCTCGACCACGGCGCGCGCATCGCCGAGGGCACCCCCGAGGAGATCCGCAAGGATCCGGTGGTGATCGAGGCCTACCTCGGCACCGATGTCCACACCCAGGTGACCGCGTGACCGCCCCGGGGCCGAACGCACTCGAGATTCGCGGGCTCGACGTCTGGTACGGGCAGATCCACGCGCTCCACGGGGTCGACCTCGACGCCGAGCGCGGTCGGATCACGACGCTCCTCGGCGCGAACGGCGCCGGCAAGACGACGCTGCTCCGCACCATCTCGGGGCTCGTCCGGGCGAAGAACGGGAAGATCCTCCTCGAAGGCGCCGAGATCACCCGTCTCGAGCCGCACCAGATCGTGCGCGCGGGCATCTCGCAGTCGCCCGAGGGCCGCCAGGTGTTCCCCAACCTCACCGTGCGCGAGAACCTCCAGCTCGGCGCCTGGATCCGGACCGACAAGGCCGGCATCGCCGCGGACGTCGACCGTATCGTGAAGATCTGGCCCCGCCTGGGCGAGCGCATGTCCCAGAACGCCGGCACCCTCTCCGGCGGGGAGCAGCAGATGCTCGCCATCGGCCGGGCGATGATGTCGCGCCCCAAGGTCCTCCTCCTCGACGAGCCCTCGCTCGGGCTCGCCCCCGTGATCGTGGCCGGCATCTTCGAGACCATCCAGACGATCAACGCCGAGGGCGTCACCGTCCTGCTCGTGGAGCAGAACGCGCACCTCGCGCTCCGCATCGCGCACACCGCCTACGTGCTCGAGACCGGCACGATCAAGCAGTCGGGCCCCGCCAAGGACCTCCTCGACGACGACGCCATCCGCGCGGCCTACCTCGGCGGCTGATGACGGGAGGGCCCGCGGCACCCTCGAGGGGAGGCCCCCCTCCTACGGATCCCCGTCGGGATCCTCGGACGGAACCTCTCCGACCGCCTCGGGCGCATCGGCGGCGACGGCAGCGGCGTGCCGGCGCGGCAGGACCGTGACGGTGCCGATGTCGTAGCGCTCCCCGCCCTCGTCCATGCCGATCGAACCGTCCCCGTAGCGCTCCCAGCCCACGGACACGGTCGCGGGGCCCGGGGCCGCGCCTTGTGGCACGAAGATGCGCAGGTCGTCCTCGACGGAGACGCCGGGGGTCCACTGGAACGTCGGGAGCAGGCCGTCGAGCGGCGGCAGGTCGGCCACCACGGGCTTGAACGCGCCGTCGAGCCGCAGGTCCAAACGCCAGGCCTGGGAGATAGACTCGTTCGCGCGCCACCGGCACCGGACCCAGACGCCCTCGGAGGGGAGCACCTCGGGGGTGAGGATCGTGCACTCGAGCAGGTCCATCTTGCCGGCCCACGTCGCGAGCGCGGGGGAGTCGTCCGGCTGCTGCGCCTGCTCGACCGCCCGCGCCTCCACCGCTTCGTAGCGCCCGTTCACCCGGGCCCGCCACGCGCGCATGTCCGCCCGCGCCGAGGAGAGGGCCTCCTTCGGGAGCTCGGTGCGCCGGTCCTCGACCTCGAGCGGGTCCGACGTGAGCTCGAAGTGTTGCATCGGCGCGTCGCGGTAGTGGTCGATGATCTTCTTGTCGCCGGTCCGACGCGCGAGGCAGCGGTGCGAGCGCCAGCAGGAGTGGAACAACGTGCGCGCCGACTCGACCTTGTCGAGCAGGCTCGTGCCCGGAAGCGAGCCGCCGTGGGCCTCGACGCCGAGGAGGTCCAGCACCGTCGGCACCACGTCGATCTGCTGGCGCGGCCCCTCGATGACACCGGTGCCGTCGAGCACGCCGGGGCCGTAGAGCAGCATGGGGATCTGGAGCCCCTCCTCGTAGATGACGAGGTCGTGCATGCTCCGGCCGTGCTGGCCGAAGGCCTCCCCGTGATCGCCCAGGATGACGAACAGCGTGTTGTCGGCGAGCCCCGCCTCCTCGTAGGCGGCCACGAGCTTGCCGACGAAGTCGTCCACGTAGCGCACGGCGTTCAAGTACTTCAGCTGCCGGCCCTTGATCCCTTTGAAGGTACGGTCGGGCCAGTCCGACGGGGTGCCGTAGTCGTGATGCGTGGTGAGCGTCAGGTACGTGGCGAAGAAGGGTTGATCCCCCTGCTTCGACCATTCGAGCCCGGGCTCGAGCATCGCGCGGTCCTCGATGCCGAAGTAGTTCACCTTCTCGAAGCCCGGGGCGCGGAGGGTGTCGCGCGAGCGGAACCGATCGAAGCCCATGCGGTGCACGAGCGCGCCGCGGTTCTCGAACCCCTCGTGCGCCGTCTGGAAGAACGCGGACCGATAGCCGAGCTCTCCGAGGAGCGCGGGAAGGCAGCGGTCGGGCAGGCCGCCGGGGCCGGCCTCGCGGATCTCGGAGACGAGCTGCGGCCAGCTCCCGCACATCGTCGTGACGATGGCCTTCGAGGTGTGCGGCACGACCGAGTAGGCGGTCCGTGCCCACCACCCCTTCTCGGCGAGCGCGGCGAGGTTGGGCGTGGTGGGGAGGTCGGGCGTGTAGATCGACGTGCTCTTCGCGCCCATGGATTCGAGCAGGACGAGCACGATGTTGAAGGGCGGGCGGGCCTCGGTGCGCACGAGGGTGATCGGCGCGAGGTCCTCGGGGGTGGGCGGGATCGTCTTGTCCCCGAGGCGATCGAGGCCGTCCCACCAGAGCTGCTCGATGAGGCTCGGCTGGAGGATGCGGAGATCCTTCCGGGGGCGCGGCCGCCCCTCCATCTCCATCATCACGACGGGCAGGAGCACGAGCAGCGCCGTACGACCGTAGACCGGCGAGAACCTCCGAAAGCGCACGAGCGTCGGGGAGAGGCCGAGGAGCAGCGCCGCGCAGATGGCCGCGAGCTGCCACCCCTTGACCTCGGACATGAACACCGGGGCCACCTGGACGAGATCCCGGAGCGCGAAGAGCAGCACCTCGGTGTCGGCGCGGCTGCCGGTCACCGAGAAGAAGGTCAGCTCGGTGATGCTCGCGATGAGCAGGGCGGTGCCGAAGGCCGCGACGGCGAAGCGGGCGGCGAACCGCAGGCGCTCGGGCGCATGGCGCACGAGGAGCGCCCCGAGGAACACGACGAGGCACCACACCTGGATCTCGCCGAGGAGGACCCGCCAGACGTCGACGCCGGCCGCGCGGGGCGCGATGTCCCAGGTGATCCACATGCGGGTGGCGACGAGCGGCACGAGGCCGATGAACCCGGTGAGCAGGGCCGGGCCGAGATCCTCCGGGCGGGGGACCAGGGCGTCGACGATGCGGAGGACGAAACCGGCGGCGCGCCCGACCCAATGTCGGAGGGGCGCGCGTTGGGGGGGAGGTGAGGTTCTGGACACGGGGACCCGAGATAGAGACTTCCCATGCACCTGCTCGTAGGCAACCCCACCGCGCAGTCCGGGAAGAACGCGGAGCGTATCGACGAAGCGAGAAGGTTGCTCGATCGTCACGGCGTCCGACACGATTTCCTGTCCACGCGTCCGGACGGAAAGACGGTGGGTGACGTGGCGGAAGCCCTCTCCGGCGGCGGGTTCGAAGGGGTGATCGCCATGGGCGGGGACGGGACCTTCGCCGAGGTCGGGCGCGGGCTCCTCGCGAGCGGGCGGCGCCTCCCCATGGCGGTCCTGCCGACCGGCACGGCGAACGACCAGGGGCGCTCGTTCGGGATGTTCGCGCCCGCGCGCTACCTCGAGGAGAACGTGCGCACCGTGGCCGCGGGCCACCTCGCGCCGCTCGACGCGGGGCGCGTCACCGCCTTCGACTTCATGGACGTCGAGCTCGCCACGGACTGGTTCTTCGACAGCCTCGGGTGGGGCATCTCCCCGAAGATCCTGCGCATGCGCAACGAGGACCGTCGGCTCGTGGCGGGCATCCCCATCGTGCGCGAGCTCTACCGCGATCAGCTCGTCTACGCGGGGGCGGTGCTGCGGGCGCTGCTCCAGAGCTACGTCGAGGTCACGAAGTTCGAGGTCGAGGTCACGACCCCGGACGGCACCGTGTTCCTCGACGGGCTCACGGATCTCGTGCTCAAGAACACCCGGGTGTACGCGGGCTCCTGGGTGCTCGACCCCACCTCCTCGCCTGAGGACGGCGAGATGGAGCTCGTGCCGTTCCGCGGGCGCGACGAGTGGATCGGCCGCGCCGTCGTCACCCTCGACGGGCTCCCCGTCCACGAGCTCGACCCCGCCCTGCCGCCGCTGACCCCGATCATCCGGGCGCCATGGTTCACCCTCAAGGTGCTCGACCGCCCCGGCGGCGTCGTCGAGGCGCAGATCGACGGCGAGGAGTGGGTGGCGGCGGGGTCCTGGAGGATCGACGTGGTCCGCCACGCCATCGACCTCGTGGTGCCGCGGCCCACCGCGTGAGCCTGCCGGTCTGGATCGAGGTCCACGTAGACGATGTCGCCCTCGATGCCGCGCCCTTCTGGCGCGCGGGTGCCCGATGGGCGGAGACCGCGGCGGCGCTCGACGCCCTGGCCCGCCGCGCCGAGGCCTCCGGCGGGCGGCTGTCGTTCCGCGTGCGGGAGGGCTTTGCGGGGCGCGATGCGGGGTCCGGAAGCGGCGGGTTCCTGCGCGGGCTCGTGGCGCGGGGCCACGAGGTGGGCTGGCACGCGCACGGCAAGCGCCTGCGCGCCGCGCGGGACGCCGTGGTGGCCGCCGGCGGCACGGCAATCGTGGCGGCGCCGGGGCTCGTCCAGGTGGGGGCGCGGGGCCGGCGCGCGCTGCTCGAGGAGGCGAAGGCGCTCGGGGCACGGGTCGTGACCGATCGGGTCGAGGAGCGCGTGTTCGCCTACCAGGGGTGGCTCGCGTGGGAGCCGGTGCCGGGGGTCGTCGCGATGGACGTGTCGGTGTCGCCGTTCGACTGGGGCGTGCTGGAGCGGCGGGGTCGCAAGGTGGGGCCGGGGCGCCTCGACGCAGAAACGCTCGAGGCGCGGATCGCCGCGCGGTCCCGGCTCACCCCCCCGCCGGGATCCCTGGCGTTCTTCGGCGCGACCTTCCACGAGCACGACGTCATGGGCCCCGACGGGGCGCGCGCGCTCGAATCGCTCACCCGCCTGTTCGAGCGGCTGGGGCCCCGGCTGCGCCCGAGCGGAGAGATCGCGGCGGCGTACCGGGCGGAGGCGCCGCCGTCGGCACGCGGCGGGCGGATCGACCGGCTGCTGGGCGCCGCCCACCGGCTCGGGTTGCGCTACGAGCAGCGGCTCGGCCCGGAGCGCGAGGTCCGCACGCTGACGGTGGAGGGCCGCACGATCCCCGCCCGGCGGGTGGGGCCCGTCGATCCGAAGGGGGTGCTCGTGCTCGTTCACGGCGGGGGCAGCGGCGTGGGCCAGGGCCTCGCGCCGTTCGGCTTCGCGGAGGCGGCGCTCGCCGAGGCGGGGCTCGCGGCGTGGAGCTTCGAGCGGAGCGAGGGCCTGCGCCCCCCGGGGGATGCGCGGACGGTCGCGGAGGTCGAGGCGGTGCTCACCGCGGCGCTCGCCGAGGGCCGCCCGGTCGGGCTCCTCACGTGGTCGGCGGGGCTCGTCCCGGCGCTCCGCGCGGCGCTCGAGCTCGATGATCCGCGCGTGGTGCTGCTCGCCGACGCGGAGGGGCCCGCGGATCGCTTCTCGCTGGTGCCGCCGGGGGCGCCGGATCACGAGCTGGCGAAGCTCGACCCCTGGGACGACCGCCTCTGGGACGGGCGCGAGGCCGTGGCGCTCGTGGGGCGGTTTCGCGGCCGCTACCTCCGCCTCCAGGCGGAGGAGGACCACGTGCACGGCCGCATGGCCTGGCACGCCCGCCGCATGGTGGCGGCGGCGCGGCACGGCCGCCTCAACGGGGACGGCACGCTGCTCCCCGGGCGCTTGGACGGCCACGGGGCGGCGATCCTGGGGTGGGTTGCAGAGGGGTTGGTCGGGGGGTGATCCCGCATCCGGAGCACCCCCCATCCCCCACCTCCCCAGGTTACCCGCGCCCCCATGCCCCTCGTCGATCTCCCCGACGCCGCGCGCCTTCTCCGGTCGGGCCAGCTCGTCGGCGTGCCGACCGAGACCGTCTACGGCCTCGCCGCCAATGCCCTGGATCCCGTCGCCGTCGCGGCCATCTTCGTCGCCAAGGGCCGGCCCGCCGACCACCCGCTCATCCTCCACACCCTCGACGATCCCGACGTCCACGCCTTCGCCGACGATCGCGCCCGCGCCCTCGCCGCCACCTTCTGGCCCGGACCGCTCACCCTCGTCCTGCCGAAGCGCCCCCACGTCCCCGACGTCGTGACCGGCGGGCATCCGACCGTCGCCGTCCGCTCCCCGGCCCACCCCGTCGCCCGCGAGCTTCTCCGCCTCGCCGGCGTGCCCTTCGCCGCCCCGAGCGCCAACCGCTTCGGCGCGCTCTCGCCGACCACCGCGGACCACGTGCTCGCCGCCTTCCCCGACCTCCCCGTGCTCGACGGGGGGCGCTGCACCGTGGGCGTCGAGAGCACGATCGTCGATCTCTCCGGCCCGGTCGCCGCGCTGTTGCGCCCCGGCGGCGTGCCCGTCGAGGCGATCGAGGCCGTCGTCGGCCCCCTCTCCCGCGGCAGCCGCACCGCCGCGCCCGGCACCCTCACCGCCCACTACGCGCCGCGGGCCGCCGTCGTCGCCACCGCGGACCCCGACGGCGAGGCCGCGCGCCACCGGGCCCTCGGCCGGCGGGTCGAGGTCCTCCGCGCATTGCCGCCGGAACCGTACGCCCACGCGCTCTACGACGCCCTTCGCGCCCTCGATGCACGCGCGCCCGACGTGATCGTGGCAGAGTGGGCCGAACCCGGTGGCCTGGGTGACGCGGTGAACGACCGTCTCCGCCGCGCCGCCGCCACCCGGACACTTCGCTAGGGGAGCCCACATGGGACTGCGTGATCGCCTGAAGGACGCCCTCGGCCTCGGTGGGAAGACCCACCTCCACGAGACCGGCGCCGCGCCCGAGCTCGGCGTCGCCGACGCCACCGGCAAGATGTGGAAGATCAACGACCTGCGGGGCCGCGTCGCGGTCGTCTACTTCTACCCGAAGGACGACACGCCGGGCTGCACGAAGGAGGCGTGCGCCTTCCGTGACCAGGCCGCCAACCTCGGCGAGGCCGTCGTCCTCGGCGTGAGCAGCGACGCCGCGGCGAGCCACCAGGCCTTCGCGCAGAAGTTCAACCTCGGCTTCCCGCTGCTCGCCGACACCACCGGCGAGGTGGCGAAGCGCTGGGGCGTGCGCGGCGCGGGCGGGGTTCCTCGCCGCGTCACCTTCGTGATCGACCGGGAGGGCCGCATCGCGCGGATCTTCGAGCCGGTGAAGGTCGAAGGGCACGCGGAAGAGGTGCTCGCCGCGGTCCGCGAGCTGCCGTGAGCGCGTGATCGCCGCGCGGGGGGTCCCAAGGCCCCCCGTCGGAGCTACGCGAGCACCAGGTTGTTGAGCACGGCCACGAGCACGCCCATGATCGAAACGCCCGCGATGATCCCCGCGGAGACCGGCACGAGGTAGCTCTCCGCCTGCTCGGGGTTCTTGCGGTTCCACGCGTACGCGATGCCCGCGCCGATGAGCATGGCGAACGGGTACTGGAACGGGAGGATGAGCCCGAGGCCGAGGCCGGTCGCGCTCGGCAGGTACGTCCGTGCCTTCGGGAGCAGCGTCTCCAGCAGGAGCACGACCGCGCCGATGATCAGCCCCGCCACGATCGCCTGCTGGTGCATCGGGTGCATGTTCTCGAGGCCGGTGCGGAACACCTCGGCCACCGCCTTCCACGCCTGTGCGGCGGGCGCCGGGAACTTCGGCGCCGTGCCGTCCGCCCCGCCGTTGAGCACGGAGGCGTCGGGCACGAGGAGGTAGAAGCCCATGACCGTGGCCGCGGTGCCCGAGAAGATCCCCGCGAACTGCGCGAGGAACTGGCGGCGGGGGTTCGCGCCGAGGAGGTAGCCGCTCTTCAGGTCGTTGAGGAGGTCGGCCGCCGAGCCCGCCGCGCTCGCGGTGATGCTCGCCGTCATCAGGTTCGCGGTCATGCTCTGCGGGATGAGCACCCCGTAGGTGAGCTGCATGATCTTGCCCATCGCGCCGACCGGCGTGATGTCGCTCTCGCCGGTGGCGCGGCACGCGACGAGCGCGAGGAAGAAGGTCATGCCGACGGCGAGCACGCCGTAGAACCAGGGCACGTCGAAGTAGGCGTGCGCGGTCGCGATGACGCCGGCCCCGCTCAGCGTGCCGCCGATGGCGAACCACGAGAACGGCACCTCGGTGCGGGCCACGAGCGCCTCGTTCTCGGAGCTCAGGGTCGACTTCTTGCCGAAGCCCTGGAACGCGCGGGCGATCGTGCGCCACTGGAGCGCGAAGCCGAGGAGGCCCGAGCTGACCATGATGGGGACGCCGAGCCAGAGCCCGATCTCCTTCCAGGCCTTGTACGGCTGCGTGGCCGCGCGGATGGTGACCCCGGTGACGCTGCTCGTCCACTCGGTCTCGTAGGCCATCGGGCCCACCACGAAGATGAGCGCGAGGCTCCCGAGCAGCATCCAGATGCTGACGCGCAAGCCGACGATCGCACCCGCCGCGATCATCACCGGGTTGTTGTCGAACACCATCGTCCAGTCGGACGGCTTGAAGTTCTCGACCTTGCCGTCGACCACGTGCGAGCCGCGCGCGGGCAGCCAGTCGAAGATCGGCAGGTCCGCCGGCAGGAGCGGCGCGCGCCCCTCCGCCGTCTTCTTCAGCGGGAGCTCGAGCAACAACGGGAAGAGCGCCCCGAAGATCGCCGACCACATGAGCACGCGGGCCTTCTTGATGGCCTGATCTCCCTCGCTGTAGAGCGACTGGAGCGTCACCGCCGCGGCGGTGCCCGACGGGAACTTGAGCCGCTCGTGGTTGATGAGGTTGCGCTTCATCGGGATGGCCAGGACCGTGCCGAGCACCGCGAGGAAGAACGTCCACGCCACGAGCACCGGCACCGGGAGGTGCGCACCCTGGGGGTTGGCGGTGGTCGCCGAGAGCATCAGCAGCGCGGCGATGGCCGACACCATCGTGCCGCCGGTCGCATACCCGGCCGCCGAGGCGGTCGACTGCATGCAGTTGGTCTCGAGGATGGTCATCGGCGTCTTGGCGAAGCCGATCTTGAGGAGCACGTTCCAGATCGCGTACGACAGGATGCACGCCGTGATCGCCACGCCGAGGCCCCACCCGGTCTTCAACCCGATGTAGAGGTTGGTGAACGCGAGGAAGAAGCCGAGGAACGACCCCATCGCCACCGCGCGGACCGTGAGCTGGGGCACGCTGTCGCCCCGGTAGATCTTCGCGTACCAGGTCGCCTCGTCCATCTCCAGCACCTGGTCGGGCGGGATGGAGAGCGGGCGCGCGTCGTCGACCTCGCTCTGGGTCCGCGGGGAGGGCTGAAGCATGGACATGAGGGCGCTCCGGTCGTTCGCGCGCGAGCGTACCCCGATTCGACCGCCGGCGTCCCCCCTGCCACCGGTGCCTATCCACGCTAAGGTACCCGATGCTCCTCCTCTCCCTCCTCGCCTGCGGCAACGGAATCCGAATCCCCGTCGTCGAGGCGCCGGAGGGCAACCGCTGCCCCGTCGACATCTCCGTGCCCCAGGCCGGATACGACGCCACCACCCCCGAGCCCGCCGATCCGCACGCGCCCCTCTTCGGCGCGGACCCCACCCCGTTCCAGCTCCACCTCTCCTGGGCGGACGATCCCTCGACCACCCTCGCCCTCATCTGGCGCACCGACGCCGGCACCCAGGCGACCCAGGTGCAGTACGGGCTCGACACGAGCTACGGCGAGACCTTCGACGGATCGAGCTTCTTCCTCGCGGACAACGAGACCCACGGGCGCGTCCACGAGGCGCACCTGTGCGGGCTCGCCCCCGCCACGACCTACCACTACCGCGTCGGCGGAGAGGGCCACTGGTCGGAGGACAGCACGTTCACCACGGCCCCGGAGCCGGGCGTCCCCGCGCCCTTCCGGTTCGCCGTCGCGGGGGACTCGCGGGACGACCAGGCCACCTTCGGCCTCGTGCTCGACGCGATGGAGGCGCACGCCCCCGACTTCTACGTCTTCACCGGAGATGCCGTCTCGCTCGGCGTGGACATGGCCGAGTGGGATGCGTGGTTCGAGGCCGGCAAGGGGCACCTCGACCGTCGCCCGCTCCTGTTCACCCACGGCAACCACGAGTTCCAGGTCCAGAACTTCTACGCCCTGTTCGCCCAGCCCGGCAACGAGCAGTGGTTCAGCCTCGACTACGCCGACGGACACATCGTCATCCTCAACGACACCGTCGCGACCGAGGGGGATCGGCAGGTCCAGGCGAATTGGATGGCGGCGGACCTCAGGGCTACCGAGGCGACCTGGCGCTTCGCGGCGCACCACATGCCCGCCTACTCCTCGTGCACCAACCACGGCAGCACCCTCGAGCTGCAGTCGGTGTGGTCCCCCGTGGAGGAGGCCGGCGGCGTGGTGGTCGACTTCGCGGGCCACAACCACAACTACGAGCGCTCCTTTCCGCTGCGCGGCGGAGTCCCGACCACCCCGGACCGCGGCACCACCTACGTCGTGACCGCCGGCGCCGGCGCCGTGCTCTACGACAACGACATGGAGCACGACTTCACCGAGGTGGCCGAGGTCACCGAGAACTTCGTCATCGTCGAGGTCGCCGACGGCACGATGACCCTCACCGCCTACGATCTCGGCGGCAACGTCCTCGACACCTTCGTCACGACGCGCTGACCCGGATGTCGCCCGCCGACCCCCTCGCCGCCCCCGCCGCCGTCCTCGCCACCCACGGCCTGCGCTTCGCCGCCCTCGGCTCCGCCGCCGCGCGCCCCTGGCTCGACCTCGCGCCGCTCGGCGTCCCCGCCACCTTCCTCGACGCGGCGCGCGAGCCCGGCTGGGTGGCGCGCTACCACGCCGTCAACCTCGCCCGTTTCGGCGGCCCGCTCGCCCTCCCCGGCTGGGTGCTCGCCGACCTCTACCTCCTCCCCTCCGCGATCGGCCTCGTGCTCGACGGGGACCCAGAGAATTCTCCGAACATCGTCGCCGCCTACTACGCCGCCCCCTCGCTCGAGCCCGGCACCGTGATCGGCGTGTCGCTCCTCTCGCTGCGCGAGGGCCTCGGCGCCGGCTACGCCGTCAAGGCGCTCACCCTCGCGATGTACCGGGCGCGCGTCCAGCGCGGCATCACCCAGTGGCGCAGCCGGGCGCTCCGCGTCCACACCCGCTTCGGGCCGCTCGTTGTCGAGGGCCCCGCGCCCGCCGTCCACGGCGCCGCCGCCGAGAGCTTCGTGTACCGCGTGGCCCTCGGCGCCCCCCCTGTCGACCCCGGCGAGGGCGTGCTCGTGCCGATCGCCGAGGCGATGGCGCGCGTCACGGCGGGGGAGCCCGTCACGATCGTGAGCCCGGGGCTCGCGGCTGACGGCGCGCACGTCATCCTCGCCCGCCCGGGGTGAGCGGCACGGCCCTTGCTGCCCCTGCTGGCATCCGAGGTCCCATGTCCCGCTTCCTCTCCCGCCTCGCCCTCGCCGCGCTGGCCCCCCTCGCCGCGTGTGACCTCGAAGACGACGTCGCGTGCACCCGCGAGGCGCGCG
>JAKFCH010000371.1:0-11300 GCA_036676765.1 Deltaproteobacteria bacterium
TGACCGTCATTCCCTCCCGTCGCCCGCTCGCGTCTGCTGGCCGCGGCCGGGCGTCTTCCTCGGTCACAGGTCTCGACCTGCTCCCTCGTCAGCCACCCAGCCGCGCCTCAGCAGCCGCTTCGTGGGCTCGGTCCGGGATTGACGGTCACGCTCCGAGGCCGAGCCCGGAGAGGCCCGTCCCGGCGTCCGCGCCGGGACGCGCCCGGCGAAGACACAACGCGACGTGATCCGGGCGATCCCGGACGCGATGGGCGGCGTACCCTACGCGTGGAGCCCGCCATGAACGTCCCCGCGCCCCTCCGAACCGCCTTGTTCACCCTCCTCGCGCTCCTCGGCTGCGCCGCGACGCCGGTCGCCTCCTCCGGCGGACCGCCCGCGCCCCCGAAGACCTACGAGGTCACGAAGACCGCGGCCGAGTGGCGCGCCCAGCTCAGCGCCTCCCAATACGACATCCTGCGGGAGAAGGGCACGGAGCGCGCATTCTCCGGCGCCCTGGTGAACGAGCATCGCGACGGCGTCTACGCCTGCGCAGGGTGCGGGCAACCGCTCTTCTCGTCCGCGGACAAGTTCGAGTCGGGCACCGGCTGGCCGAGCTACACGCGGCCGGTGAAGCCCGACGCGGTCGAGATCGAGGTCGACACCAAGCTCGGGATGACGCGCGAGGAGGTGCTCTGCCACCGCTGCGGCGGGCACCTCGGGCACGTGTTCGACGACGGCCCGGCGCCCACCGGCAAGCGCTACTGCATGAACTCGGGCGCGCTGACGTTCACGCCCGGGTAGCTACTCTTCGCCGGCTTCCTCTTCGTCCTCGGAGCCCGCGGCCGCGTCGAAGGTGTCCTCGCCCTCGTCGAAGGTGTCCTCGGCTCCGTCGAAGGCCTCCTCGCCCTCGTCCTCGAGGTCGACGACCTGGAAGAGCGGGACGTTCGGCACGGGCGCGCTCCCGTCCTCCTTGGCCTCGCCCGGCCGACGCTTGCGGCGGTACTGGATCCGGATGGGCGAGCCGGCGAAGCCGAACTCGGCCCGGAGGCGGTTCTGGAGGTAGCGGTTGTAGCCATCTCCCACGCCTTCGGGGGTGTTGCAGAAGATCGTGAACGTGGGCGGGCGCACCCGCACCTGCGTCATGTAGTTCAGCCGCACGTCGTGGTGGTAGCGCTGCGGCGGCGAGTAGGCCTCGACCGACGCGCGCAGGAACTCGTTCAGCTTCGCGGTGGAGATGCGGTGGTTGAACGCGGCGAACACGGCCTGGGCGGTGTCGAGCACCTTGGCGGTACCCTTGCCCGTGAGCGCCGAGATGTAGAGCACGGGCGCGTGGGCGGCGTGGGGCAGCTTGCGGCTGAACTCGTCCTCGACGGTGTGGACGTTGCGGTCCTCCATCTCGCGGACGCGGTCCCACTTGTTGACGAGCACGATGAGGCCGCGCCCGCGCTCTTCCACGAGGGCGGCGAGGTGGGCGTCCTGCTCGGTCACGCCCTCGGCGCCGTCGATCACCAGCATCACGATGTGGCAGCGCTCGATCGTGCGGATCGAGGCGCCGACCATGAGCCCCTCGAGCTTGTCGTCGATGCGGCCGCGCCGGCGGATGCCCGCGGTGTCGACGAGGCGGAAGCGCGTGCCCTCGTGCTCCATGACGGTGTCGGTCGCGTCGACGGTGGTGCCCGGCGCGTCGTTGACGACGTGGCGATCCTCGCCGAGCAGCTTGTTGAGCAGCGTGCTCTTGCCGACGTTGGGGCGGCCGAGCACCGAGATGCGGATCTCGGCCTCGTCCTCCGGCTCGGGGGCGGCCTCGGCCGGGAAGTGGGCGCTCACCGCGTCCATCAGCTCGAACATGCCGCGGCCGTGCTCCGCGCTGACGGGCACGAGCTCGTGGAAGCCGAGCTCCCAGAATTCGTTGGACTCGTCGTCGTGGTTGGCCACGTCACACTTGTTGACGGCCAGGATGACGGGCTTGCCGGCGGCGCGGATCAGATCGGCCGTCTGCTGGTCGGCGGGCGTGATGCCGGCCTGGCGGTCCACCAGGAGGATGACCACATCGGCCTCGTCGACCGCGGCCTCCGACTGGCGCCGCATGGCGGCGAACAGCGTGTCGTCCGGCTCGGGCTCGAAGCCGCCGGTGTCGACCAGGAGATAGCTGCGGTCCTGCCAGGCAGCGGTCTCGTAGTTGCGGTCGCGGGTGACGCCCGGCCGATCGTGGACGAGGGCCTTGCGCGTACCGATGAGACGGTTGAACAAGGTAGACTTGCCGACGTTGGGTCGGCCGACGATAGCGACGACGGGTAGCACGGTGCCGGCTAATCCGGCGCGGGCTCCGGATCCACCGTCGACGCCCCCGAACGACGGACCGCTACGCGTACCCGAGCCCGCCCCTACGCGTACCCGAGCCCCCGCAGGGCCCTCGGGTTGGAGGTCCAGTCCTTCTCGACGACGACGAAGAGATCGAGCCGCACCCGGCAATCCAGGAGCTCGGCGAGCTGCGTCCGCGCCTCGCTCCCGATCTTCTTCACCATCGAGCCGCCCTTGCCGATGAGGATCGCCTTCTGGCTCGGCTTCTCCACGAGGATGCGGGCGTGGATGCGGACGATGTTGTCGGTTTCCCGGGCGGATTCGTCGAATTGCTCGATCTCGACCGCGGTGGCGTAGGGCACCTCCTGGCCACAATGTTCGAAGATTCGCTCGCGGATGAGCTCGGCGCAGATCTGGCGCTCCATCGCGTCGGTCACGTGCTCGGCCGGGTAGATGGCCTCCTGCTCGGGGAGGAGCTTCCTCCACTCGGCGACGAGGGTGTCGGTCCCCTCCCCCGAGGAGGCGCTCACGGGCACGATCGGGGCCTTGACGTCCGCCTCCTGGAACGCCGCGAGCACCGGGAGGAGCCAGCCCTTCTCGACGAGATCGACCTTGTTGAGCGCGATGACGAGGGGGCGGTCCTTCACCCGCTCGAGCACCGAGAGCAGCGTGGAGTCGAGCACGGCGAGCCCGTTCTTGGCCGCGCGGGCGAGCGGCTCGGCGTCGATGATCCAGCACACGGCGTCGACGTCGGCGAGCACCTGCTCGGCCTCGCGCACCATGTGGGCGTTCAGCGGGGTCCACGCGTCGTGCAGGCCCGGCGTGTCCCAGAGGACCGCTTGCATGTCCTCCGTGGTGTAGACGCCCGCGACCCGGTTGCGGGTGGTCTGCGGGCGGTGCGAGACGGCGCTGATCTTGGCGCCGACCAGGTGATTGAGGAGGGTGGACTTGCCCGCGTTGGGGCGGCCGACGAGGCCGATGGTTCCGGCATGAAAGGACATGACGCCCCCCTAACCGGGCCCGCGATCCGCCGCGCTCCGGCTGGCGCTTCCGCCGGGGGGCCGGCGCGTGGGTACCAAGCCCGGGTTTTCGTGGCAGGCCGCCGAGCCCGCGGAGTGCTCAATCCTCGCAGTCGTCCTCGCAGGTGCCGTCGTTGTCCTCGTGGTCGCAGTCGACGTAGCAGCCGTCGTCGTCCTCTTCATCGGGCTGGGAGTCGGGCTCGTAGGGGTAGTCCGGGTCGGCGTCGGTGTCCGCGTCGGTGACAACGTCGGTGAGCGGGTCCGCCGCGTCGTCGTCGGAGTGCCGGGTCCCGTGGACCGCCACGCACCCGCCGAGCAGGCCGAGAGCCGACAACACGATGATGCGTCGCATGGGAACCCCGCGGTTGGACTGCCCCCCTCGGGTGGCGATGCCAGGGCGGCACGCCACTCCCCTCCGAGGTCCGCGCCGCGCGTCCGTGTCGCGGCGCCCACTCATGCTGGACACTCTTCGGCGATCGGCAACGGAAATCGACGAGCGGAGGGTTGCCTGTCCGTGTCGTCGGGCGCTACCCGGACGGTTCGACGGCCAACGCGGCGAGGGCGATGCGGGCGGCCTCGGCCTCGGCCACCTGCTTCCGCCGGCCCACCCCGACGCCGAGGAGCTGGGCCTCCGCGTACACCTCGACCGTGAACGAGGGGTTGTGCGAGGGCCCGGTCTGCTCGATGAGCACGTAGCGCGGGCGCTCCCGGCCCTGCGCCTCGAAGTGCTGCTGGAGCGCCGACTTCGGATCGAGGAGCGGGGTGTCGGAGAGCCGCTCGATCGCCGGCGCGAGGAGCGGCACGAATACGGCGCGGGCGCGGTCCAGGCCGGCGTCCAGGTAGACGGCGGCGACGTAGGCCTCGAACACGTCCGCGAGGATCTTTCCGCCCCGGGCGATCTCGTTCGAGATCCGGCGCCCGCCACGGAGCGCGTCGGGGAGGCCCAGCGACTCGGACAGGGCGGCGAGGTGCATCGTGTCGACCACCCGGGAGCGCGCCTTGGAGAGCTCCCCCTCGTCCCAATTCGGGTAGCGCTGCACCAACATCTCGCTGGCGATGAGCTCGACGACGGCGTCACCCAAAAACTCGAAGCGCTGGTTGTCGCGCACGCCCGGGTGCTCCGCGGTGTGCGAGGAGTGGGTCAGCGCCTGCTCCAGCAGCGAGGGGTTCGCGAAGGTGTGGAGCTCCGCGTAGTGGGTCACGGGCTCACCCGTTCGTCGCTCGCCACCGCCGCGCCGGCGCGCCGGATCACCCCGCCGCCGAGCACCTCGTCCCCCGCGTAGAGGACGACCGACTGGCCCGGGGCGACCGCGCGCGCAGGGGCGTGGAAGCGGAGCGACAACGGATCGAGCGCCTCGACCGTGCACGGGATCAACGCCCCGCGGTGGCGGATGCGGGCGGTGACCTCCTCGCCGGGCGACGGCTGCCGGAGCCAACTCACACCACTGGCCACGAGCCCCTGCTCGGTGAGGCGCTCCGCCGGGCCGACGACGACGCGCCGGGTGTCGGGCTCGATCCGCAACACGTAGACGGGTGTGCCCGCGGCGACCCCGAGCCCGCGGCGCTGCCCCACCGTGTAGCGGTAGTAGCCGTCGTGCCGGCCGAGCACGTTTCCGGCCTCGTCGACGATGTCACCCGCGCCCTCGACCTCGGGGCGCGCCTCGCGGATGAAGCGCGCGTGGTCGTCGTCCGGGAGGAAGCACACCTCCATCGACTCGGGCTTCTGGGCCGTGACGAGGCCGAGCCGCTCGGCGTGCGCGCGCACCTCGGGCTTGGTCATGCCGCCGAGCGGAAAGTGGGTGCGGGCCAGCGCCTCGGGCCGGATCGGCCAGAGGAAGTAGGACTGGTCCTTGTCGCGGTCGGCCGCCATGTAGAGCCGCCCGGCGTCGACGCGGGCGTAGTGGCCGGTGGCGAGGGCGTCGGCGCCGAGCGCGCGGGCCCGCGCGAGCAGCACCTGGAACTTGAGCACCCCGTTGCACTGCACGCACGGGTTGGGGGTGAAGCCGCGCACGTAGGCGTCCGCGAGGTCGTCCATCACGGCGGCCTTGAAGGCCTCGCGGAGGTTCATCACGTAGAACGGGATGCCGAGTGAGTCCGCGACACGACGGGCATCCAGGGCGTCGTCGAGCCCGCAACAGTGGCCGCCGCCGCTGCCGGTCGTGGCGGTGGCCGCGCCGTTGTCGACGACGTCGTGGAGCTTCATGTGGACCCCGATGACCTCGTGGCCCTGCTCGTGCAGGAGCGCGGCGGCCACGGAGGAGTCCACCCCACCGGACATTGCGACGACGAAACGCATCGGCGCCGTCTAACCCACCGCCCGGCGCCGGCTCATCCCGTGGACGCGCATCCCGTCGTCGATGTGGCCGATGGACCCGCGCGTCAACCGGCGAGCCGGGCGAGCACGCGCGCGACGGCGGCGGCGGCGGCGTCGACATCCTCCTCGGTCGTGTCGGCGTCGAGAGAGAAGCGGACGGCGCTCCCGAGGAAGTGCATGGCCCGCAGCACGTGGGAGGGTTCGGGAGATCCCGACGCGCACGCGCTCCCCGCCGAGGCGGCGATCCCCTCCAGATCGAGCGCCATGACGAGGTCGGCCGCGTCGACCCCGTCGAACCCGACGCAGCAGGTGTTGGGGAGCCGGTCGGCCCCCGCGCCGGCCACGCGCCCGCCGATCGCGACGAGCGAGCGCTCCAGGCGGTCCCGACGGAGCGGCTTCATCGCGTCGTAGGAGGAGGCGGCGGCCGCGCCCATCCCCACGATGCCGGCCACGTTGTGGGTGCCGGCCCGCCGCCCGCGCTCCTGGGGCCCGCCGCGCAGGAGCGGCTCCGGAGCGAGGCCGGGGCGCACGAGCAAGGCACCCATCCCCTGGGGCCCGCCGAACTTGTGGGACGACAGCGTGACGAAGTCGGCGTCGATGCGCATCGGGATCCGGCCGGGGGCCTGGCTCGCGTCGACGTGGAGGAGCACGCCCGCGTTGCGCGCGATCGTGGCCACCTCGACGATGGGGTTGATCACCCCGGTCTCGTTGTTGGCGAGCATCACCGAGAGGCCGATGTAGCCGTCGAGCGCGCCGGGGGCCCCGAGCACGTCGAGGCGCACCCTCCCCTCCGCGTCGACCGGGAGCGTTCCCGCCCCCCACGCGAGCACCGACGGATGCTCCACGGCGCTCACCAGCCAACGCCCATGCGACAGGACGGTCGTGTTGGCCTCGGTGGCGCCCGACGTGAAGTACACGCCCTCGCGCGCCCACCCGACCAGGGCGGCGACCTGGCTCCGCGCACGGTCCACCGCGGCCGCCGCGGAGCGGCCGAACGCGTGGATCGAGAACGAATTGGCCGGCGCCTCGAACCACGGGACCATGGCCTCGTACGCGGTGGCGCGCAGCGGCGTCGTGGCGTTGTGATCGAGGTAGATCACGGGGCCACGAGCGGGCGGAGCGCGTTCAGCTTCGCGGGGCCGATGCCCTTCACGGCGTCGAGATCGGCGAGGGTGCGGAACGGCCGGGACGCGACGATGCGCGCGGCGAGCGTGGGCCCGATGCCGGGGAGCCCCTCGAGGTCGGCCTGCGACGCGCCGTTGAGCGAGAGCCGCCCGCCGAACACCCGGGTCGCCACCGGCGCGAGGTCCCGCGCGGGCAGCGCCCAGCCCCCGAAGAGCCGCACGGTGTCCCCGTCCACGATGGGGCCCGTGGCGAGGCGCGGGGGCACGCCGCCCGCGGATCGCGCGGCCGCGCCCAGATCATCGGCCTCGTACCAGCCGGGCGCCGGCACGCCGACGAGCTGGACGACCCGCGCGTCGACCGGCGCGGGACCGCCGAGGAGCGCGCCCACCGCGAGCAACAGGCCCACGAACGCCGAGGCGCGGACGGCGCGATCGGGGGCGATGGGGGCGGGACGGGTCGGGAGCGGGGCGGTGATGCGCGTGGGGGCGCTCATGCGACCTCCCCCGTCGGCGCGAACGCCTCGAGAAGGGCCGCGTGGCGAGGACCGGTCGCGACGGCCTCGATCACCCGCCCGCCCGACGGCTCGGCGGCCGGCGGATGGGAGAAGCGCAGCTCCAGCCGATCGTCGGGCCAGAGGTCGGGGAAGCGGTCGGACCACTCGATCACCCACGCCCCATCGTACCCGACCCGCTCCTCCAGGCCGAGCGCCACGGCCTCCTCGACCCGATCGAGCCGGTACAGGTCTGCGTGCCGCAGCGGCACCCGGGCCTCGGGGTACTCCATGACGAGCACGTACGTGGGGCTCTGCACCGGGCCCTCGACGCCGAGCCCGCGGGCGAGCCCCTGGCTGAAGCACGTCTTGCCCGCGCCGAGATCGCCCGAGAGCAGCACGACCGCGCCGTCGAACAGGCGCGCGGCCACGCGGGCGCCGAGCGCGGCGGTGG
This sequence comes from Deltaproteobacteria bacterium, assembly GCA_036676765.1. Classification (GTDB taxonomy): domain Bacteria; phylum Myxococcota_A; class UBA796; order UBA796; family SXON01; genus CAJBVW01. Next base: position 7,683 of record JAKFCH010000371.1, read on the forward strand.
TTTCGGGATCGGGAGAGACGAGGCGGCGCATCGGCGCTTGAGATGCGCATGGGTACGCCGCGCGTCAAGGCCCGACGGGATTCTCCCTGCGCTTTCCGACGCCCTTCACCCGACGAGGCTCCGGAACGTCAGGTTCACCCGCACCCCGACGGCACCGCGGTCCTTCGGTTGGACCTTCGGGAGCTGGTGGCGCCACGCCCCTTGTGTCCCCTCCCCCATCACGAGCAGGCTCCCGTGCTCGAGGACGATGCTGGCGCGGTCGGGGCCCGCCGCGGGCCCTCCCGCAATCCCCACGGGCGCGCGCGCACGCAGGTCGAAGCGCCGCGCCGCGCCGAGCGACACCGAGGCGATCGCGGCCGTCACTCCGGGGGCGTAGTCGTCGTCGGCGTGCCAGCCCATGCTGTCCGCGCCGTCGCGGTAGAGGTTCACCAGCACGGTGTTGAACCGGTGGCCGGTGCGCCGCTCGACCATCGCCGCGATGTCCGCGATCCGGGGCGAGAACGGCCGCGCCGGGTGCCGCACCCCCGAGTAGCCGTACGCCACCTCGCCGTACCACGCGATGCGGCGCGGCATCGGCATCGTCCGCCCGAAGATGCGGAAGACGTGGTCCTCCCACGGCACCTCGGCAACCAACCCCGCGAGGTGCGCGTCGGCGTCGGCGAGGGCGTCGGGCACGTAGGTGAAGCCGGGGGGGAGCCACACCGGCGAGCGCGTCCCGCTCATCGCGCGCGCGGCAACGCGTCGGCGATGTCGACCGCGCCGATGCCGACCGGGCCGGCGATCGCCCCGGCCCGCTGGTGGATCCACGCGGCCTCGAGCGCCACGGCCTCGACGGCGTCGCGATCGGTCGGGCGTTGGTGCGCCAGGAGCGCGCCGCACAAGCCGGAGAGCACGTCCCCGCTCCCGCCGGTCGCCATCTGGGGGATCCCGCCCTCGATCACGCGCAACGGCGCGCCGGTCACGATGGGGCACGCCCCCTTGTAGATCGTGGGCGCGATCGCGCGCAGCCGCGCCGCGGTCGCGAGGCGATCGGCCTCGAGCTCCCGCCAGGGCGTGCGCAGGAGCCGCGCGGCCTCGCCGGCGTGCGGCGTGAGGAGCCGCGGGTGCGGCGACGGCGTGCCGTCGATCGCGGTGAGGCCGTCCGCGTCGAACACGCAGGGGATGGCGAGCTCGGCCCAGATGCGACGCACCTCGGCGTCCGCGGCGCGGCCGAGTCCCGGTCCCACGACGAGGGCGTCGTACCGTTCGAACCCACCGTGGTCGAGGTCGGGCCGCTCGCGCACCATGATCTCGGGCGGCAGGTTCCCGAGGCGCCCCCACGCCTCCTTCGGCACGAGCAGCGTCACGAGCCCTGCGCCGCCCCGCAGCGCCCCTCGCGCCGCGAGCCCGCCGGCCCCCGCCAGCTCGGGCGAACCCGCGTAGACGCCGACGTGCCCGCGCGACCACTTCGTCTCTCCGCGGCCGAAGGGCGTCGGCACCAGGGCGTCGACGAGCACCGCCTCGGGGGGATCGATGTCGTCCGGATCGCCGTTCGAGGCGGGCGCCCCGGCGACGAGCTCGGCCCCGATGTCCACGAGGTCCCACGGCGTCGGGTCGACGAACAGGAACGGCTTCAAGCGCCCGATGGTCACGACGTGATCCGCGCGCGGGAACGCCCCCACGCGCGCGCCGGTGTCGGCGTCGATGCCGGTCGGCACGTCGAGGGCGATGAGCGGCGCGTCCCCGAAGTCGGGCAGCGCGGGGATGGCCACCGGGGCGCGCTGCCCGGTGCCGAAGATCGCGTCGACGTAGAGGTCGGGCGCGCCGTCCTTCCAGAGGTGGTCCCACGTGGCGGGCACCGGCGGCACCAGGCCGAGCCGCTCGGCGATCCCGGCGTGCAGCACACACTCCGGCGAGCGCGCCGGCAACACGGCGACCACCCGCACCCCGACGCCGGCGATCGCGAGGTGCCGCGCCACGGCGTAGCCGTCCCCGCCGTTGTTTCCGGGCCCCGCGAGCACCACCACCCGCCGCGCGCTCGGGAAACGCGCGCGGATCACGTCGGCGACGAGGTGCGCCGCGTGCTCCATCAGCACCGCGCTCGGGATGCCGACGCCCTCGATGAGCCGGCGATCGAGCGCACGGATCGGCGCGGCGCGGGAGATGGGGCGGGTGCGGAGGGTCACCGGGCGAGGGTAACGCGACGGCGTGGTCCCTCGGAGGCGGCGGGCGCGTCCCCGCGCGGACGCGGGGCCGGGCCGCTCCAGGCTCGCCGCGAGGCGGCTCGGTCGGGCGCCCCCGAGCGGGCGCCCGGACCGGCGCCTTCGGCGCCGCCTTGCGCGTCCCTCGCGCAGGGGGCGGGTGGTGGGTGGCTTGGCGGGCATTGCCGGCGGCGGACCCGACACAATTCGCCTCATGTCCGGCCGTGAGGGCCGTTTTGTCGGGTCCCGGGGCGTGAATGGGCGCCCGGAGTCGTGAATCCGGGGTGGCGCCCACGGTGCGCCCGGCACAATTTGCGAGCCCGTCATCGGGGGACCCGACACGATCCGCCTCACGGCCGGCCGTGAGGGCCGTTTTGTCGGGTCCGTGCACGACGAAGCTCGGCCCAAGCCGCGCGAGGTGCCTGGAAGGCGGCCCGCTTCCGAGCGGGCCGGTCCCGCCCGCGCCCCGTTCTTCGAGAGGGACGCCGGAGCGCGGGCGGACCGAGGCCGGAGGCCGAGCCTGGAAGGGACCGACCGTGCGTCCGCTCGGGGACGCGCGGCGCGCCCCCCTCCGCGCTCACGCCCCCCGACAGGCCGCCTTGTAGCGCCGCACCGACTCGTCGAAGCCGAGGAACAGGGCGTCCCCGACGAGGGCGTGGCCGATGTTGTACTCCTCGATCTCCGGCGCGGCGCGCACGAGCGGGCCGAGGTTGTGGAGGGTCAGGCCGTGCCCCGCCGCGATGAGGAAGCGGTGCATGCGCGCGGTCGTGCACGCGTGGGAGAGCCGGTCCAGCTCCTCCTGCGAGCCGGACTCGGCGTAGGCGGCGGTGTTGAGCTCGACCATGTCGATGTCGCCGAGCTTCCGCGCGGTCAGGATCTGCTCGGTCACGGGGTCGATGAACAACGCGACGCGGATGTCGAGCGCGCGCAGGCGCTCGACGAACCGCGCGACTTCGTCGTGATGCTTGATCACGTCGAGGCCGCCCTCGGTGGTCACCTCGCCGGGGCGCTCCTCCACGAGGGTCACGCGCCGGGGCCGCACCTTCTCGAGCACGGCGAACATGTCGTCGGTGCAGGCGGCCTCGACGTTGAGGAACGTCTGCACGGACGCCTGGAGCCGGAACAGGTCGTGGTCCTGGATGTGGCGGCGGTCCCCGCGGAGGTGCACGGTGATCTGGTCGGCGCCCGCACGCTCGGCGACGAGCGCGGCCGCGAGCGGGTCCGGGTACTTCGCGCGCCGGGCCTGGCGGAGGGTGGCGACGTGGTCGATGTTCACACCGAGGCGGCTCATTCGGGCTCCGAGGGCGCCCGGCTTATCCGCACGCGGGGTTGTTGGCCGCTCGGCGACGATCGTGGAGCGGGGGCGCCCCCACCCGCGGGGACGCGGGTGGGCGGGTGTCCTCGCGGGGTCGGCGCGCGCGCCTCCGTCGGCCCGCTG
>JAKFCH010000372.1:0-13508 GCA_036676765.1 Deltaproteobacteria bacterium
CGTGGAAGCGGCCGTCCCGCCACGCCAGCGCGGATCGCTCGCGGAGCGAGGTGAGCCGGTCGAGCGCTTCGTCCCCGAGCACCCCTTCGGCGGCCTCGACGTCGAAGCCGCCACGGAAGACGGAGCAGTCCACGAGCGCGTCGCGATCGATGTCCGCGAGGAGGCCCCACGCGTACCGGAGCGCGCCCTCGACGCTCCCGTGCCGCCCACCGGCGAGCACCCGCGGGCGGTCGAGCCGCTCGAGGATCTGCGCCGCGGTGAGCACGCCGAAGCGCCCGGCGGCGAGCTCGAGCGCGAGCGGGAGCCCGGAGAGGCGCTCGGCGAGGGCCACCCAGACCGGGTCCGTGGGCTCGACCGTCACGTCGAGCGCGCGCTCGCGCGCCCGCGCCACGAGGAGCGCGACGGCGTCGCCCTCGGCGAGGGGCGCGATCTCGAACACGCGCACGCGTCCGGCGGGCCGGACGACCGTCGTGACCGCCCACGTGGTCCCCGGCAGGCCGCGCGCGAGCGCCTCCACCTCGGCCCACGCCGACGGGTCGAGGTGCTCGGCCGCGTCGAGCACGACGAGGCCCGTCTCGCGCCCGGCGAGGACCCCCGCGATCCGTTGGTGGGCCTCCTCCAGCCGGTTCAGCGACAGGCCGAGCGCGCTCGCCAGCGCCCCCCAGAGGTCGGCGGCGCTCGTCGCGCCGGCCACGTCCACCCACACGACCGCGCCCCGGCGCGCCGCGAGGGCCGCGGCGAGCGTGCTCTTCCCCACCCCGGGCGGCCCGACGAGGGCGGTCACGGTCCCCGGCACGAGCGCGGCGTCGAGGAGGGCGAGCGTGTCGTCGCGACCGAAGATCGTGGCGGGGGAGAGCGGCGGGGCAATCCCGGGCGTCGCGTCGAGGTCGGCCATGGCCCGCCCTAACGCCCCCGCGCGCGTCTGCCGCCACATCTGGCCGGGGCTGTGAACCCTGAGCAACCCGGACGCTCCCCTCCGCGTTAGTCGCCCCGATGTCGCCCGGCACGCCCCCTTCCTCCGACGATGCACACCTCGCGGCCACGCTCACGCGGTACTGGGGCTTCGACACCCTCCGGCCGCTGCAGCACGAGGCGGTCTCCGCCGCGCTCGCCCGCCGCGACTCGCTGATCGTGCTGCCGACGGGCGGCGGGAAGTCGCTCTGCTACCAGCTCCCGCCGCTGTTGCGCGCGCCCGACGAGCCCTCCCTCTGCGTGGTCGTCTCGCCGCTCATCGCGCTGATGAAGGACCAGGTCGACGGCCTCCGCCTCGCCGGGTACCCCGCCGCCGCCCTGCACGGCGCCGTGCCCGCCGAGGAGGCGAACGAGGCCCGCCGCGGTGTCGAGCAGGGCCGGGTCAAGCTCCTGTTCGTCTCCCCCGAGCGCCTGCTGTCCGACGGCTTCCTGACGTGGCTCGCGGGGCTCGGCCGCCACGTGCCCGAGCGCGCCGTCGCCGCCGTCGCCATCGACGAGGCGCACTGCATCAGCCAGTGGGGCCACGACTTCCGGCCCGAGTACCGCCGCATCGCCGAGCTGCGCGACGTGCTCCCCGGCGTTCCCATGCACGCGTACACGGCCACGGCCACGCCCCGGGTGCGCGAGGACATCGTCCAGCAGCTCCGTATGGTCGACGGGGCGGTGCACGTCGGCACCTTCGACCGCCCCAACCTCACGTACCGGGTGCTCCCCCGCGTGGGCCAGGGAGAGGCGCAGATCGAGGCCATCCTCCGTCGGCACGCGGGAGAGGCCGCGATCGTCTACTGCATCAGCCGCAAGCAGACGGAGAGCGTGGCGGACGCGCTCGTCGCGCGCGGCTTCGGCGCCGCGGCCTACCACGCCGGGCTCAACCCCCACGTACGCGCCAAGGTGCAGGAGGACTTCCTCTCCGAGCGCCTCGACGTCGTCGTCGCGACCGTGGCGTTCGGCATGGGCATCGACCGCGGTGACGTGCGCGCCGTCATCCACGCGTCGATGCCGAAGTCGGTGGAGGCCTACCAGCAGGAGACCGGGCGCGCGGGCCGCGACGGGCTCCCGTCGGAGTGCGTGCTCCTCTACGCGTCCTCCGACGCGGTGCGGTGGGGCCAGCTCATGGACAAGTCCGCCGCCGAGAGCGACGTCGACGTGCCTCAGGCCGTGATCCAGGCGCAGAAGGACCTGCTCCACCAGATGCAGCGGGTCGCGTCGGGCACGCGCTGCCGCCACCGCGCGCTCTCCGAGTACTTCGGGCAGGCGTACGTGGCTCCAGACGGAGGGACCCAGGGCTGCAACGCCTGCGACGTGTGCAACCAGGAGCTCGAGGACGTCGAGGACTCCACGACGATCGCGCGCAAGATCCTCTCGTGCGTGGCGCGCCTCCGGGGCGCCCGCAACGACGCGTTCGGCGCCGCCTACCTCGCCGACGTGCTCCGCGGCTCCAGCCAGGCGCGCATCCTCCAGCGCGGCCACGAGAAGCTCTCCACGTGGGGCCTCCTCCGCGAGGTCGACAAGGACACGATCGTGAGCTTCGTGGACCAGCTCGTCGACCTCGGCGCGCTCACCCGCGACGGCGGCGAGTTCCCGGTGCTCCGGCTCGAGGCGCCGTCCGGGCCGATCCTCAAGGGGGAGGCCCCCGTGCACCTCCTCCGGGCGCGCGCGCCCGAGGTGCTCGCGCAGTCCGACAAGAAGCGCCGGCGGGTGGACGGCACCGCGGCCGCCGACCTCTCCCCCGAGGAGCACCGCCTGTTCGAGGCCCTCCGCCAGCTCCGCCGCGGCCTCGCCGCCGAGCTCGGCGTGCCGCCCTACGTCGTGTTCGGGGACGCCCCGCTCCTCGAGATGGCGAAGGTGCGCCCCGCCTCGCTCGCGGCGCTCGCCACGATCAAGGGCGTCGGCCGGGCGAAGCTCGACCAGTTCGGAGACCGCTTCCTCGCGAGCATCACCGAGTGGTGCGCCGCCAACGCCGTGCCCCTCGGCGTCGTGGTGGGCTCGCGGGCGCCCGCGCGGGTGGCGGCCGACGCCGCCGAGCGGGTCCCGTCGGAGGGCCGCAAGCAGGCCTTCGCGCTGTTCGCGGCGGGCGTGGGCCTCGACGAGGTGTGCGCCACCGTCGGCCGCGCGCGGTCGACCACGCTCCAGTACCTCACCGAGTGGATCGCCCAGGAGGCGCCGACGAGCGTGGCGCCGTGGGTCGATCCGATCGACTACGCCCGCATCTCCGACGTGGCCGACTCGCTGGGGGACACGCGGATGAAGCCCATCTTCGACCACTTCGACGGCGATGTGCCCTTCGACGCGATCCGGGTCACCCTCGCGCACCGGCGGGCGATCGGGGCCACCTGAAGGGAAGTTTCACGATCGCGCACGGACGTTGATCCAAACCCGATCGCGGCGGCATGGAGGTTCCGACGGAGAACCACCATGTGTCTCGACCTCGACGGACTCTTCCCCCGCGCCCGCCTCGCCGGCCCCCTCTTCAGCGCGATCGTGCCCCTGTTCCTCGCGATGGCCTGCGACACCGCCAAGATCGTCGTGGACGACACCGCGGTCGGCGTCGACGACACCGACCTCGACGACACCGACACCGCCGGGGACACCGACACCGCCGTGACCGACGGCGCGCTCTCCGTGAGCCCGACGTCCGTCGACTTCGGCGTGGTGTTCGTCGGCCGCTCCGGGGCGGGCACGGTGACCGTCGAGAACGTCGGGGACTCCGCCATCGAGCTCGGCGCCGTCGTCGAGGGCGATCCCGCGTTCACCCTGACGCTCCCCGCCTCCCCGGGCCCCGGGGAGGCCGCGGACATCGTCCTCGCGTTCACGCCCACCGACTTCGGCGCGCTCGCCGCCGACCTCGTCGTCACCGACGCCCTCGGGGAGGCCCGCGTGGTCGTGACGCTCACCGGGCAGGCCCAGATCGACGCCGACGGGGACGACCACGGCAGCATCGCGTCGGGCGGGCTCGACTGCGACGACACGGCCGCCAGCGCCTACCCGGGCGCCACCGAGGTCTGGTACGACGGCATCGACCAGGACTGCGCGGGCGACGACGACTACGATCGCGACGCCGACGGCTCGATCTACACCGACGACTGTGACGACGGGGACCCCGCCGCGTTCCCGGGCGCCGCCGAGGTCTGGTACGACGGCGTCGACCAGGACTGCGCGGGGGGCGACGACTTCGACCAGGACCTCGACGGCTTCGCCGTCGGCGCCGACTGCGACGACACCGACGCCACGATCAACCCCGACGCCGAGGACGCCTGGTACGACGGCGTGGACGCCGATTGCGCCGGCAACGACGACTCCGACCAGGACGCCGACGGCTCACCCTCCCCGGAGGACTGCGCCGACACCGACGCGGGCGTGTACCCCGGCGCGCCCGACGCCTGGTATGACGGCCTCGACGCGGACTGCGCGGGGGACGACGACTACGACCAGGACCTCGACGGGGTCGACTACCCCACCGACTGCAACGACACCGATGCCACGGTCACCGGCCCGGTCGCCGAGACCCTCGACGGCGTCGACAACGACTGTGACGGGATCGTCGACGACGTCGGCGTCGACTCCGTGGCGAGCGGCGTGCTCGACGGCCCGATCTCCTCGCTCGGGCTCGGCGGCGCGGGCAACCTCTCGATCGGGGGCGATCTGCTCGGAAACGGCGGCGACGACCTCGTCCTCGCGAGCGACTCGGCCAGCTACGGCTACGGCTGGGTGATCAGCGGCGCCACGGGCGCGACGGCGGACGGGAGCGTGCGGGACTACGACACCGCCGAGATCACCGGCTCCTCCGGCTACTACGTCCTCGGCAACGTCATCGGGCCGATGGACGACCTCACGGGCGACGGCACGCCCGATCTGCTCGTCTCCGGGTCCAGCAGCTACTACTACGAGGGGCGCGGCTGGCTGGTCGCGGGCGGGAGCGGCCTCACCGGGTCGATCTCGACGGGCACGACCTACACCGCCCAGTTCGAGGGGGACTCGGGCGACGACATGCTCCGCTGGAGCGCGTCCGGCGACATCGACGGCGACGGCACGCCCGAGGTCGTGGTCGGCTGCATGACCGACAACTACATCCCCAGCGGCTACTACTACGGCGACTCGGTGTCCGGCGTGCTCGGCGTGTTCGAGGGCGGTGCGTTCGCGGGGTCCTACGACATCGGCGACGCCGAGGCCCAGATCGCCGGCGCCGACGACTACCACTACCTGGGCGCCTCGCTCCTCGTCGTCGACCTCGACGACGACGGGTACGAGGACATCCTCGCGGGCGCCTACGGGGTGGACGACGGCGCGAGCAACGCCGGCGCCGTCTACGTGATCGGCGGCAACGCCTCGCTCGACTGGGACAGCCGGGTCGACGACGCCGCCGACGCCACCATCAACGGGTCGGTCGCGTCGCAGTACCTCGGCAGCGACGCCTTCGCCGAGCCCGGCGATCACGACGGAGACGGTACCCTCGACCTCGTGCTCCACAACGACACGACCGGCGCCGCGTGGCTGTTCTGGGACGCCGGCTCTCTCGCCGGGAGCGCCAGCATCGTCTCCGCCGACATCGTCATCACCGGCACCGCGGCCTCGTTCGGCGTGAGCGGCGGCTACGCCTCCGACCTCGACGGCGACGGCGCGGACGAGATCTACGTGGGCGCGTTCGCCGACGACACCGCCGGCACCGACGCGGGCGCGGTGTACCGCTTCGAGCCGGGCACGGGCGACGGCGGCGCGTGGACCACCGCCAACGCCACCGCCGTGTTCCTCGGCGTCAACGCGGGCGATGCCCTCGGCGCCGGCCTCGCCGCCGGCGGCGACGCCGACGGGGACGGCCTCGACGACCTCCTCCTCGGCGCGACCGGGTCCGACACGCTCGCGGTCGACGGCGGCGCCGTCTACGTCCTCCTCGGGGAGTGACGCGTCGGTAGCCCCGTCGCCCCAACGGACGACGGGGCCCCCACACCTCCTCTCTCCGGCGGCTACGCGGCGGCCGGCTTCCGGGCGAGCACCTCGGCCCACCGGATCCGCCCGGTGAGCTGCATGAGCGCGAAGAGCGTCACGACGCCGAGCACGGTGATGGTGAGCCCGGTGAGCCCGTCCCAGAAGTGGGCGAGCGCGAACCCGACCTGGTAGAGGAGCTGGGCGACGCCCGCCTCGACGAACGCGAAGCGCGCGCCGACGGCGAGGCGCAGGTACGACACGACGAGCCCGACGCTCACGACGCTCGCGAGGGCGAACGCGGCCTCGACCGGCAGGTGGTCGGCGGTGTAGGCGAACAACAGGTCGAAGGCGAAGAAGGCGGCCGCGAGGAAGACGTAGTTGATCGGGTGGATCTCCACGCCGCGGAGCAGGCCGAGCGCGTAGATCCAGAGGAAGAACAGGCCGAGCGAGAGCGGCGCGGAGAACGAGAGGTCGGCCGCGAGCTCGCCGGGCTGGACCCGCTCGGGCATCACCATGCCGATGCCGTAGCCGCTCACGAGGCTCGCGAAGGTCCAGTCGAGCGTCCACCCGTCCGCAGTGGGGGTGCGGCTGGACGGCGACATCGTCATGCGCGGGTAGTCGATGCTGTCGAAGTCGGTGCGCATCACCAGCGCGAAGTCGTCGACGCGGCCGACGCCCCGGGTGGGCCGGAACGTCCACTCGCGCATGCCGCGGCTCGCGTAGGCGACCTCGAGGGTGACCACCTGGCCCGGCGTGACCGGCAGGACCCACTGGACCCCGCCGCCCTCGGGGCGGATCTCGGCGGCGCGGTCGACCCCGTCGACGACGAAGCGGAAGTCGTCGTAGACGCCCTGCTCGTCGGGGAACCGGAAGGCGAGCCGGAGATCGCGGGCCGGGCCGGCGTGGGTGTAGGCCCAGCTCCCGGTGAACGCGACGTCGTAGAGCGGGTACCAGAGGAGGCCCTTGCGACGCTGGTCGAGGTGGAGATCGACGTCGACGCGCGTGCGCGAGGGGTCGACCGGCGCGGACTGGGGCACGCGCTCGATCTTCTTCACCAGGGAGACGAGCCCGGTGCGCGGATCGGTGACCTGCTCCTGGGAGGCGACCTCGACGGTCCACTCCTCGGTGAACGTGGGCGCGTCCTGCGTCTGGGGGCTGCCCCAGAGGTCGGAGACGCGGCCGTCGAGCGCGCTCGACTGGTCGTGGGTGCGGGAGGTGACGACGCCGCCGAGCACCAGCCAGGCGGCGGTTGCGACGAGGAAGACGAAGAAGATGCCGAGCAGGCGGAGGACGGGATGCACGTGGACCTCGGGGAGGGGGGCATCGGCAAGGTAGGCGGCGCGCGTGCGGAGGCCGGTGCGTCGACGTGGCGGGACCGCGGCGGGACCGTGCAGGAGATGTGCAGGCGCTTACCGGCGCGGCGAGCGAAGTTGCAGGGCACCCGCCCGAAGGCTAGCCTGTCGGACCCCGGGAGCTCCGATGCCACGCGTGCTCACCCTCGAAGAGCGCCAGGCGCCACGGGCCCACGGGACGCTCCTGGTCCGCTACCACCGCGCCCCCGCGGGGGAGGCCAACCTCGACGCGTGGATGGACGGCGGCCCGCCGCGCGGCCCCGAGCGGACCCCCGATCCGACCATGAATTTCAGCATGGCCGGCATCGCGTTCGACGACGAGGCGGCCTGCGACGACGGAGATCTGCTCCTCCTCGAGCTCGGCATCCCCGGAGAGCCCGAGCGCTGGCGCGGCGCGGCGCGGGTGGTCCGCGTCTCCCCCATCCCGATCGACGAGCGGGACGACTTCGTGTCGGCCACCCATCGGATCGCCATCCTCCTCGTCGCGCTGCCCGACGAGGGGGCGACCGCGCTGGAGGCCTACACGGCCCGCATTCGCCGGGCTAACGGGCACGACCAGTAGCCGAACGACGAGGAGAGCGCCCGATGATCCGCGAACGCATCAAGAACGGGGCCAAGAAGGCCGCCCTGAAGTTCTTCGGCATGGAGTGGGACGCGAGCGAGCGCCCCGTCGACCACAAGCGCGGCGTCGCCTCGCCGGCCGCGTTCGACCCGAACCTCATCCCGAAGGTGGTCGACGGCTCGGGGGACACCCCGGGGCCGAAGCACCGCGAGGACATCGGTCGCACCTGGCTCGCCTCGCAGGTGATCAGCAACGTGTCGCCCTACCTCGTCGACATCCGGCACCCCAAGGAGTGCGCGGGCGGCCTCATCCAGGGGGCCAAGCTCCTCCCGCTCGACCAGGTCAAGCAGCGCCTCGATCTCCTCCCCGCGAAGGAGATGCGCGTGACCGTGTACGATCAGGTCGGAAGCGACGACGGCTCGGTGCTCGCCGAGTGGCTCCGCGAGCAGGGCTGGCACCTCGCGCGGCGCCTGCGCGGCGGGTATGCCGAGTGGATCGAATTCAGCGAGCCGATCACGGTGCCCGCGCCCCCCGAGGGCGCCCGGTACATGGTGGGGCAGCAGGTCGAGCGCACGGACGGCGGGCGCTTCTGGGTGCAGGAGGCCAGCCCGGGCGGCGTCTACACGTTGTGGAAAGAGGACGGCACGTTCGCCATCGGGGTTCGCGAGGATGAGCTTCGTCGTTAGCCTCGTAGCGTTCGCGCTCGCCGGGACCACCCCGGGGACCGTGCTCCCATCGGCCCCGTCGGTCCCGCCCGGTCGGATCGCCCCGCTCCCGGCGGACCTGCTCCAGGCCGCCATCGATCGGCGCACCCAGGGTGATCCGCGCGCGGCCGCCTGGTACTACCAGGCGTGGCTGGCGCAGAAGGGCGGGAGCGCCCGCACCCGCGCCGCCGTCCAGCTCGCGCTCGGCCTGACCTGGCTCGATCTGGACGAACCGAACCTCGCGAGCGGGCTGTTCACGAAGGTGCGCGCGAGCGGCACGCCGGTGGCGCCGTGGGGCGCCTGGTACGAGGCCTACGCCGACCACGCGCGCGGCCGCCACAGCGTCGCGGCGCGCGAGTGCCAGGCGTACCGGACGGCGTGGCCCGACGGCGAGCACGCCGACGAGTGCCTCGTCCTCATCGGGGACGCGTGGGTGGCCGCCGGCGAGCGCGGCGCCGCCATCGCCGCCTACAACGCCTACCTCGAGAAGCACCCCGACACCCCGCGCGAGGAGACCCTCCGCCTCGGCATCGCGCTCGCGGTGACGAACGGGAGCACGTCCCAGGGCATCCCGATGCTCCAGGACCTCGTGCTCGACCACACCTACCACTCCACCGGCGAGACCGCGCAGGCGCGCCTCGACGCCCTCGCCGCGGACGGCATCGGCACCGCGTTGCCGGACACGATCGCGACCGAGTGCCGCATCGCGGCCGAGCGCAAACGCTGCGGCTACGAGACCGAGGCGTGGGAGCAGTTCCAGGCGCTCGCGGCTCGCGCGTCCGACGATCCGCAGCTCGCCGCGTGGGTGGATGCCCAGCAGGAGCGCTTCGCCTGGAGCACGAAGCAGTACGACGTCGTCGCGGCGCAGCTCGCCGAGCAGTACGCGAAGAAGCCCGACGCCGAGATCGCGTGGCAGCGCTACCGGGCGCTCGCGCGCGGCGGCCAGTGGGCGGCGGCGGTCGACCAGCTCCAGGCCGGGCAGAAGGCGCACGGGGGCAGCAGCCGCTTCCGGTCCGTCCGCACCGAGGTCGCGCGCGGCCAGCTCCTCGCCGGGCGGTACGCCGACGCGGTCGGGACCTTCACCGAGCTCGGCAAGACCGGGGGTGCGTTCGGCAAGGAGGCCCGCTGGCTCGCCGCCTATGCCGCGTTTCGCGCCGGCACGCTCGACGACGCCCTCGCGCGGCTCGACGCCGTCGTCGCGAGCGGCGCGGACGAGGCCACGGCCGCCCGCTACTACCGGGCGCGCACGCTCGACGCCCTCGGGCGCGCCGAGGAGGCCGAGGCCGAGCGCGTGGCCCTCCGCGCCGCCGAGCCGATGAGCTGGTATGCCACGCTGTCGCGCGGCCTTGGTGGGGGCGGTGTCGGAGGAGGCGGTGTCGTTGACGGCAGTGGCGGTGACGCGGCGCCCGGCACCTGGATCGCTCGTGACGGTCGCTGGCCCGGCCCGCCGGCGCCCACCCTCCCCGACCTTCAGCGTGTCGGCACCGGCGGCGTGCCCGTGGCGGTGCTCGCGGCGGCCTCCCCTCCGCGGGATCGCGCGCGGGCGGTGGATTGGTCCGCGCTGGCGTGGGGGGCGTCGGGGGGCGATGCCGAATTGGTTTCCGTGGCATCCGGCGCGTCGGTGGCGGCCGTCCCCTCCGCGCTCGACACACCGCGCTACGAGGCCCGCCCCGACGCCTACCGGCCGAGCTTCCTCTACGATCCCGTCGCCGCCGACAAGCTGCTCACCGAGCTCGCGCTCGATCAGACCGCCGCGCTGCCCTGGGCCGCCGCCGCCGCCGACCTCGCGCGCGCCGGTGTGTACCGCCACTCCGCGCCGCTCGTGGCACGGATGTACGACACCATCGAGGCCGCCGTCGGCCAGAACGATCCGGTGTCCATCGCGCTGCACCGCGTGTCACTCACCGTCCCCGAGTGGCGCAACATCTTCCTCTACGTGCGCGACGATCACCACGCCGCGCGCTTCTCGTGGGGTGCCACCAAGCTCGCCGCGAACGAGGACCAGCGCCTCCAGGCCCTGCGCTACGCGTTTCCCACCGCGCACGTCGACGCGCTGTACCGTCACGGGTCGGCCTACGGCGTCGACCCGCTGCTCGCGCTCGGCCTGATGCGCCAGGAGAGCGTGTACCGCCAGTGGGCGCTCTCCCCCGTCGGTGCCATCGGCCTGATGCAGGTGATGCCCCGCACCGGCGCGCGCGTGGCCGCCTTGATGGGCGATCCCCACTACTCCCCCGAGCAGCTCGAGGACCCCTCGACCAACGTACGCTACGGTGTGTGGTACCTGTCACGTCTGCTCGACCGCTTCGGCGGCGCGTTCCCCCTCGCGGTCGCCTCCTACAACGGCGGCCCCCACAACGTCTCGTCGTGGCTGCGCCCGTGGGGTCCCAACATCCGCGTCGACGACTATGTCGAGCAGATCCCCTACCCCGAGACCCGCGACTACGTGAAGAAGGTCACCGGTTACTACGCCACCTACCTCGCGCTCTACGGGCCCGAAGGCGGGCGGGTGGTGGTGCCGGAGGTGGTGGCGATGGATGACGCGGGGGTGATCAACTTCTGATGGATGTGCGCCTCCTCCTCCTCGCGGTCGGCCTCGTGGCGTGCAAGCCGGGGGTCGAGGCGCCTGTGCACCCGCAATTGGAGCCGGTGGACGAACCAACGTTGGTCGTGCCCACGTTCGGCGCGCCCGGGTTCACTCCTCCTCCGGGGGCCGAGCCTCCGCGATGCCGCGGTGATCGCTCGTGGGTGAAGGTGAGCGCGGGCGTGGTGCAAACCTGCGGCTTGCATGGCAACGGGTGCATCGAGTGTTGGGGGGGCGAGGAGTACGATGGCGTCGTCGACGCCCATGACACCGCCGAGTGGGGCGATTGGGTCGACTACGGAGACGACGAGCCGCCGGACGGCGTGTTCACCGACGTTGCCGTGTCTGGGGGCTCCGCGTGGGGCCTCGGGAGCGAGCACGCATGCGCGCTGGACGCCGTCGGGAACGTAATCTGTTGGGGGCGGAACGACGAGGGCCAGGCCTCCCCACCGGCCGGAGCGTTCACCGCCCTGTCACTCGCCGGTCGTTACTCCTGCGGGCTCCGGGCCGACACGAGCGTCGCGTGCTGGGGCGGAGGGGGGGACCTGCGCCAGACCGAGGGCTCCGGGTACGTGGCGATCGCGGCCGGCGTCGACGACATGTCATGCGCGGCGCACGCCTCGGGCTTCCTGACCTGCTGGACGGGGCGGTACGACGAGTTCGAGGATCGCGTGGGTCCGTTCGACTCGGTGGCGTTGGGTGGCTACGAGCTGTGCGCCAGCGGCGTCGACACGCCCCTCACCTGTTGGGGGCTGTACGACGGCGTCGACTACGTCCCCGACGGCTTCCCGGGCGGCGCCGGCCACGGCGAGGTCTGCCTCGGATCGTGGGGCTACAACGGCTGCGTTCGGGCGCTCGACGGCCGCGTGACGTGCTGGGGACGCGATTTCCGCACCGCCCCCGATGCGTCCTTCACCCAGATCTCCTGTGGCAGCTCTCACGTATGCGGCCTGACGGAGGTGGGCCGGATCGAGTGTTGGGGCGAATGTGCCGATGGGCAGTGCGCGGTGCCGCGGTGATCCCCCATCAGATGGCCCTCCTCCTCGGTCTGGTCGCGGGCGCCTGCACCCCCACGGTGGAGGACACCGACCCTCCCACCGTCGAGGACACCGACGCCGATGAGCCTCGCCGCGAGCGGCCCGTTTGGACGCACGTCAGCGCCGGCGATGTCCAGACGTGCGCCGTCCGTGGCAACGGCGCCCTCGCGTGTTGGGGGGGCGACGAATACGACGGGCTCCCGCACACCAGCGACACCGGCGCCTGGGTGGACCACGGGGACGACTACACACCCGCGGGGCGCTACGTCGAGGTGGCGCTCCCGGCGGGCGGCCGCGGCCCGGGAACCTGGCACACCTGCGCCGTCGATTCGAACCTCGACGCGGCGTGCTGGGGTCGGCACGACCACGGGCAGACCGATCCGGCTTACGTCAACGGCAACCTTGCGCTCACCCGCACGACCTCCTGCGGCATCCGGTACGACGCTTCGATCGGGTGCTGGGGCGAGCGGGACCGCGGTCCGTACTACGACGACGGCTTCACCGACCTCGCCGCCGGTCTCTCCACCCTGTGCGCCGTCCACTCCGAGGGCTACGTCGCCTGCTTCGACGCCGCAGAGGAATACGAAAACCGCTATGGGGGGCCACCGGGCTATTTCCGCGCGGTCGGGGTCTGGCACCACGCGTGCGCCACCGCGCGCGGCGGGCCGATCGAATGTTGGGACCCCGTCACGGGCTCGTCCTGGACGCCCCCCGGGCTGCCGGTGGAGAGCGGCTTCCTCGACCTCTGCGTCGGCGGCGAGGACGGCGGCTGCGCCCTCGACGCCGACGGGCGCGCCACGTGCTGGGGCCCCTACCTCACCGCCCCGCCCGACGTGACGTTCACCCAGCTCTCCTGTGGCAACACGCACGCCTGTGGCGTCACCCATGCTGGGGAGATTGCGTGCTGGGGCGACTGCGCGCACGGACAGTGCGACGTGCCGGGGTAGCGTCGGGCGCCCCCACCCGCGCGGACGCGGGCGGGCGGGGCTCCTCCAGGGTCGGCGCATGCGCCTCCGTCGTCCCGCTACGCGCGGGCCGACCGCGGCGGGCGGATGAGCTACGGGATGTTTCGGAGGGTGCGTTCGCCCGCCGCGCCTTCCGGCGCCCCTGGCGCGGGATGGGTCGCGGCGAGCACCCAAGTCGCGTCGAACGAGAGTCACGCTGACCCAAGCGGCACCGAGCGAGACTGGCAGCCGCCCCCGCCGTCCGCGGTGTCGGGCCGGTCACGATTGAACGTCGGTTTTTCGACACCGTACGGCCCGCGATGTCCATGGACGGGCTCGACGTCGTTGAAGTATTCCAGTTCGGTGCCGCATGCCTCGGAGGCATTCCAGTTCAGACCGGCTTGCCCCCCTTTGCCGCTCCTTGCCCCCCTTT
>JAKFCH010000373.1:0-16123 GCA_036676765.1 Deltaproteobacteria bacterium
GCCGACCTTCGGTGCGCCGCCCCGCGCCACGCCCGCCGTTATCGGCGCTCCCTTCGAGGCGCCCGCCGCCCCGCCGTCGGCGCGCCGCGTCGGGCGGGACTTCTTCCACGGGCCCGAGGAGCGCGAGATCGACCGGCTCCTCCAGCCCGGCGTGCGCCCGCGGGACGGGCGCCTGCGCATCGTGCGCAACGAGAGCACGCGGGCCCAGCCCGACATGCCCTTCCGGTCGGTCCGCGCGCGGGCTTCCGAGGGTGCCGAACGGGTGAGCGTCCCGACGATGGCGCCGGTGCCCGCCGCCCCACCGATCGCCCTACCTACCGCCCTACCTACCGCCCCACCGAAGGCCCCCGTCGCGGACGCCGCGGCCGCGGCCGCGCCCGTCCCCCCGGTCGCAGCCCCCCGCGCCGCCTCCACCGCCGCGTCGGTAGCCCCACCGCCGGAGGTCACCCCCACGGCCTCACTCCCTCTCGCGCCCCTCTCGCCCCCCGCGCCCGTCGTGGCCATGCCCCCGTCCCTTCCCTCGGTGTGGCACGTCCGCATCCCGGGGCACGAGACCCCCATGGTCATCGAGGCCGCGGACGCCCTGGGTGCCGCGCGCCTGGCCGCCGGCCGGCTCCCGCGCGAGGTCTGGCCGACCGTGGCGCTGGTGCTCGCCGAGGCCGACACCGGGCTGCCCGTCTGGTGACCCCGTGCCTACCTTCGGGTGGCCAATCAAGGGGGGATCCGATGGCAACACCCGAACCCGAGAACATCCCGAGGGACGCCGCGGTCGTCGCGCTGTTCGACAACCACGTGGCCGCCGAGCGTGCCGTGCGCCAGCTCGAACAGTCGGGCTTTCCGATGAACCAGCTCTCGCTGGTCGGAAAGGACTACCACACCGAAGAACACGTGATCGGCTACTACAACGCCGGCGATCGCATGAAATTCTGGGGCAAGCTGGGCGCGTGGTGGGGCGGCCTCGCCGGCATCCTGTTCGGCTCCGCGTTCCTGCTCGTGCCCGGCGTGGGGCACCTCTTCGTGCTCGGGCCGCTCGCGCACTGGATCATGGCGGGCCTCGAAGGCGCCGCGGTCGTGGGCGGGGTCAGCGCGCTCGGGGCCGGGCTCGTGAGCCTCGGCATCCCGAAGAACTCGATCGTGCAGTACGAGACGCAGCTCAAGGCCGGCAAGTTCCTCGTGGTCGCGAACGGCACGAACGACGAGATCGTCCGGGCCCGCGACCTGCTCCGCACCACGAGCCCGTCCGAGTTCCGGGACTTCCGCCGCGTGCCCGAACCGGCGTAGGCCCGGCGCGTACACCGGCTCCCGCGCCGCGTGCGGGGCCGGTTGCCGGCGCGGCGCGGACCGGTGACAGGGCGCGGGGAACAACCGCATGCCCGTGTCCCTCGATCCCGTTCGTGTCCTCCGGCGCCGCGCAAGACGCGCGAACCTCGACCGCTCGGGGGGCGATCTCACCGACGTCACCCGGGCCGTCGTGGCCCTGCACGGGACCGACCCCGCCACCCTCCACCTCACGCTGCACGCGCGCCAGCCCGTGCGCCCGGTCGCGGCACTCGTGGCCGAGCTGCGCGGCGCCACCGAGGACACGCGGGGGCTCGTGCGCCTGATGGGGATGCGGCGCACCCTGCACGTGGTCGACGCCGCGCTCGCGCCGGCGGTCATGGGCCTAGCCCGGACCCGGCTCGACCCCGACCGTAGGAAGAACGCGGCGAAATACCTCGCCGAGGCGGGCGCGCCCGACCTCGACACCCTCCGCCCGGCGGTGCTCGAAGCCCTCGAGGACGGCGACCTGGACACCGACGCGCTCCAGGCGCGGGTCCCCGATCTGGCCCGTCGCGTCGGCCTCTCCGAGGGGAAGTCCTACGCCGGCGCCGCGCCGGTGAGCCGCTTCGTCCTCGAGGCCCTCGGCACCGAGGGCGCCATCGTCCGCGCGCGCGTCGTGGGCGGCTGGAAGTCGAACCGCACCACCTGGGCGCGGTGGGACCGGTGGATGCCGTCGCTCCCGCCGGCGCCGCCGAAGATCGAGGCCCATGCTCGCCTCGCGCGGGCGTGGCTGGGCGCGTTCGGCCCGGCCACCATCGACGACCTCGCGTGGTGGGCCGGCCTGCCGAAGGGGGAGGTCCGCGCGGCCCTGGCGCTCCTCGGTGACGACGTCGTGACCGTCGAGGTGAACGGCTGGCCCGGGCCCCGGTACGCGCTCGCCGACGAGTCGCTGGAGGACGGCGGGCCGGCGATCGGGCCGTCGCTGCTGCCCGCGCTCGATCCGTCGGGGATGTGCTGGACCGACCGCCGCCCCTTCCTCGATCCGTCGATCGCGGGGCCGCTCTTCGATCCCAACGGGAACATCGGCCCGACCGTGTGGCTCGACGGGCGCATCGTCGGCGGCTGGGCGTGCCGGAAGGACGGCGCCGTCGTGTTCCGCGTCCTCGACGGAGCCGCGCGCGCCGCGGAGGGCGCGATCCGCGAGGAGGCGGCGCGCCTGGAGGCGGCGCTCGACGGGGAGGTCGTGTCGCCGCGCTTCCCGACGCCGCTGGTCAAGGAGCTGGTGGGCTGACGCGCCGCCGCGGCCCCCCGGTTCAGGGGCAGGCGGCGGCGAGCTCGTAGGCGACCTCGACGGCGGCCCCCGGCGTCAGGGTGTCGACGACCACGGCGTTCAGCCCGCTGTCGTAGGTCCACCCGTCGGCCAGCGCCACGCCGTCGACGGTGACCACGATGCTCGCGACCACCGGATCCGTAGAGAGCGCGAAGGTCCAGGTGTAGGCGAGCGAGGCGGTCGCGAGGGTGGCGAGGCGCTCCGCCCAGTCGCCCGTGCAGATGGAGAGGGCCTCCCCGCCGGTCGCGTCGATGACCTGGTCGTAGCCGTCGGCGCCCTCGTTGCAGGCGTCGACGTCGACCACCCCGGACACCCGGAGGAGGGACGACGTGGACGCGTAGCCCTGGAAGCGCGGCAGGAACCAGTCCCACGTCCAGACGCTCGCCAGCTCGGAGGATCGCTCCGGCTCGTCCGAGACGACGATGACGTGCAGGAGCGCGCCGGGGCGGAGGAAGCCCTCGTTGCAGCCGCCGGCCGCGGTCTCGCCGAGCGCGGCGTCGACGAGCTGGAAGAGCGCCTCGTCGTAGACGATGTCGCGATCGTCGCCGAAGGACACCGCGGTGCCGAACGTGGCCTCGAGATCGAGGGTGCCGACCTCGAGCACGCCCCCGTTGAAGCACCCGCTGTCCGTGGTCGTCACGCCGATGTGCCAGCCGTCGGTGACCGTGCCGAGGCGCTCGATGAAGGTGTCGAAGGCGGCGGCGAGCCCGGCGGCGTCGTCGTCCATGGAGGTCGAGCGGTCGACGGCGAACAGGACGTCCACCGGCGGGTTCGTCTCGGTGGAGAACCGGTCGAGGCCCGTGCCGCCCGCGAGCCCTTCGCCCGCCTGGGTGGCGCTGACCACGCCGCGCGGATCGTTCGAGCCGACGCTGACGGAGCCGGTGACCGCGCCGGCGGTGATGGGCGCGTAGGTGACGACGCCCGTGACGTACCCGTAGGGGGTGAGGGAGAAGGGCGGGGTCGCGTCGGAGGTGAACGTCAGGCCCTCCCCGACGAAGCTCCAGTCGCTGACCTCGAGGTCGACCGAGCCGACGTTCTGGAAGGTGAGGGTCTTCTCGTCCGTGCAGCCGAGCGGCAGCGCGCCGAAGTCCCAGGGGTCGGGGGTGATGACGAGGCTGGGCACGCGGCCGTCCCCCAGCAGGTCGACGACGACCTCGGGCTGCTCCGGGTCGTCCGACACCACCGTCGCGACGGCGGCCTGCTCGCCGGGCTCCATCGGCGCGAACACGACGCCGATCTCGCGGGACTCCCCGGGGAGCAGGTCGAAGCCCTCGGCCCCGTCGACCAGCGTGAAGGCGCCGACGCCCTCGAGGCGGATCTCTTCCACCCGCAGGGCCGACTCGCCGACGCTCGTGACGGTGAACGGCAACGTGGCGGCCTCGCCGCTCTGGACGCCCCAGAAGTCGAGGCGCGTGGGGCTCACCGAAACGGCCGGCCACGCCTCGGCCTCCTCCTTCTGGAGGGCCGTCAAGCCGGTGTCCGAGCAGCCGAGGAGCGCGAGGAGGATCATCGGGACACCCGGTATCCGATCGAAGGGGTGAGGCTCGGCACGAACGCGCCCCCGGTCAGATCGCCCTCCAGGCGCACCAGCGAGAACGTGACGTGGCCCTCGAGCTGGCCGGGCCCGAGGCGGCCGACGAGGCCCGCGGAGAAGAAACCCCCGCCGGCGGCGCGTGTCTGGCGGGTCTCGGGGAAGGGGGCGCCGTCGGCGCTCCCGCTCACCGCGACGTCACCGAGCAGGAGCATCGGGCCGGCGGCGAGCTCGGGAGAGACGCGCTCCCGCCACGGCAGCACGCGGATGCGCAGGCCGGGCGCGA
Source organism: Deltaproteobacteria bacterium (assembly GCA_036676765.1). Taxonomy (GTDB): domain Bacteria; phylum Myxococcota_A; class UBA796; order UBA796; family SXON01; genus CAJBVW01. The sequence continues at coordinate 4,408 of JAKFCH010000373.1, forward strand.
CCGTCATCCCGCGGAGGGCGAGGGTCCAGGTGTACCCGTCGGGAAAGGCGGGCGCGTCGGCCTCCCCGGTGGCGTGCGACTCGGCGTACTGCACCCCGAGGAAGGGCTGGATTCGCCCGTCGCGGTCGAGCACCGCCCCCGCCTCGAGCCCGGGCACGACGCTTGGCCCGAAGTGCGCGAGCGCGAAGCCGGCGCCGACGTTCGCGCCCACGTACAGGCGGGGGGTCGGCACCTCTACGGCGCGCTTGACGGGGAGGGGCACCCCCTCGGTCGCACCCGTGGGGAGGCCCTCGTCCTCCTCCTCCTCGCCGACGGGCTCGGCGCCCGGGTCCTCGGCGTGGGCGCGGCCGGCGAGCAGCAGGGCGAGCGCGAGGAGCCTACCAGTTGGTGACATCGGTGCTCCGCGAGGCGTCGGTGGTGGAGGTCTGGCCGCCGATGACGACGATGACGCCGGACTCCTGGGCCGATCCGGCGAGCCGGCGCGACTCCGCGAGGGAGGTGCCGAGGCTGTTCCAGTTGCGGACCTCCGGCATGAGCTCCTGGCCGAGCTCGGCGGACACGCCGCCGTCGCTCGGGGCGCCGCCCGAGCCGCCGAACCCGTAGAGGAAGTCGCTCGCCGACGCCACCGCGAACCCCGATCGCGCCGGGCTCATCGAGTCGATCGTGCCCCAGTCCTCGAGCACGCCGCCGACGCCGACCCGGCCGGCGTCCACCGTGCCGACGGTGCGCGAGCCGGTGTCGCCGCCGCCGAAGTACAGCCAGGTCTCGTCCGCGTCGACGACGGAGTGGCGCGAGGCGTCCACCGTCCAGGCGCCGCACGCCCAGCGCGGATCGGAGAGGGTCACGCCGGCGTCGGCCCAGGCGCTCGTGTGGTGCTCGTCGTCGTGCACCACGGTGATCTCGAGCACCTCGACGGAGCCGAGCGCGCTGCCGCCCGGGGTGCGCCCGCCGGCGGCGTAGAGGTGGACGATCTCGGGGTCGGGGATGGGGTCCGGCGCGATGGCCACGCACGGGGACTCGCGCGCGTCGATCAGCGCCGAGAGCGCGACCCACTCGCCCAGGGCCCCCTCGGGGAGCGGGGCGCGGGACGGATCGGCGGGGACGCCGTCGTCACGGAAGTACGTCTCCACGGTGTCGCCGACCCACGCCTCGTCGCCGTCGGTGTCGGCGGAGGCGCTGCGGTAGACGCGGTAGCCCACCGCGCCGTCCACCGGGGTCCACGAGAGCCCGACGGCGAGATCGCCAGTGTCGGGCAGGGTGAAGACGAAGGGATCGCTGGGGAGCGACTCCCCGCCGGGGTTGGTGGGGTCCGCGGCGTCGTACAGGGCGGCGACCCGCCAGGTCCAGTCCCCGCCGCCGAGGGCGCCCTCGTCGTCGATCGACGCCGAGTCGAGCATGGGGATCTCCTCGGGATCGAGGAGGTGGGCCCGCCAGGTGGTCGCGAGCGGGCCGACGCCGTCGTGACCGCCGACGAGGTACACGAACTCGCCGACGAGGGCCGAGCCCGCGAGGGTGATCGCGGCGGGGAGGGAGCGGGGGAGCAGCTCCCAGTCGCCCATGTCCCCGTAGAGGCCCACGGGCGCACGCTCGATGGAGGTGAGGGCGCCGGAGGTGTCCCCGCTGTCGCCGCCGATCGCGTAGACCCACCGCGCCACCGCGCTCGTGCGCCCAGCCACCGCCGCCGGCGCGCGCCGCGGCTCCACCAGGTCGGTGCCGACGGACCACGGGAACAGGTTCTGGGAGGGGTTGCGGATCGAGATGCTGGCGTAGCGCGCGTAGGTGCCGTCGACGTTGGTCACGGTCACGACGCACAACGCCTCGCCGAAATCCTCCGCGGGCACGATCGCGTCGATGCGGGTGCCGGTCGCGGCGGTCACGTCGATGGCGACGGTGCTCTCCACGCCGCCCTCCCGACAGGTGAGGCTGACCGACGGGTCGCGGAAGGAGCGCCCGGTGATCTCGATGTACCCCGGGTCGGAATTGGGGAGGCTCGGGGGGCTCACGGAGGTGACGACCGGCGCCGGATCCTCGGTGACGGTGAGGCCCCCGGGGAGCAGGCCCACGGTCGCGTCGGGGTTGACCACCAGCACGTCGTAGAGGCCCGGCTCGAGCCCGGCGGGCACCCGGGCGGTGAGCTGCGCGGCGCTCCGAAAGTCGACGCCGGTGACGGCCGACGCCGTGGTCCCGCCGCCGGTGGGCGTCACGTACACCCGCGGCGTGGCGACGAAGCCCACCTGGCCGCTCGGCGCGGGATCGGTGGCGATGAGGGTCACCGGCGTGTCGTCGTAGGTCCAGGCGAAGGGGGGATCGAGGGCCTCGATCGCGACCGTGAGCGTGTCCGCGACGGTGAGGGCGCCCGCGAGCTCGGTGCCGCACCCGTCGGCCTCGACGATGCCGAACCCGTAGGTGCCGGCGGGGAGGCCGGCGGGCACGAGGGCGTGGACCCGGTCAGGGTCGGCGGGATCCCACGTGAAGGGCAGGGAGGTGACGGTGCCGGTCGGGCCGGTGAGCCACACCTCGGTCACCTCGGCGGTCACGTCGGCGATCCACGCGGTGACCTGCACGGAGAGGCCCTCGTAGACCGTGGGCGGGTCGACGAAGAACACGTCGGGGTTGTCGACGACGTCGAGGGTGGCGGTGGCGTCGCAGCCGCCCGCGCCGTGCACGACGATCTCCACGAGGCCCTCGGGCGTGTCGGGCCCGAGCACGATCTCGAGGGTGTTGGGGTCGACGACCGTGACCGAGGCCGCGGGGACCCCGCCGACGGTCACCACCGGGTCCTCGGGGAGCCCCGAGCCGGTGATGCGGACGGTGCCGCCCGTCGCGCACGTGATCGTGGGGTCGACGGTGTCGATCGACGGGGGGAGGGACACCGTGAGCGTGGCGGGCGCGAGCGCGGTGCACGCGGCGGGCTCGGGGTTCTGGAGCGTGAGCGCGACCTCGCCGAGCGGGAGCGCGGTCGCGTCGAGCTCGACGGTGAGGGTGAGGCACACCTCGCCGTCCCGATCGCCCGCGAGCGGCGCGCAGTCCGAGGCCACCGTGGGGAGCGGCGCGCCGCCGGCGATCGTGACCGTGGGTGCGACCCCGGCGAGGACGAGGAAGCCCGCGCCCGTCAAGGTGACGGGCACCGTCGTCGACTCGGTGCACACGTTGCCCGGCAGGACGTCGTAGAGCTCGGGGCGCCCTGCCCACACGAACCCGGCGTCGAGCCGGGCCGATTGGCCGTCGGGGTTCCCCAGCGCCACGTCGTGCGCGCCGTAGGCGAGCCCGAGCGCGGGCGACGCGGTGAAGGCGAGCGTGGAGGCGTCGATCCACGTGAGCGCCCCGTCGTCGAGGACGAGGGGGTCGATCACCCGCCCGTCGTCGAGCCCGTCGAGGCCGCCGACCCGCGTGAGCGTGATCGTCGGCATCGTGAGCACGGGCTCGTCGAGCACCCGCGCCGGGACCGGCGCCAGGTTCTCGCCGGACACGGTCACGGTGAGTGGCTCCCCCGCATCGCAAGCGAGGTCGGGGGAGAGCGTGTCGAGTGTGGGGGTGGGCCCGGAGGGCGCGCCACAGCCGGCGAGGAGGAGGAGGACGAGCTGGGGTCGGGGCACGGGGCAATGCTACGCCCGAAGGACGGATCGGGGAGGGGGTGAAAGTAGTTTGTATGGGAGGTGGCGGCATGCACCTGCGGTATCCCTGCGGCGTCCATGCCCATGCTCGGCTACCCTGACGGGGCATGTCGGCCACCCGCCCGCACGACGCCCCCGCGGAAGTCGGGCCGCGCACACCGGATCCCCTCGTCGGGACGCTCCTCGACGGGCGCTACCGGCTCGAGGCGGTCCTCGCCGAGGGCGGCACCGGGCGCGTGTACCGGGCGGTGCAGGAGGCCCTCGGGCGGCGCGTCGCGCTCAAGCTCATGCACACCTTCGCGCAGGACCCCAAGGCGGCGCGCGACTTCGCGGAGCGGTTCCTGCGCGAAGCCTCGCTCGCCGGCGGGCTCCAGCACCCGAACGTCGTGACCGTTCACGACTTCGGAACGCTGCGGGACGGCCGCTGCTTCATCGTGATGGAGCTCCTGGAGGGCGAGAACCTCGCCGAGGTCATGAAGCGCGGCCCCCTTCACCCGCTCGACGTGATCGACCTGTTCGGGCAGATCGTGCGCGGGCTCCGGCAGGCCCACCGCGCCGGGCTCGTCCACCGCGACATGAAGCCCGCGAACGTGATGATCTCGCCGGGGCAGGACGATCGCCTCGTGGCCAAGGTGCTCGACTTCGGGCTGGTGAAGTCCGCGGTGATGGACCTCCGCGGGGAGGGCGGCGGCGTGGTGGCCGACGTCCCGGCCGAGCTCACCCAGGTCGGCTCGTTCCTCGGCACGCCGCAGTACATCTCGCCCGAGCAGGCGAAAGGGGAGGCGGCCGACGCCCGTGCCGACCTCTACGCGGTGGGGGTGATGCTCTACCGGGCGCTCACCGGGCGGCTGCCCTTCGACGTACGCGGCTCCGCGGCGGCGGTCGCGGCCCACCTGCACGAGACCGTGCCCCCGATGGCGGTCCGGGCGCCGGGGGTGGCCGTGCCGCCGGCGCTCGAGGCGCTCACGATGCGCTGCCTGGAGAAGCGCCCGGACGACCGGTGGCCCGACGCCGACGCCCTCCTCGACGCGCTGGGCGCCGCGCGGGCCGCGCTCGCCGAGGCGGTGGCGGACGAGATCACGCCCGTCGTCCCGCCCCCGAGCGAGGCCACGCTCGTGCCGCAGGTCGGCGAGCGGGAGGCCCCCGCGCGGGGTCTCCTCCCCCTCGCGGCCGCGATCGGGGTGCTCCTCGGCGTCCTCGCCGTCGGCGCGCTCTTCCTGCACTTCCGGGCGCCGGCCGGTCCGGTGGCGGGCGAGGTGGCGTCCGCGGACCCGACCACGGCGCCTGCGGCCGACGTCGCCCCGACCGTCGTGTTCGTCGAGGCGGGCCCCGCCCACGTCGAGTCCGCTCCCGAGGTCCGGGAGGTGTGGCTCCTCCTCTCCAGCGAGCCCGCCGGGGCCGACGTGGTGCTCGACGGCGCCGAGCTGGGGACCACCCCGCTCGCCCGCCGCCTCGCCCTCTCGCCCGGCCCGGGCATCCGAACCTTCGTCGTCCGCCGCGAGGGCTACCTCGAGGAGCGCGTGGAGATCGACCTCTCCGGGGAGCAGGCCACCGCGGACGTGCGGCTCCGGCGCACCGGCGGGGCCCGGTCGGTGAAGGCCCCGGAGGCCGCGGGGGGGGCGACCGGGGGGGCCTCCACCGGCGCCGCGCTCGGGGCGGTCGTGGCGGACGGCGTGCGGTTCACGGGCGCGGAGGCCGCTGCGAGCGCGCGCTTCGTCAACGGCGCGACCCACGGGGAGCTGCTCGGGGCGGGCATCGCGCCGCGCCAGGTCGCCCTCATCCTGGAGAAGCGGCCCTTCGCCGACGTGGCCGTGCTCGCGGAGACGCCGTTCATCGGCGAGAAGACGATGGAGTCGGTGCGCGCGGCGGGGCGGAAGGGGCCGTGAGCCACGTTCGCGTAGGATGTGCCCGGAGGAAGTCCCAGTTGACGCGCACGAGACGAAATCACGATCGTTCCGGCGCAAGTCGGTCCTGATGGTCCTGTTGCTGGCCCTTTCTTGTGCGAGTCGTGTCGAGGAGCCCCCCGACGTTCCGGTGACCTCCCGTGGCGTGGTCACGTGCGACGAGCCGTTCGAGGACGGTCCGGCACGCTTTCACGAGGAGGGCGTGGCTCGCGGGCTCGATCTCGAGCGGCCCTCCTTCTGGGGCGGCGCGACGAGCTTCGACGGGAGCGTAGCAGCACAGGATCTCGATGCCGACGGTGACATCGACGTGCTGCTCGGCCGCCCTCAGGGCGCGCCCGACCTGCTCCTGAATGACGGCACGGGCCACTTCTCCTACCAGGGGCGGCCGTTCGACGATGGATTGCACATCCCGTTCGTCGCGACGGTCGGGGCCACTGACCTCGACGGGGACGGCCTCCCCGAAATTCTCCTGGTGGGCCTCGGCGGGATCCTGGCCGCCACCAACCTCGGATCGGGGCACTTCGAGGCGCCCCGGCCGCTGTTCCAGCATGCCGGTGACATGGTGCCGCTCCATGTCTCCTACGGCCTGGGCGACATGGACGGGGATGGAGATCTCGACCTCGCTCTCCCCGGCCTCGATTGGTTGCCCACGGATTTGTACGCCGCGCCCGACCCGTCGTACGACGGGCGAGGGAGCCCGGTCGTCCTGTTGGAGAGTCGGGAGGGGGAATTCGTTCCGAGGGATGAACTCACGCCGGACGGTACGCCCGGCTTCTCGATGTACGCGGTGTTCGCCGACCACGATGACGACGGTGACCAGGACCTCCTCGTCTCCTCCGTCCAGCTCGGCTTTCGCGAGCAGGAAGCGCGCCAGGCGCTCTATCGGAACGATCCGGGGGGTTGGGTGAACGAAGGCGAAGAGCGCTCGATCGGGCAATTCATCTCCGGAATGGGCGGTGACACGGCCGATCTCGACGAGGACGGCCGGCTCGACCACTGCGTCACGGACACCAACCGGATCTGGTGCTTCGTCGACGACGGCGCCGGCAACTACTACGACGCGGGGATCGCGCTCGGCCTGTTGCCCGCGGGCATGGAGGCGGGCTGGTCCTGGTCCGCCTGGTCCATGGACGTGGTCGACTTCGACAACGACGGCCACCTCGACGCGGCCGTGGCCGCGGCCGACGAGATCCACCCGCGGCAGCTCTGGGAGCCGTGGGGGAGCAACTTCGACGACGGTGACCAGCAGCAGGATGAGCACCACAACGACGCCCTGTTCTGGGGAACCGGCGCGGGCTTCGTGGACCGCGGGGCGGAGGTCGGCTTCGACACGCCCGACCAGCACACCGGGCTCGTCACCGCCGACTTCGACGGGGACGGATTCCGCGAGATCCTGCTCGTGCCGGCGGTGGGTCGACCCGAGCTCTGGCAGAACACGTGCGGCGCTGGGGGATGGCTGGAGGTCGAGGTCCGAGGCCTCGAAGGAAACCGGGAGGGGATCGGCGCCGAGGTGTCGGTCGAGGCGGGGGGGCGGCGCTACTCGCAGCTCGTGCAGGCGCTCCGCGGCTTCGGCCAATCCCCGTCGCGCGTCCACTTCGGATTGGGAGAGGTCGACACCGTCGACCGGGTCTCCGTTCGCTTTCCGGACGGCACCGAGATCGAGGCCCTCGATGTCTCCACCCGGCAGGCCTTGACCGTCACGCGCCAATGAACGCGGCCGCCGGGCCCCCGTCGAAACACGGCGCCCGGGCGTGTGGAACTCCGCTATGATGCGGCGCATGTTCGCCCTCCTCCTGGTCGCCTGCTCGCCCTCGACCGACGCGCTCCTCGACGAGCCGCTCGGTGACGACACGGGCGTGTCGGACGTGCGCGTCGATCCCGGCGCCCCGCCGGAAGGCGGGTTCCAGCTCCTGACGCCCGAGTACACGATCGCGCCGCACTCGGACGAGATGTTGTGCTTCTTCGGCACCTACGAGGGGCCGGACGTCGGCGTGAACTTCTACCAGTGGTTCCAGGACCCGGAATTCGGGCACCACATGATGCTCCTCGACGCCTACGACGGCGAGATGGTGCCCGACGGCACGGTGCTCGACTGCTCGGGGCAGAGCTTGATGGCGCTCCGGCCGCTCCTCGAAGCCAACGAGCTCCTCGGCGAGATCTCCGGCCGGATGGTCCTGGACGACGGGATCGCCGTGCGCCTCCGGACCGGACAGCGCTGGGCCATGCAGTCCCACTACATCAACACGAGCGACCGCGCGCTCCTCGTCCGGGACGCGATGAACATCGGTGTCGTGCCGGTCGAGGAGGTCGAGAACTGGGCCGGGACGTGGTCGTTCAACACGAGCGTGTTCAGCCTGCCGCCGCAGGAGGCCTCGCGGCTCTCGTTCTCGTGCGCGTGGCCCTCGGACGTGAACGTGCTCCACATGATGGGGCACATGCACGACTACGGGACCGCGATCCACGTGAGCCACGACCGCCCGGGCAGCAACACGTCCACCGAGGTCTATGCGCTGCCCGAGTGGGATCCCGCCTGGCAGCAGCAGCCGCGCCTCAGGAGCTACGCCGCGGGCGAGCTCATGCCACGGGCGGGCGACCAGCTCACGGTCACCTGCGACTTCCTGAACACGACCGACGCGGCGTTGGAGTTCCCGTCGGAGATGTGCGTCGCGGCGGGCCTCGCGTGGCCGTTGGACGCGCCGCTGAGCTGTGACGCGGGGTATCCGTAGCGCGAGGCCTCATGCCGTTCCTCCTCGCCCTCGTGCTCGGCTGCCACGCCCCCGACGACTCGGCGGTGCCCGACGGGATCGACCCCGACCGGTTCGTGGTCGGGCCCGAGGTGCGGTGCGACGCCCCGGTGGGCGGCATCGCGCGCCTCGTCGAGGAGGACCGCGGCCTGGTGGACGTGATGCCCTCGACCGAGGAGGCGTGGGGCTTCCACACCGCCGGCATCTCGCCCGCCGGGCTGGAGGATCTCGACCACGACGGCGATCTCGACTTCCTGTACGGCGGCCTCGTCGCCGCGCCGCGGGTCCAGGCCAACGACGGGACGGGGCACTTCGACCCGCCCGTCGACGTGCCGCCGCTCGGCCCGCCCGCCGAGGACCACGGCGTGGCGCACCAGCTCGCGATCACCGCCGCCGACCTCGACGGCGATCTCCTGCCCGAGCTCGTCGCCGTGGGAGGGGGCTTCGTGGCCACCTGGCAGAACCTCGGCGACCTCACGTGGGGCGAGCCGCGGCTCCTCCACGTCACGTCCTTCGCCGAGGCGATCGTCTACATGGCCATCGTGCTGGGGGACTTCGACGGGGACGGCGACGCCGATCTCGTCCTCCCCCCCGTCACCGACGCGGACACGACCCCCGGCGACGAGGGGACCCCGGCGCCGATCCTCCGGTTCCGACACGAGGCCGACCACACCTTCTCGCCCATGGAGCCGCTGGAACCGGTCGCGACGCTGGTCTCCATCGGCACCGATCGGGACGCCGACGGGGATCTCGATCTCCTCGTGCTCGCCGACCAGCCGAACCCCACGCGGTTCTTCCGAAACGACGGGGACGACGGGATGGTGGACGACGCCGCCGAGACCGGCTCCGACCTGATGCTCGCGGGGATGGGCATCGACGGCGCGGACCTCAACGGGGACGGCGCCCTCGACTGGTGCTTCACCGACGTGGGCCCCCCGCTGTGCCTGTTCAGCGCCGGGGACCAGACCTGGTACGAGGCCGCGCGGGCCGTGGGCCTCGACCCGACGATCCCGATCCAGGAGAACGCGTCGACCGTCGGCTGGTCCTTCGACCTCGTGGACCTAGACAACGACGGGCACCTCGACGCGCTCCAGGCCTCGGCGCCGTGCACCAGCATGTCCCGCGACGAGCCCGACGTCCGCTTCCCCGACCTGCTCTGGGAGGGGCAGCCGGACGGCACCTTCGTGGACGTCACCGCCGAGGCCGGGTTCGGCGACATCGCGTCGGACTTCGGGCTCGCCACCGGCGATCTCGATGGGGACGGCGCCCTGGACATGGTGCTCACCGGCCCGGGCCGCCCCTCGCGCACGTGGATGAACCGCTGCACCGAGGGCGCGTGGCTGGCGCTCGAGCTCGAAGGCTCCCCCGGCAACGGCGACGCCCTCGGCGCGCGCGTGACCCTCGACGCCGGCGGCCGCACGCAGATCCGCGAGGTCTACGCGCTGCGGAGCCCGGTCCACACGCCCTCCCGCCTGCACTTCGGGCTCGGCGCGACGGACACGGTGGACCGCCTGCACGTACGATGGTCGGACGGCACCGAGACCGAGGCGCTGGACGTGCCCGCCCGGCGGCTCGTCACCGCGCGGCACCCCGACGCCCCCGACGCCCCCGAATGACGCCCCCGAATGACGCCCCCCGGAGGCCCGCCGTGCTCCTGCTCCTGACGCTCGCTTGTTCCGCGCCGGATTCCTCGGACACCTCGGGAACGCCCGTCGCCGACGCGCCGAGCCGCGTCGAGGAGGGCGGTCTGGTCACGTGCGACGATCCGGGCGCGCGGGCCACGGCGCCGATGGACGCGTACGCCTGGGAGGGGCTGGTCGACGCCTCGGCGGCGAATTTCCAGGTGCAGTACGGCGGCGGTGGCGCGGCGGTGGCCGACTTCGACGGGGACGAGCTCCTCGACCTCGTGCTCCCCAACGCGGGCCCCGACCAGTATTGGCGTGGGCTCCCCGGGGGCGGGTGGGCCGACGAGACGTCCGCGCGCTGGCCCGGCGGCGCGACGGACGCGACGGTGGGCGCATCCCCCGCCGACATCGACGCGGACGGGGATCTCGACGTGTTCGTCACGAACATGCGCGGGCCCAACCGCCTGCTGATCAACGACGGCACGGGGCACTTCACCGACGGGACCGCCGCGGCGGGGGTCGGGGGAGGGGACACCGACAGCATCTCGGCGTCGTTCGCCGACCTCGACGCCGACGGTGACCTCGACCTGTTCGTCGCCAACCACCGCGACGACGAGACGCTCCCCGACGGGATGCACGCCGGCGAGATGTTCCCGGGCCACCCGTCCGAGCTCTTCCTGAACAACGGCGACGGCACGTTCGCCGACGTGTCCGACCGCCTGCCGCCCGCGCTCCAGGACAACGGCTACCCCTTCGCCGGCGTCTTCCACGACTTCGACGGGGACGACCTCCCCGAGCTCTACGTCGCGATGGACTTCGGCCCGATGTCCTCGCCCAACCTGCTCCTCCACAACGACGGCGGCACGTTCACGGTCGTGGGCGGCCAGGGGCTCGACCACAACGGCTACGCGATGGGGCTCGCCCTCGGCGACATCGACGACGACGGCACCATCGACCTCGCCATCTCCGACTGGAACCGGATGGCGCTCCTCCTCGGCGTCGGCGACGGCACCTGGTACGACGCCGCGCTCGCCCGCGGGGTCATGCCGGTGGCGGAGGGCCGCGCCGAGTCGTGGGGGCTCGACCTCGCCGACATGGACAACGACGGGGATCTCGACCTCCCCGTCGCCTTCGGCCCCCTGCTCATGCCCCCGGAGATCGAGGAGACCTACGCGGAGACCTGGGCCCTGATGAACCCCGACGATCAGCCCGACGCGCTGTTCGTGCTCGGAGACGACGGGACCTTCCGCGACGAAGGCGCCGCGTGGGGCCTCGCCCAGACCGGGAACGGCCGCGGGTTCGTGCTCGCGGATCTGAACGGGGACGGCCACCTCGACGTGCTCAAGCGCTTCGTCGACGAGGTGGCGAGCCTGCACCTCTCCCGGTGCGGCGACGGCGCGTGGCTCCGCGTCGAGCTGCGCCAGGACGGGCCCAACCCGCGCGCGGTCGGCGCCACGGTGACCGTCGAGGCGGGAGCGCGCGTATGGACACGCTACCTGCGCGGCGGCGGCACCGGCTTCGCCGGCGGACAGCCCCCCGAGGTGCACGTGGGCCTCGGTGACGTCGACACCATCGACCGCGTGCGCGTGCGCTGGCCGGACGGCGCCGAGACGGTCACCGAAGCGCTCTCGACGCGCCAGGCCGTCCGCATCTGGCGCTGACGCGTCGGAAAGCCGCGCCGCCGCTTGTGAACGCGACCACCGAGCGGCTACCCTCGTCGTCAACCCCGAGAACCGCCGTGCGCGTCCTCCTGATCAACCCCTCGATGAACATGCAGAAGCTCGGTCGGTTCGCCGAGCTCCTGGAGCCGATGCCGCCGACCGGCATCG
>JAKFCH010000374.1:0-11121 GCA_036676765.1 Deltaproteobacteria bacterium
CGCGCGTGGCGAGCGGGACTGGGCCGCGCGTGGCGCGCGGGACTGGGGCGCGCGTGGCGCGCGGGACTGGGGCGCGCGGGGCCTGGGCACGAGGACGAGAGCGAGGACGAGACTACGGGCGGTGAGGCGCGGGGCGGGGGCGCGTGGGCCTGGGGGCGCGGATGGCCGAGCGGAACGTGCAAGGGCCACGCGCTGCGCGGCGCTGCTCACATCTGGGCGGTCAAAAGTCAGGATCATCCTGGATGAACGACCCATCCTGGCCGCCCTGCGGTCTGGGAGGCGGGGTCATCCCGGATGATCTGCCCTGGCTGACCGCCTGACGACCACCGAGGCCGGGTCATCCCGGATGACCAGCCCCACCTGGCCGCCGGGCGGTGAGCGAGAGGATCGCCCCTGCCCGCCCGCCCGGCAGTCAGCGATGCAGGTTCGACGCCAGGGGAGTCCCCCTGTCACGGCGCGAACCGCGGCCCCATCGACGGGGGGGCGATCGTCGCCGCGCGCGTGGCCTGCTCGGCCTTCCAGCGGGCGGCCTCGGCGGGAACGTCGGTCACGGCCGGCACCGGCCAGAGGGTCGCGCACCCCGCGGCGATCCGCGCCCCGAGGGCCCGGTCGAGCGCCGCGGCGGTGGCCGGGGGGCCGTTCTCGCAGGCGTGGGTGAGCAGCACGGCGCCGAAGCCGGCGTCGGCGAGCAGCCAGGCGCCAGCGCGGAGCTCGTCGTCGGTGGGGACGCCGCCGGAGAGGGCGCGGGCGAACGGGAGGGATGCCGTCCAGTAGAGGCCCTCCGGGCCCCAATGGTCCACGCGCTCGATGGGGACGGTGGAGAAGGGCCGGTCGAGCCCGATCTGGGCGGCGATGCCGCGGGTGCGGCTCTCGGGATCGACCCGCGCGAGCCAGGACTGGCCGATCTCGTCGGCGCCCGGCACGGCGGAGCGGGTGAACACGGTGAGATCGGCCACCGCGCCCGCGGGGAGGGCCGCCCGCTGCGCGGCATCGAGGGTGACGCGCGGCAGGACGATCGTCGCGCGGGGCCAGGGCACGAGGTCGCCCCACGCCACCTCGGCGACCGCGACGGGCACGAGCAGGAGGGCCCACGGCCAGCGGGACGCGAGCGCGCCGAGGGCCGCGATGGCCACCGTGGGCAGGACGATGAAGCGGGCGGGGAAGTTCATCGGCTCGGCAACCCACGCGAGCGCGCGGTTGAGCGTCGCGAGCGGCAGCACCACACGGCCGGTGGACGCGGCCACGAGGGCGCCGTCCCACCAGAGCACGGTCCCGAGCGAGAGGAGGAGCCCGCCCGCGCCCACGACCAGCCAGGGCACGGCCTTCTTCGGCGCGGCCGCCACGCCGAGCGCGGCGAGCAGGAGCGGGAGCCAGCCGAGGTAGCGGCCGCCGGTGTAGGAGAGGGTCTGGCGGTCGGCCACGCCGGCGTCGCGTGGGGTGAGGAGCTCGACCGGGTCGAGCGCCGCGCCGCGGAAGGTGTCGAGCTCGTACCGCATCGACATCCACTCGCCGAGCGAGTCGGCGCCGCGCTGCTCCGTGGGCGCGTAGTTGGCCGAGAAGCCCCGGATGACGGGCACCACCAGGGCGATCGAGAGCAGCGCCGCGGCCGCGTAGCCGCCGAGGAGCCGCGGCCAGGGGCGGAGCGTGGCCAGCGCGTAGAGCGACACCGCCGTGGCGAGGAAGAACCCGTGGTAGAAGCAGGAGAGGGTGGCGCCAGCGAGCGTGAGCGCGAGCGCGCCGAACCAGCGTGGCGCCATCGTGGTGCGCGCCTTGACGAGGCAGCCGAGGCCGAGCGGCACCCACCACGCCTGGCGGAGCTCCCCGACGCCGACGTGCAGCGTGAACGCCGCGAACGCCGAGCCCTGCGCCAAGGCACCCGCCACGAAGGCGCCGAGCGGGCGCTCGCTCACGACCTTGCCCATCCACCCCGCGCAGAGGCCGAGGAGGAAGAGGTGGAGCACGGCGAGCAGGTTCGACAGCGGCACGGGCGGGAGCGGGATCGCGACCGCGAGCAGGCCGTTGAGCGGCTCGATCGGCCAGAGATCGAGGCCCGTGGGGTAGTTGACGAGGGCGCTCCGGAGCCCGGGGATGCCGCCGTAGGCCTCGGCGCGCATCCACCAGAGGTTCCAGAGGTGCTTGACGCCGTCCCCCTCGACGCTCCCGACGGCCTCCGTCCAGAAGCGCGCCGGGGCGGGCCAGGTCAGCGCGAGCGCGAGCGCGAGCGATTGGAGCGGGAAGAGCCAGCGGAGCACGCGCGCATCGTAGCGCCGCCGAGGGGGGCCGGGCCAGCCCCGGGGGCGTCGGCACGCCCGGCCCGCCGCTTGTTATCCTCGAAGCCGTGCTGCCCTGCCTCCCCAACCCGCCGCCCGACGGATTCGTCGACCTCGCCACGCTCCCCAACGTCGTCCTCGACATCGGGTACGCGGGCGCCCGCAACTTCACCGGCGCGCCGGTCCCCGGCTACGGCGCCCCGGGCGCGTGGCTCTGGCGCGACGCCGCCGACGCGCTCGGTCGGGTGGCCACCACGCTCGGGAAGGAGGGGCTCGGCCTCCTCGTCTGGGATGCCTACCGGCCCGCCCGCGCCGCGACCGCGATGTGCGACTGGGCCGAGCGCGAGGGCCACGGGGACTACGTCACCGACGGGTGGCTCGCCCGCCGATCGGCGCACAGCCGCGGGGTGGCGGTCGACCTCACCCTCACGCGCGAGGGCCGGCCGCTCGACATGGGCACCGGGTGGGATGACTTCGTCCACGCAAGCCACCACGGCGCGTCGACCCCCGCCGCCGAGGCCAACCGCCGCGTCCTCTCCGCGGCGATGGTCGCCGAGGGCTTCGAGCCCTACCGCCAGGAGTGGTGGCATTACCGCTACGCCGCCGCGAACCCGCCCGCGCGCGACGTGCCCTACGGCGCCTGCGACACCCCGGAGCCACCCGACCTCTCCGACGCCCGGTGACGTGCGGGCGTCGACGGCCCCAGGGCGGGTGCCCACCGTCGGCGGGCGTGCGGGCGCCATTGGCCCCCGGGCGGGTGCCCACCGTGGGCCCAAGCCCTGCCCAACGAGAGTCCCCCCGAGGCAAGCGGCACCGTGTGAGACTACGCCACCCGCTCGACTGGCAACCCGCACGATGAAACGCCCGTTTTCGAGGTGCGTGTCGTCTCCCGGGCCCGAACGCAGGCCCTCACCGGGCGCTCGATTCCAGTTCGGTGCCGCTTGCCTCGGCGCCGCTCTTGTTCGGGGTGACTTGCCCCGGCCGCCGCGTGCGCGCCCGCCTCCGCCGGCACCGCCCGCCGCCGCCGCCCCCCGGGCGGGTGCCACGTCACCCGCTCGGCTGGCAATCCGCACGATGAACCGCCCTCCCGTGCGGACGCGATCCGCCGCCCCGCGTGTCGAACGGATGCCATGATCCTCGTGCTCCTCCTCGCGTTGCCTCACGCCACCGCCTTCTCGCCGGGCGTCCACCGCGCCCTGGCCGCGCGCGCAATCGAGCTGGAGGGCGCCGTCGAGAGCGCTGCCGCAGGCGCCGCCGAGGGCGCCGCAGCGGGCGAGGCCGCCGTAGAGGACACCACCGAAGGCTCCGATCCCGTCGTGCACGCCGACGTCGCGCTCGCCTTCGCGCGCGGAGCCGCCGACGAGGACCTCAACCTCGCGCGGAAGTGGGGCCGCTGGCACCACTACCACAGCCCTTCGTACGCCCCGGTGCGCTCGCTCGGGCGCCACCCCTCCGCCGATCGGGTGGCCTGGCTGGACGACCGGATCCGCGTCGCCGCGGCCGTCGGCAGTCGCCGCGGGGTGTGGCTCCACGCCGGGCAGCTCGCCCACCACGTGCAGGACATGGCCTCGCCGCCCCACGTCGTCCCCGTCGCGCACGGCCTCTTCGACCGCTTCGAGAGCTACGTCGACGTTGCGATGGTCGCCACCGTCACCGGAGACGAGGTCGCCACGCTCCCGGCCACGCTCGGCCCCGCGGCCGCCCAGCAGCGCCTCGCCGAAGAGACGACGGCCGCGCTCGCCATCCCGCTCGTGTGCGACCTCGAGACGATGGACTGGAGCGCCTTCTGGGCGCCGCGTCCCGGCGTCTTCGGCGCCTACGGGACCGCCGGGAACCGCTTCGGGGCGCTGCCGGCCTGCGCGACGGGGATGGAGGCCTTCGCGCGGGCGCGGTTGGAGGCGGCGCTCGCCTACACGCGCGCGATCGTGCGCTACGTCGCGGGGCTGTCGATCGTCGGCCCGTAGCCGCGCTCCATCGTGCCGCCCGGTGAGGCGACGGAGCCGCCGACCCTCTCTCGGGCAGCCCCGTCGACGCGGCGGCCGCGCGTCCGCGCGCGGTCCGGCCGCCCCGAATGAGCATTGACAGTCCCCGGATGTTCGGCGATGTTCGCGCCCATGCGAACCCTCCCGCTCCTCGTCGCGACCCTCGGCCTCCTCTCCCTCGCCTGCGCCGGGGGCAAGCTCGACTGCGGGCCCGGCACCCACGAGGTGGACGGCACCTGTGTCGCCGACGCTGTCGAGGCGGACGCGGACACCGACGCCGACTCGGACAGCGACACGGACTCCGACACCGACTCCGACACGGACTCGGACACCGACTCGGACGTCGATCTCGAGCTGGTCGACTTCGACTGGAACGCCGCGGACGGGACCATCGAGTACACCGTCGTCACGCGCGGTGAGCCGGACTCGATCGAGATGTACATGGTGGAGACCGCCGACTCGAGCCCGGAGCCCTGGTCCGAGGAGCACGATGGGTTCGAGCTCGACGACACCAGCGGCGGGGAGCGCACCTACGTCCTCACGCTCGGGGTGGTCGACAACTTCGCCGACCAGCGGACCAACGAGTCGACGTTGCTCGCCGAGGAGTACCTCGACGGCGTGACCTGGGCGGTGGCGGTCTTCGGGCCCGGCGGGCAGAGCGACTGCCTCGTGACCGGCCACGAGCCCTCGTACCTCGAGCCGCTCTGCCCGTAGGCGGCGACGCTACCCCTGAAGCGGCGGCCGCTCCCGCCCGCACTGCAGGTTGGCGGGGAGCGCCCGGTCGATCTGGCGCGGGTAGGGGAGGTTGAGGTTGGCCATGATGGCGACGAACTCCTCCCGCGTCCTGCCGCCGCCGAGGCGCGCGTTGAGGGCCCGCTCCTCGCGGATGGTCGAGACGGTGCGCCCCTTGTAGTCGTGCGCCGGGAACACCAGCGTGTCCGGCGGGAGCGTGAACAGCCGTGTGGTGACGCTGTCGTAGAGCCGCGACGCATCCCCCTGCTGGAAGTCGGTGCGGCCGCACCCGCCGATGAGCAACGCATCCCCGGTGAGGACGCGATCGCCGACGACGTACGAGACGCAGCCGTCGGTGTGGCCCGGCGTGGCGCGCGCCTCGATGCGCAGGTCGCCGACGGAGAGGACCTGCCCGTCCTCGATCGGCACGTCGGCGCATGCGGCCCCGGCGCCCTTGCGGATCACGGTCCGGCTCCCGAGCCGCTCGCGCAGCGCCGACGCCGCGGTGACATGGTCGGCATGCACGTGGGTTTCCAGCGTGTAGACGAGCGAGAGATCCAGCTCGGCGAGCAGCCCGAGGTAGGTGTCGAGCTCCTCGAGGACGGGGTCGACGAGGGCGGCCGCGCGGGTCCGCTCGCACGCGAGGAGGTAGGTGTACGTGCTCGACGTGGGCTCGAACAACTGGCGGAAGATCATGGGCTTTCGTCCGGGTAGGAGCAGCCTAATCCGGCCCGTGGGCCGCCGCGCCGTCACCATCCATCCGGAGCCCGCGTCGGGAGGCCCGCGCCGGGATAACGGGGGCCCCGCTTCGGAGGCCCCATGTTCGTGCTCGCCGGTGGTCCTGCGCGTTCCGCCTTCCGCCTCGCCAAGCTCCACGCCGCGGTCCGGACGCTCGCCCCCGGCCTGACCGGGCTCCGCGCCGGCTGGCTGCACTTCGTCGACGGCCCGATCGACGCCGACGCGCGCGCCGTCCTCGACCGCCTCCTCGACTACGAGGTCGAGCCCCCGGCGGCGCTCGCGCGCGTGGACGTGGTGGTGGTGCCCCGCCCCGGCACGATCTCGCCGTGGTCGACCAAGGCCACCGACATCGCGCGCGCGTGCGGGGTGGACGTGGGGCGGCTCGAGCGGGGCGTCGGATGGGAGCTCGTCGGTGAGCTCACCCCCGACGAGCGGAACGTGATCCTCCCGCACCTCCACGACCGGATGACCGAGGCGGTGCTCCCCGCCTTGGACGCCGCCGCCGTGCTCTTCCACCGCGAGCCGCCCCGGCCCTACGCGCGGGTGCCGCTCCTCGCCGGGGGCCGTGGGGAGCTCGAGGCCGCCGACCGTCGCCTGGGCCTGGCGCTCGCCTCCGACGAGATCGACTACCTCGTGACGGCGTTCGGCGCGCTCGGGCGCGATCCCACCGACGTCGAGCTGATGATGTTCGCGCAGGCGAACAGCGAGCACTGCCGCCACAAGATCTTCAACGCGAGCTGGACGCTCGACGGCGAGCCGGTCGACCGCTCGTTGTTCAAGATGGTCCGCCACACCCACGCGAGCCACGCGGCGAGCGGCGCGCCCGGCAAGGTGCTCTCCGCCTACAGCGACAACGCCGCGGTCGTGGAGGGCTACGAGGTCGCGCGGTTCTTCTCCGACACCGACGGCGTGTACCGCCCCCACGACGAGCCCGCGCACCTGCTCATGAAGGTGGAGACCCACAACCACCCCACCGGCATCTCGCCCCACGCGGGCGCGGCCACCGGCGCCGGCGGCGAGATCCGCGACGAGGGCGCCACCGGCCGCGGCGCGCGGCCCCGCGCGGGCCTCACCGGGTTCACCGTGAGCGATCTGCGCCTGCCCGGCGCGGTGAAGCCGTGGGAGTCGACCGTCGGCACCTCGCCGCGCATGGCGAGCGCCCTGGACATCATGATCGAGGGGCCGCTCGGCGGCGCCGCGTTCAACAACGAGTTCGGGCGGCCGAACCTGAACGGCTACTTCCGCACCTTCTGCGTCACCGTCGACACCGACGCGGGCCGCGAGGTGCGCGGGTTCCACAAGCCGGTGATGGTGGCCGGCGGCTACGGAAACCTGCGGGACGGCCACGTGCTCAAGGAGCGGGTGCCCGAGGACGCCGCGATCGTCGTGCTCGGCGGCCCCGCCATGCTCATCGGGCTCGGCGGCGGCGCGGCGTCCAGCGTCGGCACCGGCGATCTCGCCTCCGCCGACCTCGACTTCGCGAGCGTGCAGCGCGCCAACCCCGAGATGCAGCGCCGGGCCCAGGAGGTCATCGACCGCTGCTGGTCGATGGGGGCCGACAACCCCATCCGGTCGGTGCACGACGTCGGGGCGGGCGGGCTCTCCAACGCGCTCCCCGAGCTGGTGCACGACGCCGGGCGCGGCGCCATCTTCGAGCTGCGCGACATCCCCACCGACGAGCCGGGCCTCTCCCCGCTCGAGCTCTGGTGCAACGAGGCACAGGAGCGCTACGTCCTCGCGATCGAGCGCGCCGACGTGCCCCGGTTCGCCGCCATCTGCGCCCGCGAGCGCGCGGTGTGGGCGGTGGTCGGCACCGCCACGGCCGAGGGGCACCTCCGCCTCGACGATCGCCTCGCCGGGACCACGAAGGGCTCCCCGAACGCCCAGGCCGCGCCGCCCATCGACCTCCCCCTCGACCTCCTCTTCGGCAAGCCGCCGAAGATGCATCGCGACGCGTGGCGCGCAGGCCCCGCCCGGGATGCCGAGGGCACCGGCGTCACCGACGTGCGCCGCGGTGGTGTCGACCCCAGCGAGGCGCTCTACCGGGTGCTCTCGCTCCCGACCGTCGCGAGCAAGGAATTCCTGATCACCATCGGCGATCGCTCTGTCACCGGCACCGTCGTGCGCGACCAGATGGTCGGCCCGTGGCAGGTGCCCGTGGCGGACGTGGCGGTCACCGTGACCGACTACGTCGGCTATCGGGGCGAGGCCATGGCGATGGGCGAGCGCCCGCCGGTCGCGCTCCTGTCCGGCCCGGCGAGCGGCCGCCTCGCGGTCGCCGAGGCGCTCACGAACCTGCTCGCGGCCGATGTCGGCGAGCTCTCCCGCGTCGTGCTCTCGGCCAACTGGATGTGCGCCTCCGGCCACCCCGGCGAAGACGGTTGCCTCGTCGACACCGTGCGCGCCGTCGCGATGGAGCTCTGCCCGGCGCTCGGCATCGCCATCCCCGTCGGCAAGGACTCCATGTCGATGCGCGCCGGGTGGCGCGACGACACGGGCGATCACCGGGTCGTCTCGCCGCTCACCCTGGTGATCACCGCGTTCGCGCCGGTGCGGGACGTACGGCGAACGCTCACGCCGCAGCTCCGGACCGATGTCACGAGCGCGCTCGTCCACGTCGACCTCTCGGGCTTCCAGGCGCGGCTCGGCGGCTCGGCGCTCGCGCAGGTGTACGGCGGGCTCGGTGCGGAGCCGGCGGATCTCGACGAACCCGCGGCGCTCCTCGGACTCTGGCGCGTGGTCGACGCGTGGCGTGACCGCGTGCTCGCGTGGCACGACGTGTCCGACGGCGGGCTCGTCGTCACGCTCGCCGAGATGATGTTCGCCGGGCACTGCGGCGTGGACGTGACGCTCGCGACCGACGCGGGGTCTCCGATCCCGGCGATCTTCGCCGAGGAGCCGGGCGGCGTGCTCCAGGTCGCCGCGGCCGACGCCGCCGCGCTCCTCGCCGACCTCGCGGCCGCCGGGGTGCCCGCGCGCCGGCTCGGGACCGTCGTGACCGACGATCACCTCACCGTGCGCGCGAACGGCGCGGTGGTGCTCCACGAGGACCGCGTCGCCCTGCACCGCGCCTGGGGCGAGACCTCCTGGCGCATCCAGACCCTCCGCGACGATCCGACCTGCGCCCAGGAGGCCTACGACGCGCTGCTCGACCGTGCCGATACCGGCCTCACCGCGGCGCTGACGTTCGATCCCGCCGAGGATGTCGCGGCGCCGTACGTCAACGTGGGCGCGCGCCCCCGCGTCGCCATCCTCCGCGAGCAGGGAGTCAACGGGCAGGTGGAGATGGCCGCGGCCTTCCACCGCGCCGGTTTCGAGCCCGTCGACGTGCACATGTCCGACGTGATCGAGGGCCGGGACGACCTCTCGTCGTACCGCGGCCTCGCCGCGTGCGGCGGCTTCTCCTACGGCGATGTCCTCGGCGCCGGCGGCGGTTGGGCGAAGAACATCCTGTTCCACCCGGCCACGCGCGAGCGGTTCCGGGCGTTCTTCCACCGCTCCGACACGTTCTCGCTCGGCGTGTGCAACGGCTGCCAGATGATGTCGCAGCTCCGCGAGCTCGTGCCCGGGGCCGAGAGCTGGCCGCGCTTCGTGAAGAACCGCTCCGAGCAGTTCGAGGCGCGGGTCAGCATGCTCCGCGTCGAGGCGAGCCCGAGCCTGTTCTTCGCGGGGATGGTCGGCAGCGTGCTCCCCGTCGCGGTCGCCCACGGCGAGGGCCGCGCGCTGTACGCGCCCGGGCAGGCCGCCCTCGCGGAGGGGCTGGTTTCGGCGCGGTTCGTCGACCGCCTCGGCGGCGTGGCCGCGCGCTACCCCGACAACCCGAACGGCTCCCCCGACGGCATCACCGCGGTCACGACGACCGACGGCCGCGCGACCCTGCTCATGCCGCACCCCGAGCGCGTGTTCCGCGCCATCACCAACTCGTGGCGCCCGCCGGAGTGGGGCGAGGACGGCCCGTGGACGCGCATGTTCCGGAACGCGCGGGTGTGGGTGGGGTAGGGGGGCGAGGCGTCGGGGCGACCAGCGCAGGGCGCGGTTCCCGGCGCCCCGAGCGGCGCCGACCGCGCCCGGTGGGCCGTGTCCAGCGGGGTTGCGGCTCCCGCGCTACGGGGCGGTCCAGACGTCGCCGCGGTCTTCGAGGACGACGCGCTGGTTGCTGCTCGCCTCGTCGAACGTGAACACGGCGGCGGCCCGGGGCCCGCGCTCGCTCAGCTCGTCCACGATGTCGTAGAGCGCGATGACGCCGGTCTCGAAGTTCCACTCGGTGCCGATGTCCATCGACATCGAGGTGCCGCCCTCGGGCGAGGCAGCGTTGGCGCCGAGCACGTCCACGGAGAGATCGACCTCGTCGCAAAGGCGCACGTCGAGCGTCGAGACGGGCATCCCGAGGATGTACCAGTGCACGATCTGGATCTCGGAGCTCGCGAAGGGAGCGCCGGCGCTGTCGGCGGTGAGCGCGCTCCAGTCGATCTCGAGCGTGCCGGTGGTGCCGACGACCTGCTGGAACATCACCTGGCCGGCGCAGCGCTCGTCGAACGGCGTCTCGGGGACGCGGCCGTCGGAGCCGGTGTCGTCGGTGGCGGCGGTGTCGTCGTCTTTCGGGCCGGAGCAGCCGACGAGGAGGGCGAGGGCGAACGGGAGGGCGCGCATGGCGCGGAGAGTGGCGCGGGCGGAGCGGGGCGTCAATGGCTTTGCTGCTTGCGTCCCGATTGGACGGGTAGATACCCTGCGGGGATGTTTGCCTTCCTGCTCCTCCCGCTCGCCTGCACGCCGTCGCCGGACAAGATCGCGGACGCGGAGGCGGATGCCGACACCGACTCGGACTCGGACTCCGACACCGACTCGGACTCCGACACCGACACCGACTCCGACACGGACTCGGACGCCGACACCGACTCCGACTCCGACGCTGACACGGACGCCGACTCCGACGTCGACACGGACGCTGACTCCGACGCGGACACGGACAGCGACACCGACGCGGACACCGACGTCGAGGAGTGCTCGACGACGATCGACGCGTGCTCCAGCGGCACGTGCGTCGTCGACCTCGCGATCGTGAGCCACACGCTGGGCGGCGCGGTGACGTACGACGGCGGCCCGGTGCCGGACATGTCCGGCACGAGCGGCGACTACTCCGTCTCGGTGTCGGACCCGGTGACCGGGTCGAGCGCGGGCGGCACCTTCGGGTGGGACGAGGACTGGTCGCTGCAGGTGCCGCCCGGCACCTACGACGTGGCGTTCCAGCTGAACTTCGACTCCCGCTACTACGACCCGTACATGAAGGCGGACGTGGTGGCCGCGGAGGACGTCGTCGTGAGCGGAGACACGATCCGGGACCTCGCGATCGTGAGCCACACGCTGGGCGGCGCGGTGACCTACGACGGCGGCCCGGTGCC
>JAKFCH010000375.1:0-10964 GCA_036676765.1 Deltaproteobacteria bacterium
CGGGCGGCGGCTCGGCGGGGCCGCCCCGGGCCCCGCCAGCCGAGGCGCTCCGCGCCGAGCCCGTCGGACACCCGCCCGCCCGTCCCCGGGCGGGGGCGCCCAGAAAACTACGCCACCCCGATCGCCCGCAGACGCTCGTGCAGGAACTCCCGCGTCCGCACCGCCGCCACGTCCCCCTGCAGCGGCGTCAGGATCCAGTCGGGGTGCGGGTGGAGGAAGAACGGCATCGACAACCGCCCGCCGTCGCGCCCGCCGGGGTTCACGACGCGGTGGGTGGTGGCGGGGAGGCGGCCGCCGGTGAGGAGCTGCATCATGTCGCCGGTGTCGCACACCATCACGTCGGGCGGCACGTGCACGGGGAGCCACTCGCCCTCGCGGGTGAGCAGCTCGAGGCCCGGGCGGGTCGAGACGGGGAGCACCGTGAGGAGGTTGATGTCCTCGTGCGCCGCGGCCCGGAGCGCGCCGCCGGGCACGCCGCCGCCGAGCTCGGGGTAGTTGATGAGCCGCAGCACGCTGTTGCCGTTGGTCACCATCTCGCGGAAGTAGGACGGGGACTGCCCGAGGTACTCGGCCACGCCGACGAGGAGCTTGTTCGCGAACCCCTCCATCTGGGTGAACAGCGCGTCGAACAGCGGGCCGAACGCGGGCACCTCGGCGGGGTGGCGGTTGCGCGGCACGTCGCCGTTCACGACCGCGGGGTGGTCGGCCGGGAGCGTGCGCCCGACGTGCCAGAACTCCTTGAGGTCGGGAACGACGGTGTCCTTGGCGTGCTCGACCCCGAAGGAGGTGTAGCCGCGCTGGCGGCCGTCCTCGGGGGTCTCGTAGCCGCGCTTCACGTCGGTCGGCAGGGCGAAGACGGTCCGCGCGACGGCGTAGGCCTCCTCCAGCGCGGCGGGCGCGATGCCGTGGCCGGAGACGGCCACGAAGCCGAAGCGCTCCAGGCCCTCGCCGAGGGTGCGCACGAAGTGGGCACGAGCGGCCCCCCCTCCGGAAGATGGGGTGGCCCCCGTGTACGCGGTCAGATCGACGACCGGAATGCTACCTGTCACGGGGCTCCAGCGAAAGGCCGCGAGCGTTATCACGCCGCCCGCCGATCCGACGGACACGGCGGCGCCATGCAGATAGAAGTCTTGCCGGCGTCGCCTCTCCCGTGTGCGCGCCGCCCCGGAGTCCCATGGATGTTCCCCGCACGACCGTGCCTCGGATGGATGGGAAGGTGATCCTCCTCACCGGCGCCACCTCCGGCATCGGCCGCGTGGCCGCCTCCGAGCTCGCGCGGACGGGCGCCCGCCTCGTGCTCGTCGGGCGCGATCCGGCCAAGACCGAGGCCCTCGTCCGCGAGCTCCGTGCGGTCAATCCCCACGTCGACGGGCTGGTGGCCGACCTCTCCTCGCAAGCGGAGGTGCGGCGGCTCGCGGCCGAATTCCTCGCCCGCTACGACCGGCTCGACGTGCTGATCAACAACGCCGGCGCCCTGTTCACGCGGCGGGAGCTCACGGCCGACGGCATCGAGCGCACCTTCGCGCTCAACCACGTCGCGTACTTCCTGCTCACGACGCTCTTGCTGGAGCGCCTCCGCGCGAGCGCCCCGAGCCGCGTGGTGAGCGTCGCGTCGGGCGCCCACCGCCGCGGAGCGATGCACTGGGACGACCTGAACCTCGCCGGTTGGCCGCGCCAGGGCCGCGCCGCCTACGCCCAGTCCAAGCTCGCGAACATCCTGTTCACGCGCGAGCTCGCGCGGCGCCTCGCGGGCACCGGCGTCACCGCCAACTGCCTGCACCCCGGGTTCGTGAACACGGGTTTTGCCCGCAACGCCGGCGCGCTCGCGCGCCTCGTGATGTTCCTGACGCGGCCGATCCAGCGCCGCCCCGAGAAGGGCGCGGAGACGGTCGTGTGGGCCGCCACCGCGCCCGAGCTCGAGGGCGTCACCGGGCACTACTTCATGGACTGTGCGCCGAAGAAGACGACCGCTGCCGCCGAGAGCGTGGCGGACGCCGAGCGGCTCTGGAAGGTGAGCGAGCAGCTGGTGGCGAAGTCGGCCCCCCCTCCAGGCCCGGATGCCGGTTGCAAGTGAAAGCACACGGGGATATTGTTTCATTTGAACGGAGCGCAGCCATGGCAACGACCGAGCTCGTCGGATCCCACGCGGCGGATTCCGCCGAGGCCGCGCGCGTCGTCACCCGCGCGCTCGTGCGCGCCTCGGCGCGCATCGGGCTCACCCAGCGTGAGGTCGCGCCCATCCTCGGCGTGAGCCCGGCGAGCCTCTCGCGGGTGCACGGCGGGCTGCGCCTGCTCGACATGACGGGAAAGGAGGGCGAGCTCGCGCTGCTCTTCCTCCGCGTCTACCGGAGCCTCGACACCCTCGTCGGGGGGGACGACGCGCACGCCCAGGCGTGGATCCGGTCGGAGAACGCGCATCTCGGCGGCGTGCCGCTCTTGCTCATGGCCCGAATCCAGGGGTTGGTCGATGTCGCCGGATATCTGGACGGAATGCGCGGGCGCGGCTAGCGTCGACACGCTTCGGCTCGAGCCCTACCGGGTCGTCGAGGCCCAGCACGTCAACGCCACGCGCAAGCTGGTGGACAGCGACAGCGAGCAGGAGCTGCTCGAGGCGCTCATCGACGACGTAAAACCGCGCGCGCTCGTCGGCGGGTCCTTCGACGGGCTCCACTACCTGCTCGCCACGCCCTTCCGCTACCCGCCGCTCCAGTACGGGTCCCGCTTCGGCACGTGCCGCGAGCGCGGCCTCTGGTACGGCGCCCGCAAGGTGGCGACCGCGCTCGCCGAGCTCGCCTACTACCGGCTCCTGTTCCTGGAGGGCACCGCCGCCGACCTCGGCACGCTCACCAGCCAGCACTCGGTCTTCCAGGCGAAGGTCGAGACCAGCCGCGGCGTCGATCTCACGAAGGCCCCGTTCGACGCCGTGGACTTGTCGTCGCCGCTGTCCTACGCGGCCACGCAGCCGCTCGGCGCCGCCATGCGCGCCGCGGGGGTGGAGGCCTTCCTGTTCCGCTCGGCGCGCGATCCGCTCCGCGGGCAGAACATCGGCCTCTTCGAGCCGTGCTTCGCGCGGCGGCAGCCGTCGATGGCCATGGCGTGGGTGTGCACCGCCACCCGGTCGGCGGTGGAGCTCAAGCGAGCGGACCTGCGGAGCCGGGAGCGGCACCGGTTCCCGCGCGCGATCTTCGAGATCGACGGGCGCCTGCCCGCGCCCGGGGTGGTCGCCGGCCACGCGTGACGGGAGCGGGGGCCCGCCCGGGGCCCCGAGGTGAGGGGAGGCCACGGCGCGGCGGTCCGGCGCCCTGATCGCCACCTCCTCCCCGGGTGGCGCCTCCTCGGCCCCAACGTCGGCTCCGCCGCGGGGCGACGCCTCCTCCCCAAGGCGTTACCGCCCCCCCGTGTCGCGTTCCCTGCTCGTCGCCGTCGTGTTCTTCGTCGCGTTGTCCGGCCTCGCCGCCGCCGCCGCCCCCACCAGGCCCCGGCTCGGGGTCGCCACGCCCATCGAGGACGCCGGCCACGTGGGCCTCGCCCGGTGGTACGCGGCGCTCCGCGGCGCGGCGGCGGGCGCCGGCGTGGCCCGGGCCGTCCACTACGGCGACTCCACGATCGCGGCCGACGGCCTCGCGCGCACCGTCCGAACGCGGCTGACGACGCGGTTCGGGGACGCGGGGCCGGGCTTCGTCTCCGCCGCCTTCGACCCACGCTGGAACGAGCGCGCCGACGTGGAGTCCAAAAAAGCGGGCGAGTGGTCCTACAAGACCCTCCTCTTCGGCGGCGCGGGCGGCCGGTACGGCCTCGGGGGCATCGTCGGCATCGTGCGTGACGGCGCCTCGGTGCGCCTCTCGGCGGTGAGCGCGCCGAAGACGCCGGTCCTCCAGCGCAAGCTCGAGGTCTGGTACCAGGCCGGCGCCGGCTACGGCACGGTGTGGGCGAAGGTGGACGAGCGCGAGGTGGCCCGGGAGCCCGCCACCGCCGCCGCCACCGAGGACCGCCGCATCGTCCGCGACGTGCCCGCGGGCTTCACCACGCTCTCCCTCGGCGCGGCGGGCGGCGCGGTGCCGCTCTACGGGGTCGTGCTCGAGACCGGCGCGCCCGGCGCCACGTGGGAGTCGCTCGGGGTCATCGGCGTCGGCTCGAAGTCCTTCACGACCTTCGCCGGGGAGAACCTCGCGGCGCAGATGGCGATGCGGAAGCCGGACCTCGTGGTGGTGATGCTCGGCGGCAACGAGGCGGGCTACCCGGTGCTCATCGGCAACAAGGGCGCCGGCTACGCGCCGATCTTCGAGGGCGCGCTCCGTACGATCCGCGCGGGGGCGCCCACCGCGTCGTGCCTCGTCGTGACGCCGCTCGACCAGGGCTACGTCGACGAGGAGACCGGCGAGGCGCGCGGGCGCCCGGGGATGCCGAACCTCGTGGCGCGCCAGCGCGAGGTCGCGAAGGCCGCGGGGTGCGCGTTCTGGAGCGCCTACGACGCCATGGGGGGCGCCGGCGCGGCGCTCCGCTGGTCGGGCACCGCCGGCGTCGGCACCGGGGATCTGGTCCACCTGACCGGGCGCGGGCTCGACATCATCGGAAACCTGCTCGCCGACGCGATCCTCGCCGACTACGACGCCTGGGCCGCGGGGCGCTGAGTGCGGTGCCTCTGCGCCGCGTGCGGGGATCCGACGCCCGAGGATCCTTGCGTCGCCTGCGGCGCCTCCCCCCTGCTCGTCGGTCGTTACCTCCTCGTGGAGGCGCTGGGACGGGGGCGCTCGGGCACCACGTTCCGTGCGGTCCGGGTGGCGGACGGCGCCGAGGTGGCGATCAAGGAGATGCCCCTCCGGCGCGCGGAGACCGGGAAGGCGCGGGCGCTGTTCCAGCGGGAGGCGCGCGTGCTCGCGCAGCTCCGGCACCCCCAGATCCCGCGCCACATCGAGGACTTCGTGGCGGGGCGCGGGAAGGCGGCCGCCATCTTCCTCGTGGAGGAGCTGGTCGACGGGGTGGACCTCGCGCGGGAGATGGAGGGGCGCCGCCACGACGAGGCGGACGTGCTCGACGTCCTCGCCGGGATCCTCCCCGTCCTGACGTACCTGCACGGCCGGTCCCCCGCGGTGATCCATCGCGACCTGAAGCCACGCAACGTGATGCGACGGATCGACGGCCAGCTCGTGTTGCTCGACTTCGGCGCCGTGCGGGACGAGGCGGTCGACTCCGAGCTCGGCGGCAGCACGGTCGCCGGCACCTTCGGCTACATGGCGCCGGAACAATTCCGGGGGGACGCGACCGCGGCGTCCGATCTCTACGGGGTCGGTGCCCTCGCCGTCGCGCTCCTCACGCGGCGCGAGCCGCACACCCTGGCCGACGTGGCGGGCCGGGTGCGATGGCGGGCCCACGCGACCGTCTCCCCCGGGCTCGCCGCGCTGCTCGACCGGCTGCTCGACCGCGACATGGATCGCCGGCCGCGGAGCGCCGAGGCGGTGCTGGAGGAGGTGCGGCGCCTGCGCGCGTCCGACGGTGGGCCGGTGACCGCGGTGGGCGGCGCTTCCAAGCCGCCCGCGCTCGATCCGGTGCCGCTCGCGCCGACGGTCGTTCGCTCGGAACCTGCCCGACCGTTCGAGACCCCGCCGTTCACGCCCCCCGCCGTCCCGAGCCGTGGCGGCATCCTCACCCCCAACGTCCTGATCGGGGCGGGCGGCGTGTCGGTGCTCGCGTTCCTGGCGTGGACGTTGGGGGCGTTCGTGCTCGCGTCGACCGCCGCGCCGCCGATCCCCGCCGCCCCGCCGGTGACCGCGTGCGTGCCTGTGTCGTTGGACACCCAGGGCCCGGTCCCGGACACGACCAGCCGGTTCGGGTTCGTCGGCGGCTCCGTCGACGGTCGTCGCGTGGCGATGGCGCTCGGCCGCCAGAGCGACGGGCGCGGGGAGCTCCTGGTGTACGAGGCCGGCGGCGAGGTTCCGCTGCGCGAGAAGGTCGCTCCCCCGGCCGCGGTGCGCGCGGCGTGGGACACCTACGTCACCACCCTCCTGGCCTCGACCTCCGCGCTCCGGACCGAGGGCCTCGATCCCGACCTCCGCCCCACCCCGTTGGCGTGGTGTCAGGACGGCGCCGCGGTGCGGATCGCCGACGAGGTGTGGCGGTTCGACACGTTCTCGGCGCCGTGCGCGTTGGGGCCCGGCACGACCACCTCGTTCCAGCTCTGCCCGCCCGACGCGGACGCGAGCGGCGCGTGCATCCTGGCGCCGCGGCTGACGGTCGGGTGCTGGAGCGAGGCGCCGCGCCTCGTCGACGTGTTCCGCCTCGGAAGCGCCGTCTGGGCCGTGGCCGAGCGCCCCCACGACGGGGTCGTGGCCCGGTTCGCCGCGGGGGTGGTCCACGAGTGAGCTCAGTCGAAGTCGAAGCGCACCCAGGCGTCGCGCGCCGCCTCGAGGAGCACGTTGAAGATGGCGAGGTAGGCGTTCCCGATGTCGTCCCGGAAGAACTGCACCGCCATGTCCGGGCTCCCGACGAAGGGCCGCAGGTCCCACGCCATCTGGATGCCGACGAAGGCGTAGAGGACGAACCACACCCGCAAGAGGACGCGGTGGATCGGGTTCGCCGCGATGAGCGGGGCGTAGGTGCGGGCGAGCACGCGCCGGGCGTTCCACGTGGCGCCGGCGAACAACAGGGTGCTCCAGGCCTGCGCGACCCGGTAGTCGCCGTTGGTCAGGTTCATGAAGATCGTGATGGGCACGAGCGCCCCGAGCTGGAGGGACACCGCGAGCTGGAAGTCGACGAGGGCGTGCCAGACCCGACGGAAGTGGTCCCCCACCCCGAGCAGCAGGTTCAGGACGTAGAACGACGGCACCGCGAGCAGCATCGTGGCGAGGAACAGGAGCGGGATCTTGGCCGCGCCGTACGCGACCATCACGAGGCGATCGCCGGCGAGCCCGTTGTAGCTGGCCATGACCCCGCCGTAGAGCGCCGACGAGGACACGATCACCGCCGGTGAGGCCCACCGGGGGAGCGCTCGCCATTCGAGGCCGCGCACGCCGCTGTCGCGGAGGAACCCGACCGTCGCGGCGACGACGGCGCGGTCGAGACGCGCGGGCGCCTTCATTCGCCGAACAAGCTGTTCCAGAGGTGGTGGAGCACCCCCTCGACGAAGCCGCCGCTCTTGCCCCGGAACAGGACGAACGGCTTCTCGGGGTGGCCGATGAACGGCCGGAGGATCCACCCGGTCTGCGCACCCACGAAGACGTAGAGGAACACCCACCACCCGAGGAGCCGCCACACGCCCACGTCGACGGCGGGCGGGCGCGCGGGGACGAACGTGCGTCGGGGCGCCGGCGCCGGCGGGTTCGGGTCGTCCGCGGGCCAGGGGTCACCGCCAGCGGTCGCGACCAGGGCTGTGGGGTTCGAGGGCGAATCCACCGTCTCCAGCTCCCCGGGCGGGCGCACGGCGAGCGCGGTGCCCGGCTCCACCTCGGCGAGGGGGAGGGCGGGGGCCGGCTCGTTGAGCGCCCGCACGAACACGCGGATGCCGAGCAGGCCGGCGACCGCGCAGGCGAACACGTTGAGCAGCACCATGAACGAGTAGGAGGTCGTCGTCAGCGCGAAGAACGCGACGACCGGCGCGAGCGAGGCGAGGACGGCGGCGAGGATCGTGTGGGCGACCATCAACGTCGCCGCGAACTCGCGCGCGCTGAACCGCAGGCCGCGGAGCGCCCCGAACACGTACAGGGACGGGACGGTCACGACCGAGGTGAGCAGCAGGAGGAGCGGCATCTTGACGAGGCTCGCGGCCATGAAGCGCGGGTCGGCGGGGAACCGGCTGATGGTCGAGTACACGCCCAGGGAGGCGCCGAACAGCGCGGAGCAGACGACCTGCCAGGCCATCCAGCTGACCAGGAGCGTGACGCGATCCTCCGTGTTCATCCGGCCGCGCAGGAGCGCGTCGAAGTTGCGCCAGGAAAGCAGCGAGGACAACGGCATCGGCGCTCCGGTGCCCGCACGGTAGCACCGACGGAGCGCCCCGCGGGCCCCCGGCGCCCCGCCCGGCTATCGTGCGCCCGTGCTGAACTTCGTGCTCCTGCTGGCCTCCGCGCGCGCGGCGGTCTGCGACCATCCCCTGTTCTCGATCATCGCCGCGCCGCCGCCCACGGACGACCGCCACGGCGTGGCGACCGGCAGCGGCACCCTCGACGGCAAGGACATGCTCGGCGGGCGCTTCTCGCTCGACAGCGCCGCGCCGTTCGAGACGTGGCGGGCCGTGCTCCTCCAGGCTGACAACCAGGACGAGTGGGTCCCGAAGCGCTTCGGCTACGAGATCTCCGACCGGATCGACCGCGAGCACATGTACCTGCGGTTCGACATCGGGTTCCTGGCGAACGCGGTGCACGTGAAGCGTCAGCTCGTCGTGGCGGTGGCCGACGGCGTGGTCGGGGATCGGTTCCGCACCTGCTGGCGGATGATCGATCCGACGCCGTTCCTGCCGCGGATTGCGGACAAGGTCTCGCCCGACGTGGCGTGGGAGCGCGCCGCCACCGGCTGGTGGGAGCTCACCCCGAAGCCCGGCGGCGGCGTGATCGTGAACTACCAGTGGTGGGCGGAGACCTCGATGGTGCCGTCGAGCCTCGTGAAGCTCGGCATCCGCACCACGCTGCCGGATCTGCTCGACGCCTTCGAGGAGCGGGTGATCGCGCTCGCGCCGTGACGCCCGGCTAGCCGAACAGCCGGACCTGCGGGGACGGCGCCGCCCACGCCTCCACCCAGCCCCCGCGCGCGATCACCTCGCGCTCTACCTCCGGGTGGCGGGCCGCGCCTTCGAGCCGCACGAGGCCCTCCGGCGGCACGCGGTCGAGGTCGTCCGCGCCACGGACGAGGTGCATCGGCCGCGCGGGGAGGTCGAGCCAGCGCCACGCCAGCGCGTCGGCCGGATCCCAGAGGGCCGCGCCCTTCGGCTCGTCGCGCTCGACGAAGGCCGTCCGCTCCGTCGAGCCGGGGTGCACGACGCGGGCCTCGCCCACCGTCACGACCTGCCGCGTGTGGAGGTGGCCGCAGAGCACCAGGTCCACGCCCGGGGGGATGTGCGCCGGCCCCACCGTGTCCGCCTGGGCCCCGACGCGGAAGGCGAAGCCGGGCACGCGCGCGCCGTCGAACGCCTGGTGGGCGCAGAGCAGATCCACGCCGCCAGCACACACGGCCGCCGCCGCCGCCGCCCAGGCCGTGGCGTCCGGGAGGTAGGGGATCATGCCGAGGCGGAGGCCGGCCACCTCGACCCGCGCGGGGCGGTCCACGATCGTGACCCCGGCGGGCACGGGCCCGAGGTGGGCGTGGAGCCCGTTCCGGTCGTGGTTTCCGGGCATCACCACCACCGGCACGCGCCGCGCCACCTCCTCCAGCAGCGCCCCCGCCTCGGTGACCACGCTCGCGGGCGGTCGCGAACGGTCGAAGAGATCGCCGGTGTGGACGACGAGGTCCACCTCCTCGGCGAGCGCCGGCGCGAGGGCCGCACGGAACGCCGCGAGGTGGTCGTCCGCGCGCCGCCACCCGCGCGGCGCCCCGCGATACCAGCGGTCGATCCCCAGGTGGGTGTCCGTGACGTGGAGGAGGCGCACGCGATCGCGTATCCCGCGTGCTCTCGACCGGGCCTGCCCCCCCTCGGGTCACATCTGCGTCGGCAGCCCGTCCGCGAGGCCCCAGAGATCCCGGCTCGACGCCGCGCCGAAGGTCGTCTTGACCGCTACGCGCTCGGCGGCGCTCGTCGCGAGCGGCGCGCCGCGCTCGATGAGGTGCACGGAGCACCCGAGCGCGACGGGGAGCGCGAGGTCGAGCTCCCAGATGTCGCCGCAGAACAGCGTGGAGGCCGGGCCCCGGGCGTCCGCGCCCCACACGTCGGCGAGGGCGTCGAAGAACGCGCCGCGGCGGAGCCACGTGGGCCGACCGAGCGCGACCGCGGCCGGCGAGTCCACGGGGAGGATGTCGGGGAGGGCCTCGAACGCGGCCCGCGCGGGGGACTCGCGCGTGGCGGGGCGGACGGAGTACTTGCGCGCCCCGCCGATGACCCGGACCGCGCGCCGGAGCGGCGTATTGCCGAGGTATTCGTCGAGGCGGGCCTCGATCTTCCCGGTCGTGGCGTTGGAGATGATCGCGAGGGTCGCCCCGGTGGCGTACAGCGAGGCGAACACGTCCATTACTTCCGGGCGGAAGGGGGCCGGGTGCCGCGCGTAGTGTCGCGCGTAGAGATCCTGGGGGAGCGAGCGCAGCTCGTCGGCGCGGTCGAGCGAGGCGAGCACGCGCACGGCCACGGACGAGGCGAGGATGTAGGGATCCGCGGCGATGGGGCAGGCTTCGTAGCCGTCGAGCATCCAGGCGAGCCGGGGGGAGGCCGTGAGGAGGGCGGTGAGGGTGCGGTCCCAGAGCTCGGCGTGCGCCTCCCCGATGACCTCGAGCAGATCGGCGCGGTAGTCGGCGAGGAACGCCGCGGTCACGTGCTCCGGGGCGGTGAGCGTGCCGTCGAAGTCGAGAAGGACGTAGCGGACGGGCATCGGGCGCTCCAGGAGTGGGTGAAACGCTACCATATGCGCCCCGCCGCTCCGTTCGGGCGACTCGGTCACGCGCTCACCCCGCCCCGAGCTCCCCCCACCGCGCCTTCACGAGGTTCAGCGCGGCGCCTTCGTCGCGTTCCCGAAGCCACTCGCCAGCCTCCCGGAGCGGGGCCCGCCAATCCCCGCCGCGCCGGGCCCGCGCCGTGGCCCGGGAGCAGGCGGCGTCCGCCACGACGTAGGGGAGGCCGAGGTCGATGCCGAGGCGCGCGCCGGCGTCGGCCTCGGCCTCGGCGGCCGCCCATTGCTCCCGGGCGAGGGCGAGCCCGGCGGCGAGCGCGCGCGCGCCGGCCCCGAGGAAACCGCCGCCGAGGTGCTCGGCGGCCTCGGCGAGCTGCCCGGACTCGGGGAAGCCGAGCCGGAGGAGCAGGCCGCCCGAGGCGAGGAGCACGCGGCCCTCCT
>JAKFCH010000376.1:0-5485 GCA_036676765.1 Deltaproteobacteria bacterium
GCGGAGGCCGAGCGCTCGGCGGCCCCGGACGTCGATGCCGCGCCGGTTCCCGGGCTCGCCGCCGCGGCCGTCACCGCGCCCGAGGTCGCGCCCCACGCGCCGTCGGGCACCGGGATCCGCCGCACGGTCCTCCTCGTGCGCGAGCTCGCCCGCCGGGCGGGTGTGGCGCTTGCCTTCGCGGCGTGGGTCGCCGTGCGGGTCGCGCGCTTCCTCACCGAACAGCTCGTCTGGGCGCTCCAGGTGGCCTGGCGCGTGTTCGTCGCCGGCTGGGCGCGCGGGCTCCCGGCGGCCTTGCGTGCGCTCGCCCAGGAGGCCAACGCCGGCGCGGACCTTCCGTCGGCCGAGGAGTCCGTCGAGTTCCGCGTGGAGGCGGTGGCGCGCGAACGCGCGTTGTCCCGGCGGGACACACGAAACGCGGTCGCCGCGCGGCGCGCCGTGGCCCTGCATCGAGCGATGCTCGCCCGCGAGCGCCTGCGCGTCGTGCGACGGGACGCCGAGCCGCACCCCGCCCTGTCGCGTGACGCGGCCGCGCGCGTGACGGCGGCCCGTACGCGGCTCGCCGTGGCCGCACGGCTCGCGAGCGCCGAAGCGGAGGTGGCGCGGCTCGAGGAGGACCCGGGCGGGGCGGCGGCGACCCTCGACCGTGAACGGGGTGCCCGGATGGCCGTGGTGCGATCGCGCCTGGCCCTGGCCCGCGCCCGCGCCCGCGCCGAGGAGGCCCGGGCCGATGCCGCGCGGGCGGAGGAGGAGGCCCGGGCCGATGCCGCGCGGGCGGAGGAGGAGGCGGATCACCTCCACGACGGCAAGGGAGCGGCGCCTTCCATCGACCGGGAGATCGGGCCCCGGCTCGCCTCGGCGCGCTCGCGCCTCGAGGTCGCCCGCGCCCGTGCCCGCGCGGCGGCCGCTCCCGCCGGATTCGAGCAGGAGGCTGCGTCGAAGAAGAAGGCGCCGCGTACACCCCGCCCGGCGCGGACCCGCCGGGGGATCCCCCTCCGTGCCTGGCTCGCCAACGCCGCGCGTCGGGGGATGGCCCGGATGCGTCGTCGCCGGGAGGCGCCCATCGTCCTCGGCCCCGGCGCGGCGCTCGCCGGCGCGCGGCTGAACGACCGCGATCTCGGCGGCGCCGATCTGCGCGACGCCGATCTGCACGGGGCGACACTGGTTGGCACGAACCTGCGGGGCGCCTGCCTCGCCGGGGCCGACCTCCGGGACGCCGACCTCACCGACGCCGTGCTCGCCGGCGCCGATCTCCGGGGCGCCCGGCTCGAGGGGGCCTGCTTCGATCTTGCGGTGCTCGACAACGCCACGCTCGACGGCGCCCACCTCGCGGGCGCGCGCATGGTCTCGGTCCGCGGGCTGGCACCGGGCCAACGGGCCTCCCTGGGCGCGCGGGGCGCCGACGTGGGGCTCGACGACGACGGGCGCTGGGTCCGCCTCGGCTCGCTGGCGGCCACCGCCTCGGTCGCGGCGGGGATGGCGCTCTACCTGGGGGTCCGGT
Source organism: Deltaproteobacteria bacterium (assembly GCA_036676765.1). Taxonomy (GTDB): domain Bacteria; phylum Myxococcota_A; class UBA796; order UBA796; family SXON01; genus CAJBVW01. Next base: position 1,499 of record JAKFCH010000376.1, read on the forward strand.
TCGCGGGCACCTCCCTCGACGGCGCCGCGCTCGAGCACGCGGCCGCCGAGTCGCAGCGCCAGGGCAACCCGGGGGCGGCGGCGGAGCAGTTCTCGGCGCTGGCCCAGCAGACCGAGGACGAAGGCGCGCGGGTGTCGTTCCTGCTCGAGGCCGCGGCCGCGGCGGAGGAGGCGGGGGATGTCGAGCAGGCGATGGACAGCCTCGACGCGGCGGCCACCGCAGCCCGCGGGACCGGCACCGAGGCGCGCGTGCGCCTCCGCCGCGCCGCCATGTTCGGCCGAATCGATCTCGCGGACGCCGCCGCCACCGAGTACCGCTCGATCCTCGACGAGCTCGACCTCACGCCCCGGGAGCAGGCCGACGCGCTCACCGGCCTCGCCGTCATGCAGGACGACCTCGACGTGGAGGCCGAGGAGGCGCGCCTCTTCGACGCCGCCGCGACCGACCTCGAACGCGGCGCGCTCGCCCTCGCGCTCGCCGACGGTTGGGCCTCCGTGGGGCGCACGCTCGCGGCCCGCTCGGTGCTCGAACGCGCCCTGGAGGTGATCGGGTCGGTGGAGGTCGCCGTCCCCGCGCGCCTCCGCCTCGCGCGGCTCCTCGCCGAGAGCGGCGACTCCGACGGCGCCCTCGTGTTGTTCACCGAGCTGTTGTCCCTCCCCGGGGACCTCGGCGCCGAGGCGCGGCTCGGGGCCTCCGAGATCCACGCGCGCAGCGGCGACGACGAAGCCGCCTTCGCGCTGCTCGAGCCCCTCCTGGCGCGCGGCGACGACGATCTCGGCGCCCGCGCCCGCTTCGCCGCCGCCACGATCGCGGGCCGGTCGGGTGACACCACCCGCGCGGTGACGTGGCTGGAGGAGGTGCTCGCGATGGAGGACGTCGAGCCGCGCATGGCCGACGAGGCGCGCATCGTGCTCGCGCGCCTGCTCGTCCGGTCCGATCCCGAGGCGGCGGCCCGGTTCGTCGACGCGAACCCGGCGCTCCGCGAGGAGCTCCTCCTCGGCCAGGCGCGCGCGTTGCGCGAGGCGGGAAAGCGCGTGGACGCGCGGGCCCTCTGGGTGGAGGTCGCGGAGGACACGGGCGCGAGCGAGGAGGCGCGGGTCGACGCGGAGCTCTCGCTCGCCGACCTCCAGGTCGAGGAGGGCGACGCCGAGGGCGCCGTGCGGCGCTACGAGCGGGTGATGGCGGCGGCGGAGAACAACGTCGTGCGGCAGCGCATCGTCCTCGGCCTCTGCAACGCGCTGGTGCGGCTCGGGCGCGTCCAGGAGGCGGAGGCCCGGTACGAGGCGCTCATCGCGTCGGACCCCTCGCCGGAGGTCGCCGCCCAGGCCACGCTCGGCCTCGCGCGCACCGCCGAGCTCCGCGGCCAGGTCGAGCGCGCCGCGCGTCGCTACATCGAGATCGGCGGGCAGGAGGGGCCGTGGGCGGTGGAGGCGCTGGATGGCCTGGGCCAGCTCCGCGAGCGGTCGGGTGACCTCGCGGGCGCCGCCGCGGCGTGGCGGCTCGCCCGCGCGCGCACCACCGGAGAGGCCGAACGGCGCACGTCGATCGACATCTCGCTCGCGCGGGTGCTCGACGCCCTGGGCGATCCGGGCGCGGCCGAGGCCTACGCGGTCCTGCTCGACGCGACGGACGCCACCGTCCGCGTGGCGGCGCGGGTGGCCGTCGCCGAGGGGATCGTGGGGAGTGACCCGGAGCGCGCGCGCGCCTTGTACGAGCAGGCGGTGCAGGAGGCGGAGCCGGGCGAGTCCCGCGCCGCCGCGCGCGCCGGTTGGCTCCGGGCGAGCGTGGCGTTGGGCGATGTCGAGGGGGGGCTCGCCCGCATCCGCGCATGGCTCGAGACGGAGAGCGACGAGGGGTTGCGCGGCGAGCTCGCCGTGGCGGTCGTCCAGGCGCTCCGCGCCGAGGGGCGCCTCGACGAGGCCCTGGAGATCGGCACCACCTACGCCGCCGAGGGCGGGTTCGAGCTCGGCATGCACCGCGCCGGGGCGCTGCGCGAGCTGGGGCGAGGGGCCGACGCCGCCGAGGTGCTGCGGGCGCTCGATCCAGCCGCCGCGGAGGACGAGGCGTGGCGGGTCGAGACGCTCGGCGAGGCGAGCATCGAGGCGGGGGACCTCACCGGTGCCGCCGCCGCCTACGACCTCCTGGAGAACCTCCCCGGCGGCACGGCCGCCGCCGCCTTCGGGCGCGCCCGCATCGCCCGCGAGCAGGGGGACTACCCCGCGGCCCTCGCGCTCCTGTCCGCCAGCGAGGACGCACGCGCGCCGATGGAGCGCGCCACGGTGCTCGAGGGCCTCGGAAAGATGGACGAGGCCGAGACGGCCTGGGAGCGCCTCGCGATCTCGCCCGACCTGGAGCAGCGCTCGGCCGGGGTCCTGGGGATCGCGCGCGTGCGCCTCTCCCGCGAGGACGCCGCGGGCGCGCTCGCCGAGCTGGACGGGCTGGCGGTGGTCGCGGACGGCTTCGTGCTCACCGCGTTCCAGGTGCGCGCCGAGGCCCTGCTCCAGCTCCGGCGGTACGACGAGGCCGCGGCCGTGTACGCGGGCCTGGATCGCGACGCGGAGAGCCGGGTGGTCGGCGCGCTCGGGCTCGGCGAGGTCGCGCTCGCGCGAGACGATGCCGCCGCGGCGCTCGTCTCGTTCCGGCGCGCCTCGATCGTCACCAGCGATCCGTACTACGAGGCCCTCGCGCTCGCGGGCGTGGCACGCGCCCAGGCCGAGGCCGGCAACCTCGAGGACGCGCGGTCCACCTTGGCCCGGCTGCGGAAGGAGCATCCAACTCGTGCCGACGCAATCCAGGCCGCCGAGGCGGTGATCGGTCGGTAGTCGCGACGGACCGCGATCCTGGACCGCACGTCCGAGGGCGACGTCGGCTATCCTTCGGCGTCGTCGCCTAGGTACACCCCCTCCCGGAGCGCTCCGTGACCCTCCTCCGCCTCGCCCCTCTCCTCCTCGTCGCCTGCACCGGCGATGGCCCGGACGACACGGACACCGCTTCGGACTCCGATACCGCCGACTCCGCCGACACCGCCGTCGCCGCCGTCTGGGACGAGCACCGCGTGTCCTCGTCCTCCACCCTCAACGGGGTCTATGCGTCCGGGGGCGGCGTCTACGTCGTCGGGACCGCCGCGGGCGCGTGGTCCGGCGGGCCGGACGGCGTGTGGACGCAGCTCCCCACCGGCCTCTCCGACGACGAGGACTTCACCGACCTCTGGGGCCAGGGCTCCGGAGAGTCCCTCGAGCTCCTCGCCACCGCCACCAGCGGCAACGTGGCGCGGTACACCAGCGGCTCCTGGTTCACCGAGGATCTCGGCACCGCGAACCACGAGGGCGTGGGCGGCTCCAACGTCGAGGGGCTCTACGTCGTGAGCTGGGGCGGTATCTTCGTCTTCGACGGCGCCACCTGGACCTTCGAGGCCCCGCCGTCGAACGAGCGCCTCAACGACGTGTGGGGGCTCGGGCAGGACCTCTTCGCCGTCGGCGAGGGCGGGGTGATCCTCCGCCACGCCAAGGGCGCCTGGACCGCCCAGACCTCCGGCATCATGACGGATCTGAACGCCGTGGCCGGGGTCGCCATCAACGACGTGTGGGCGGTCGGCGCGGATGGCGTCGCGCTGCACTTCGACGGCACGACCTGGACCGCCACCGAGACCGGCGTGGACGAGGCCCTGTGGGCCGTCTTCGCGCCCGCGCCCGACGCGGTCTACGCCGTCGGCAACGCGGGCGTCGCGCTGGTCTGGGACGGGGTCGCGTGGACCTCCCTCCCCACCGGCGTGGACAACAACCTCTATGCTATCCACGGGGCGTCGGACGAGAACGTCTGGGCCGTCGGCAACCGGGGCATGGTGCTTCAGTACCAGGCCGACTAGGAGCCTGTAGGGCATAGCGGACCGAGCTCGCTGAGCCACCGCTGAGGCGCGGCTGCGCGGCCGACGAGGGAGCAGGTCGAGACCTGTGACCGAGGAGGCCGTGCGGCCGCGCCCAGCGGGGG
>JAKFCH010000377.1:0-8320 GCA_036676765.1 Deltaproteobacteria bacterium
CGGCGGCGCCGACGGCGCGCGCGGGCCCGAGGCCGCCGAGGGGGGCACCGGCGCGCGCAAGGCATCGTCGCGCGACGGGGTCCCCGCCGGAATGTGGCTCGGGTGGGGCCTCGCCGGGGTGGCGCTCGCGGGCCTCGGTGGCGTCGCGTGGGTGGGGACACGGCGGTCGGCCCGCGTGCCGCCGCTGGTCGGGGCGTCGCTGCCGGCGACCACGGCGCGACGGGGCCCCTTCGTCGTCGACGAGGCGCGCACGGACCTGTTCCTCGGCGCGGGGGGAGGCGCACGAATCGGCGACGGACGGTGGACCCCCGACGAGATCGCCCTCGCCGCCCTGCGGATGCGGGTCCCCGTCCGCGTCGTCGTCACCGATCCTCGGCGGCTCGAAGTGGACGGGGACGCCTACGTCGCCCTCGAAGCGGCGCTCGCCGGCGTGGCCGATCTGCTCTGGGTCGGGGAAGGGGTAGCGGGAAGCCCAGGCCCGAAGTAGGGTGCGCCCCTCGCGGGGGCGCCTCGGCGCGGCCGCCGGCGAGAAAGGTGCGCGATGTCCGACGAACTGGATCCCAAGCCGCAGAAGAAGTCCAAGGTCGGGTTGATCCTCGGCATCCTCGCCGCGCTCGCGTTCGGCGCGGTCCTGCTGTGCGCCGGCGTGCTCGGCGGCGGCTGGTGGTTCGTCAACCGGCAGGTCGACTCCTACGCCGACGCGCTGGACGACGAGCTCGCCAACTCCGAGGACGACCTCCAGAAGTCCATCGACGACGCCCTCCGCGAGGCCGAGGAGGCCGCGCGCGTGGCCGAGGCGGAAGCCGAAGCGGCCGCCGCGGCGGCCGAGGCCGCCGTCAAAGCCGGCACGGTCGAGGGCGGCACCGTCGCGCCGGGGGCCGACGCCACCGCGTCCACGGGCACCACCGCGTCCACGGGCACCCCCGCGTCGACCGGCACCACCGGCACCGCCACGAGCGCCACGCCGGTGAGCGCGTCCGGAACGTCGACCACCAGCACCACGCCGACCTCCGGCGCGTCGACCAGCGGCACGTCGTCGACGAGCAGCACGCCGTCGAAGTCCACGTCGGGAACGTCCACGGCGTCGACCTCCAAGAGCGGCTCCACGTCGAGCAGCACGCCCACCTCGCCCTCGAAGTCCGGCTCCACGTCCGGAACGACCTCGTCCACGAGCTCGAAGTCCGGGTCGACGTCGAGCGGCTCCACCTCGGGCACCACGTCGAGCGGCGCCACGTCGGGCAGCTCCACCTCGGGCGCCTCGACCTCCGGGTCGACCAGTACCTCCTCGAAGACGGCGGCCGCCCCCACGACGACCTCCTCCTCCACCGCCTCCGGCCCCACGGCGAGCGAGACGGACGATGGCCTCGTGGCGCTCAAGATCCGCGCCAGCAGCACGAAGTCGAACGGCGTGACCGTCACGGTCGACGGCAAGCGCGCCGGCGTCACCCCCGTGACCGCCCGCGTGAAGCCCGGCGCGCGCGAGATTCGTTTCACGAACCTCGACGCCGACGTGGACCTCAAGTGCGTCATCGAGGTCCCCGAGACCGGCCGCACGATGGAGTTCGACGTGAAGAAGCTCTCCTGCCCGGCGAAGTAGCGGGCGGCTGACGGCGGAGGGCAGAGCCCCCTCGTACGTCCACGAATCGGAGGAGAGCCGCCTCCAATGTCCGAGATCCGCCCCCGCGGACGCGAGACTACGGGCTCGCCCGGGGTGCCCGTGGAAAAAGGGCAGGTTCGTCCGTTCCGAGAGCAGGCCCCCGCCTCCGCTGTTGCGCCGGGGCGGACATTGAGCTCAGCTCTGCCTGCCGAGGCGGACATCGAGGCCGGCTCTGCCCCCCAAAGCGGACATTCGGGGCGGCTCCGCCCCCCAAAGCGGGCGTCCCAGAGTCCGTAGCGGACCGACCCCGCCGAAGGCGGGGGCACGCCCCGATGGCGCCCGCCTCCCGACGCGCTACGGCGCCCGGAACCGCAAGAGCGGCCACTCGTCCGCCCGCGACCAGCCCGCGAGCACGCCCTCGACGCACGGGATGTACGTCGGGTTGGCGTCGACGTAGCGGGGGTCGAGGTAGACCTCGCGCAGGCCGCCGTGCACGAGCGCCTCGCCCGCGGCCGCGCCCTGGAGCTCGCCCGCGCTCGCGCCGCCGCCCATCTCGCAGGCGAGGAGCGATCGGAGCCCGCCGTTGTTGCGCCAGTTGCGCAGCACGGCGTCCGACGAGGTGAGGTCGAGCACCGGGCGCGTGCCGTTGGCCATGGGGCGGCCGTGGCGGATCTGGTCGACGAGGTCGAGGCGATCGTCGCGCAGCGGCCCTTCGCCGGTGGGGAGAAGCACGAAGGGCACGTCGGGGGCGTGGGCGAGCACGTCGCTGCTCGGGGAGGGCCCGAGGGGCACGCGGTCGAAGGGCAGCGCGGACGAGAGGAGCCAGGCCTCGCCGAACACGCCGAGGGCGACGAGCGGCACGACCCGGCGCGGCGCGCCCGCGGCGAGCAGCGCGAGGCCGAGCGCCACGCCGATCCAGCTCCGATCGGGCCACCAGAGCCGGCCCGCGCCGCCGGGGAGTGACTGGAGCCAGCCCCACGGCAGCACCACCGGCCCGGGGAGCCACGCGCCGAGGCCGAGCAGCGCGAGCAGGCAGGCGAACACGAGCGGCGCGGCGACATGACGGGGGCGCGCCCGCCAGAGGGTCGCCCCCGCCGCGAGGAGCAGCATCGGGCGGGCGAGGGTGCCGATCGCGACGCCGTCGAGCCCGTGGATGCGCGCGGTGGCGAGGTCCACGGGCCGCACCTGGCGGAGGCCGACCACCACCTCGCGCCACGGGTCCATGCCGAGGCTGGGGAGCTCGTTCTGCCCGGTCACCACCCACGCGAGGGCCGGCAGCACCGGGACGGCGAAGGCGGCGAGCGCCGCGATCAGGGGGGCGGCGCCGCCCGGGGAGGCGCCCCGGGGGGCGGTGCGCTTCCATCCGGCCCACCCGCGCGCGGCCAACCCGCGGGCCAGCGTCCACGAGAGCGGCCCGAGAGCGGCGAGCACGAAGCCGGGCGCGAGGTTCCAGCTCGCCAGGGTGCCGATCCCCGCGACGAGTCCGGCGCCCAGGGCCGCGCGGGTGGCGGGCGTACCGTCGGCGGCGCGCCGGGCCGCCTCCACGCCGAGTCCGAGCGCCACCGGGAGGAAGATGGCCGCGAAGGCCTGGGTGGGCCGCCCCTCGGAGACCTCGCGGAGGAGCGCCTCGCCGACCTGGTAGCCGAGCCCCGTGACGAGCCCCGCGCCGAGGGTGCCCCACCATCGCATGCCGAGCCAGGCCGCGGCGCCCCCGACTGCCCAGAGCGTGACGATCGCCCACGCCCACATCCCGGTGGACTCCCCGAGCGCGAGGGTGAGCGGCCACGAGGACAGCGCGTCGAGCGGCACCCCGTCGGTCACGAGCCGGTCGGTGCGCATGGGGAAGCCGTGGAGGTCGTCGGCGGCGAGGCCCGCGAGCCCGCGCTCGTGGAGCTGCCAGTGCAGGTTGAGCGTCACCGGCGCGAACGGCCGCGCGGGATCGCCCGGAAACCCGCCGGGCAGCACGTTCCCCGGGAGCAGCAGCCCCCACGCGGACAAGAGCAGCGCGAGCGCGACGATCCACGCCCGGCGGGGCAGCGGCGCGGGAATCGGCAGGAGCGGTCGCACAACGCGCCCTAACCTTCGCGCCTCCGCGCGTGGTCTCGTTGGGTGCCTCGCGAACCGCCCCAATCGCCACCCCCGCCCCAGCCACCCAGAGGGCGCCGGCGCAGCCGGCGGTCCCGCCTCGGCGCCCCGCGGGCGCCGAGGCGGACCGAGCGCTCCGCGCGAGCCCGGCGGGCGGCGACGGCGGCGTCCTCGCCGCCGGGGGGCCCGTCCGTCCGTTCTGATCCCCCGGTTACAGGTTCCGGGCCCCGACCATCAGGCCGTTTGACCCGGCCCATCCCGATGGGGCACACTGCTCGACGAGGACGTCCGGCACATGCGCGTCATGCTCATCCGCCCGCCTGCCAAGCACACGGTCGAAAGCGAGGTTCCCGAGGCTGTCGCCGCGGAGAACCTGTCGTACCCGCCACTCTCGCTGATGTCGATCGCGCAGTTCCTGCGCGCGCACAGCTCGCACGAGGTCACGATCCTCGACGCGCAGCTCGACGATCTCGCCTACGACGTGCTCGAGGACAAGGTCCGCGCGTTCAAGCCCGATGTCGTCGGTGTCACCGCGTTCACGGTGCAGCTCGTCGACGTGCTGAAGACGGTGCAGTCGGCCAAGAAGGCCGGGGCCAGGTACGTCGTCGTCGGGGGGCCGCACGTGAGCGACTTCCCGCAGGAGTGCAAGAACCTCCCCGGGGTGGACGCCGTGGTCAAGGGTGAGGGCCAGAAGCCCTTGCTCGACCTGTGTGACGCCTGGGAGAGGGGCGAGCAGCCCAAGGGCATCGGCGGGACGATGGTGCATCCCGACGATCCGGTGCCCGAGCAGGACGTCTACTACTCCAACAACCTCGACGACTACCCGATCATCGACCGCACGATGGTCGAGTTCGAGCGCTACTACGACGTGATGGGGCGCGGCGGCATCTTCACCACGCTCATCTCGTCGCGTGGGTGCCCGTACCGCTGCACGTTCTGCAACACGCCGCGGCACCGCTACCGCGTGATGTCACCGGGCCGCGTGTGCGACGAGATCGAGGCCTGCCTCGCGCTCGGCATCCAGGAGTTCTACTTCGTCGACGACACGTTCAACATCACCAACGCCCGGGTGATGGACCTCTGCGACGAGATCATCAAGCGTGATCTGAAGCTCTCGTGGACCGTGCGCTTCCGCGTGAAGGGCTCCACCCGCGAGCTCCTCACGAAGATGAAGCAGGCGGGCTGCACCCGCATCCAGTTCGGCGTCGAGCAGGGCACGGAAGAGGGGCTGCTCCGCCTCAAGAAGGACGTGACCGTCCGCGAGATCGAGAGCGCGTTCCGGCTCTGCCGCGAGGTCGGCATCCACACGGTCGCGTACTTCATGATCGGCACGCCGACGGAGCGCACGCGCGAGGACGTGATGGACACCATCAACTACTCGATCCAGCTCGATCCCGACTTCGTCATGTACAACGTGCTCACGCCGTTTCCGGGCACGACGCTCTACGACGAGGGCGAGCGGGACGGCGTGCTCGACGTGAGCCCCTGGTTCAAGTTCATGCGCGACCCCCGCGAGGACTTCAAGGCCCAGGTTTGGGACGAGTACTTCACCCGCGCCGAGCTGCGCGAGCTGCTCGAGACCGCCTACCGCCGGTTCTACTGGCGGCCCAAGTTCATCGCGCGCAACCTCACCCAGATCCAGAGCCCGAAGGACTTCATGCGCAAGGCCACCGCCGGCCTCCGCATGCTCGCCTCGTAGGCACGCCCCACAAGATCCGTTCGGAGAGCTCCCCGATGTCGGCCACCCAGTCCGCCGCCGCCAAGGCCGCCACAATGTCCGCCACCAAGGCGGGCGCGCCCGCACGCTCGGGCCAGCAGAAGAAGTTCACGGTCGTCCTCATGACGATCTACAGCGTCGAGAACGCAGGCATCCGCTACGTCTCCGCGGCGCTCCAGCGCGCCGGCTTCGAGACGCACATCGTCTTCCTCCGCGACTGGCGCCACAACATGCTGGACATGCCGTCGGACAAGGAGATCCAGATGGCGCTCGACGTCATCGCCGAGAAGAAGGCGGATCTCGTCGGCGTCGGCTTCATGTCGAGCCTGTACCCGATGGCCCACGAGGTCACGAAGCGCATCAAGAAGCGCTTCCCAACCACGCCGGTCGTGTGGGGCGGCATCCACCCCACGTCCGTGCCCGAGGAGTGCATCGGCGAGGTCGACTACGTGTGCGTCGGCGAGGGCGAGGTCGCGTCGATCGACCTGGCCACCGCCCTGCGGGACGGCACCGACACCACCGCCATCCCGAACATCTGGGCCAACAAGAACGGGACCGTCCACCAGAACAAGCCGCGCCCGCTCATCCAGGACCTCGACTGGCTGCCCTACCCCGACGTGGAGGACGACAACAAGTACTACATCGAGGACGGCAAGGTCACGATCGAGGAGCCGTGGAAGCGCACGGCCGAGTACCGGATCTACTTCAGCCGCGGCTGCCCCTACAACTGCTCGTACTGCTACGTCTCCATCCTACGCGACGTGTACGAGGAGAAGGGCAAGCAGTTCTACCGCGCCCGCTCCGTGCAGCACATCATGGGGGAGCTGGAGTACATGCGGGCCAAGTTCCCGCGGGTGGCCCGCGTCAAGATCGACGACGACACGAGCTTCGCCTTCGGCAACGACTGGATGGACGAGTTCCTCGTCGAGTACCCGAAGCGCATCGGCATCCCCTTCGAGTGCCTGCTCATCCCGCCGATGCTGCGGGAGGACATGCTCCGCAAGCTCGTCGACGTGGGCCTGATCCGCGTGCAGACCGGCATCGAGTCGGGCTCCAGCAAGGAGTCCAAGGAGATGCACAACCGGTCGCCGGGCAACACCGCGATCATGAAGTTCGCGGAGTTCAACAAGGACCTCAAGCTCGACATCGTCTACGACGTCATCATCGACAACCCGCACGCCACCGAGGAGATGAAGCTCGAGACCGCCGAGTTCCTCCTCGACCTGCCGCTGCCCTACTCGGTCTACTTCTACTCGCTGAACTACTTCCCGGGCACCGCGCTCACGAAGAAGGGGCTCGCCGAAGGGACGCTCGATCCGAACCTCGTCGAGGGGCGGAGCACGAAGGCGTGGAAGCAGTTCCGCGTGTCGATGGACTGGCCGCGCAGCGACGAGGACCGCTTCTACCTCGCGATCTACTGCCTCGCGTCGAAGTCGTTCGTACCCCGGGCGTTCATCCGCAAGCTCCTGAACGAGCGCGAACACTGGAAGAAGCCGGAGAACGTCGACAAGGTGTTCTACCTCGCGTGGGCCGCCAACTACGTGCGGATGTTCAAGGTGGCGCTCCAGTACTTCCAGCGCGGCGAGCTGACCGTCTTCAAGATGCGCCAGTACAGCAGCCTCACCAAGCTGATCAGCCAGTAGCCATGGGACTCCTCAAGCGGCTCAAGGACAAGGTCAAGGCGGGGCTCGGCGCGGTCACCGAGGAGGCGAACCACCCCGGGCGGCCGCCGTCGCACCGCGTGGACCACAGTGTTTTCCACCGGCAGTCGAATCCGGAGGAGTCCCTCCGGGACGGGGCCGCGCGCATCGCCAAGGAGGCCGCCGACCCCGCGCGCAAGAAGAACGGCGCGGAGGACAAGCCCTGGTACCTCGACGGGGAGAACGACGGCTGGGACGACGTGAACGTGCAGCCCGACGAGAAGAAGTAGGAGCGATCCCCATGGCGTTCGTCGTCACCGAAGCGTGCATCAAGTGCAAGTACACCGACTGCGTGTCGGTCTGTCCGGTCGACTGCTTCAAGGAGGGCGAGAACATGCTCGCCATCGACCCCGTGGAGTGCATCGACTGCGCCGCGTGCGTGCCCGCCTGCCCGGAGAACGCGATCTTCCTCGACGAGGACGTGCCCGCCGATCAGCAGGAGTTCATCGCGCTCAACGCGCGCCTGTCGAAGACCTGGCCCGCCATCATGAAGCAGAAGGCGCCGCTCCCCGAGGTCGACGAGTACCACGGCCGGCCCGGCAAGCGGGCGCTGTTGTCGGAGAAGCCGGGGCGGTAGCCCCTACTTCACCCGGATGTCGCCGAGGAGGATCCCGCCGCACGGGGTGACGTCGCGCTTCCAGGTGGCCCGCACCTCGCCCTTGGGCCATGCGGCCTCGGGTGCCTCCACGAGGCCCGGGGTTCCGGAGGTAGAGTCGCCGGTGTCGCCCGTATCGGCGGTGTCACCGGTTTCCGCAGTGTCGCCGGTGTCCGCGGTTTCGGGCGCGCCGATCACGTCCGGGCCGATGTCGAGGCCGCTGAATTGGGTGGGCTCGAGGGCGCAGAAGGCGGCGAGGTCCCAGTCGGCGGGCGCGGGCTGGACCCAGGCGCGCAGCACCTCCTCGGTGCCCTTCTGCGCGTCGTCGAGGCAGCCGAACCCGAAGTCGTGCGAGTAGGTCACTTCGTCCTCGAGCGGCGCGCCGCACAGCGCCGCCAGCGGCACGACCCAGGAAAACGGCGCGGCGTCGGTCACGAGCACCCCCGGCGCGTCGGGGGTGTAGGCGGTGGCCACGGCGTCGTCCACCTCGACGTGGACGACGGTGGCGAGGCCGGACTCGCAGCCGACGAGGAGGAGGAGGAGGGGGAGGGGACGACGCACGGGGGCTCCGATGGGATGCAACCCCTCAAGCAAGCGGCGTGCCAGGGCGGCGCGGCCCCACGATC
>JAKFCH010000378.1:0-6763 GCA_036676765.1 Deltaproteobacteria bacterium
CCACGCCGCCTCGCCCGACGCCGCCTCGACGGACGCCACCGGGCTCGCCGGGCGGTGCGCGAGCGCCGTGCTCGCCGCGACCGGCCTCGATCCCGCGCTGGTGGTGCTCCTCGCCCCGGGCACGTTACCGCGCACGTCCTCGGGCAAGATCCGCCGCGGCGAGGCGCTCCGGCGCTGGCTCGACGGCGCGCTCCTGCCGCCCGCGGAGGTCAACGCGTGGCGCCTCGCCGGCGCGTTGGCGAAGGGCACGCTCGCCCACTGGAGGATCCGTCTTGGAGGTTGACTACGCCATCGTCGGCGGCGGCCCCGCCGGGCTCGTCGTGGCCATCGAGGCCGCGCTCGCCGGCCGGACCGCGGTGGTCGTCGAGCGCTGCCGCGGCCCCGTCGACAAGGCGTGCGGCGAGGGGCTCATGCCGCCCGGCGTCGCCCGGCTCCGCGCGCTCGGCGTCGAGCTCCCCGCGTGGGGCACGCACCCCTTCACCGGCATCCGCTACGTCGACGGCGACGTGATCGCCGAGGCCACCTTCCGCGAGGGCCCCGGCCTCGGCGTGCGCCGCCTCGCGCTCTCCGAGGCCCTGCTCGCGCGCGCGGAGGCCGTCGGCGTCACGCTCTACCAGGGCACCGAGGCGATGGGCTGGACCGAGGACGCCCACGGCGTCACGCTCGAGACCTCCCGGGGCCCCGTGCGGGCGCGCTGGCTCGTGGCCGCGGACGGCCTGCACAGCCGCGTGCGCAAGGAGGCCGGCATCGAGGCCACCCCGCCCGTCGGAAAGGGCCGCCGGCTCGGCATCCGCCGCCACTTCACGGTCGCGCCGTGGAGCGACAAGGTCGAGGTGTGGTGGGGGGACGGCGTCGAGGCCTACGTCACCCCCGTGGGGCCCGAGCGCGTCGGCGTCGCGTTCTTGTGGAGCGGCGGAAAGGGCGACCACGAGGGCTTCCTCGCGCGGTTCCCCGCCCTCGCGGCGCGCCTCGGCCCCCCCGAGTCGACCGTGCGCGGGGCCGGCCCGTTCGGGGTGCGTGTCGCGCGACGCACCCGCGGCCGCGTCCTGCTCGTCGGGGATGCCGCCGGCTACCTCGACGCCCTGACCGGCGAGGGGCTCTCCCTCGCGTTCGAGAGCGCCGAGGCGCTCGTCGCCGCCACGGTCGCCGAGGACCCGGGCCGCTACGAGGCCGACTGGGCGCGGATCACGCGGCGCCACCTCCTGCTCACGGGGCTCCTGCTCCAGGTCGCCCGGCGGCCGTGGCTCCGCCGCCGGGTCGTGCGCGCGCTGCGGCGCTTCCCGGGTAGCTTCGAGGGCCTCCTCGCCGTGAACACGGGCCATTGGAGCCCGGTTCGCGCGCTTCCCGCGATTGGCGCGGTGGGGATCGGCCTCCTCACGGGTTGAGGGGGCGGCGGAAGGTGCCGAGGTGCGTAGGCGCCTACGCACCTCGCGCATCGAATCGCGTATTCATTTACGCATCGAGGCCGACAAAACCCCCTCATCCGCCTGTATTTCTTGAGCCACAACCGTGGCACGGAGCTTGCTTGGCATTGCCGCGAACCCGCCTTTCCTTCGCCGGAGGATCTCCCATGCAGCCCCAGACCGAACTCCAGGACCTCTACCGGAACCGGAACCGGTCCGTCGCCCGCAGCTTCTACCGCCAGCTCCGGACCGAGGGCTTCTCGCACCAGCAGATCATCGAGCTCTCCACCACGCTCCTCGACTTCGTGACCGAGGATCTGAAGGAGCAGAACGAGGCGTCGAGCAAGTAGCTCCGCATCGCCTGCCGAACGCACGCACGAACGGCCGCTCCCTCGACGGGGGGCGGCCGTTCGGCGGTTTTGCCACGTGTCGGGGGAAGGGCGACCGCTCCGCGTCGCGGCGGCGGTGCTGCCGGGCGGGAGGTCGGCGGCTCCGATGGCGGGTGGACGTGTAAGCGTCGTCCCCGAGGCGCCGTTCCGGCCCCGAACCCCGAGGCCACCGTGATCGCGTTCTTCTCCCTCTTCTCCGATTCGCACGTCGAGACCCCCGTACGCGCCACGCTCGCCGACGGGCAGGTGCTGATGGGCGAGGTCCGCACCCGCACCCTGCGCCTCGTCACCGGCGCGGGCGTGCTCGACATCGACCTGGACGACGTGGGCGAGGTCGTGCCCGCCCGCGGCGACGATCTCGGCGTGGCCGAGGGCCTCGTGAACGTGTGGCTCAAGAACGGCAGCGAGCTGCGCGGCCGCTGGAGCGACCCCGCCCTGGAGATGGGCATCGCGGTGGGCGGCGCCGAGGTGCCCGTCGACCTGCCGATGAACGAGCTCGCGCGCTTCCAGCTCCACGGCCGCGAGCAGTGGCCCACGTCGCCGGTGTTCCGCATGCGCACGAGCTGGGGCGACGACTTCCTCGTCGATCCCGCCCACACCCGCCTCGTCCTCGAGAACCAGCTCGGCACCTTCTCGCCCCTGCTCGAGGAGTGCGTCTCCGCCTCGCCCGTCGACAAGGCGGACGGCAACTGGCGGATCGTGCTCCAGACCGGCACCGTCCTCGTCGGGCGCCTCCAGGACGCCGCGGTCACCGTGGCGCTCCCCATGGGCCCCAAGGAGATCACGGTCCCCCTCGCCAACTTCGTGTCGCTCCGCCTGGAGACCTGGGGCCCGCCGCCCGCGGTCATGCCGACGCTCCCCGCGCCGCACGACTACCCGGTCGAGCAGGACCGCGGGTACGGCGGGCCGCCCTCGTCGATGGACGGCAACTACGGCGCCGAGACGATCCCCACGTCGGCGGGCCCAGCACCCGGGAGGGCGTCCGTCGCGAAGTCCGCGCGTGTCGAGGCCGAGAAGGACGGGTGGTTCGACAGCCGGGCGTTGGATGAGACGAAGGCGGCGCAGGGGGAGTAGGGAGATCGCGGGCCTCCGAGCGCGAGGGGGGCTGGAGGGCGGCGCGGGCGCCCCCGTTCGTGGGGCCGAAGGCCGCGCCGGCGTCGAGAGCCCGCGCCGGTCGGCCCGCGCGCGGCGGGACGACGGAGGCGCCTCGCGCCGACCCCGCAAGACACCCGGCCCCGCGTCCGCGCGGGGACGCGCCCCCCCGACGACCTACTCCTCCGGCGGCGGCCGCCCCTCCGCCAGCAGCCCCAACAGCTCCTGCGTCGAGACCGCGCCCCCGGTGTTCGCCCCGTCGAGCACCTGCGCCACCAACGCCCGCTTGTCCGTGTGCAGCGCCAGCATCTGCTCCTCGATGGTGCCGAGCGCGACGAGGCGGAAGACGGTGACCGGCCGCGTCTGGCCCAGGCGGTGGGCGCGATCGGAGGCCTGGTCTTCGACGGCGGGGTTCCACCACGGGTCGAGGTGGATGACGTTGGTGGCCGCGGTGAGGTTGATGCCGACGCCGCCGGCCTTCAGCGAGAGCAGGAACAGCGGCGCGGTGCCCTCCTGGAACGCGCGGACGCGGGCCTCGCGCGCCGCGCTCGGGGTCTGGCCGTCGAGGTAGACGTAGTCGATGCCGCGCGCCTCCAGCGCCTCGCGAACGAGCGCGAGGTGCGACGTGAACTGGCTGAACACCAGCGCGCGCTGGCCCTCGGCGCCGAGCTCCTCGACGAGCTCGAGGAGGCGGGCGAGCTTCGACGAGACGAGCTCGGAGCGCGGATCGTAGAGGCGCGGGTGGGAGGCGAGCAGCCGGAGGCGGGTGAGCGCGGCGAGGACCTCGACGCGGCGCTCCTGCTCCTTCAGCACCGACTTGCGGGTCTCCAGGTCGGAGAGCGTGGAGAGGCGGGCGTCCTCGTAGAGCTGCCACTCGGGACCCGAGAGGACGACGGGCACGCGCACGTCGGTGCGGGCGGGGAGCTCGGTCTCCACCTGGGCCTTCGTGCGTCGCAACAGGAAGGGCGCGAGGATGCGGGCGAGGGCGGGCGCGGCGGCGGCGTCGGTCTTCTTCTCGATGGGGACGGCGAAGCGGACGCGGAACGACTCCCAGCTCCCGAGCAGCGCGGGAAACACGATGGCGTAGAGGCTCCACAGCTCGCCGACGTGGTTCTCGACGGGCGTGCCGGAGAGCGCGAACGATACCTCCGACCGAAGCGCCCGCGCCGCCCGGGCGCGCTGGGTGGCGGCGTTCTTGAGGTTCTGGGCCTCGTCGAACAGGACGGTCGCGAAGGTCCGGGTGGCGAGGCGCCGCGCGTCGCGGACGAGGAGGCCGTAGCTCACCACCAGGACGTCGCCGGGGCCGAGGTCGGCGAGGGCGCGGTCGCGGTCGACGGCGTCCGCGTAGAGCGCGAGGTTCAGCGTGGGCGCGAACCGCCGGGCCTCGTCCCGCCAGTTGAACGCCACCGAGGTGGGCGCCACGACGAGCGCGGGCCCCAGGGCGGCGCGGTGGAGCAGGAGCGCGAGGGATTGCACGGTCTTGCCGAGGCCCATGTCGTCGGCGAGCACGCCGCCGGCGCCCCACGACGCGAGGCGCGTCAGCCAGCGGAAGCCCTCGGCCTGGTAGGGGCGAAGCTCGGCTTGCAAGGCGGCGGGCACGTCGGAGGCGAGCGCCTCTGCGGTGGCTACGCGGGCGACGAGCTGGCGCCAGGCCTCGTCGGCGTCGACGACCGCGCCCTCCCGCGCGAGGGCCGAGAGCGCCTCGGCCGCGGCGGGGCCCACCTCCAGGCCGTGCCGCGTGGCGTGGGTGTGGTCGGCGAGCCGCGCGAGGTGGAGCCGGAGCGCCTCGTCGAGCTCGACGTAGGTGTGGGCGTCGACCTGGACGTAGCGCTCCTGGCGCCGCGCCGCGTCGAGGAGCCGCGCCAGCTCCACGCGCTCGCCGGCGACCGAGAGCCCGCCGAGCACACCGAACCACTCACGCCGCCGATGGAGCGAGACCCCGAGCGACCGGGCGCCGCCGCACCCGACGCTCCGCACCGGTCTCCCCACCCACTCGAGCTCCGGGGGGGCCTCCCGTGCCGCGCATGCGGCGAGCAGGTCCAGCGCTCCGTGCGCGCTCGCGAAGCGGAAGTGGAAGGGGCGTTCGAGCGCCTCGGCCTCCCGGAGCGGGAGCTCGGCGCACAAGGCCTCGGCAGCCGCCCGCTCGGCACGCAGGTCGCGCACCGCGTGAAACGTCCGCTCGCCGCGGCGTACGTGTACGTCGCGGAGGCCCTCCCCGGGCACGAAGGTGCCGCTGTCGGGGAGCGGCCGCATGCGAAGCTCCAGGTTCACCGCCGCGCCGGGTTGGGCCTCGAGGCGGAGCACGGGGGAGAGCCGCGGCGGCGCCGACTCGCCGCGCAGGCTGCGGGGCATCGTGACGGGCAGGTGCGTGGCCCACTTCGCGAGCGAGCCGAGCAGGGCGCCGTGGCTCTCGGGCGGAAAGACGTCGCCCTCCTTCCGGAGCACGTCGAGCAGCGCGCGCAGCTCGGGTTTCACGTCGAGGAGCGTGACGCGGCGCCCATCCCAGAGGAACACGGCGTCCTCGGCGCGGGCCCGCCGCACCCGATCGAGCAGCGCCGGCGGGAGCGCGGTGCCGTCGACCCCCGCTGTGATCCGCACCGCGCCGCCGCGCGACTCGGCCACGAGGCCGACGGGCGTGCGCTCGACGCGGACGGGCCGGTCGGGCGCCTCCTCGAGCACGAGGCGCGGGTGGTCGAGGAGCGCCTCCAGCAGGGCGCGCGAGGCGTGACCGTCGTCCTCGGGCAAGAGCGACGCGACGCGGGCATCCTCGGGCGCGAGCTTCGCGCTGTGCTCGGCGAGCAGGCGCCGCCGGCTGAAGCGCGTGCCGACGCCGCGCTGGCCCGTCTTGCCGAACTTGTGGATCCACGGCGCGACCTCGACCCCCGCGTGCTCGTGGACCGAGAGCCGCCACACCAGCTCGAAGCCGGCGCGCGCGGTCGGGCTCTCGGACAGCGCCCGGTCGAGCGCGAGCAACGTGCGCTCCCAGGCCGGCTGGGCGAGGGTGTCGAGCGCGCGGAGGAACGTGTCGGTGGCGGGCTGGCGCAGCCAGAGCAGCGCGAGGTCGATCGCCGCGAGCACGTGCACACACGACGGCGCGCCGCACGTGCACTCCGCGCGGAGGGCCCCCGGCGCGAGGGAGAGGCGGGCCTCGGGCTTGACGAAGGCGCCGGTCGTCGGGAGCCGCGCCTCGCACGGCCGCGGGTCCTCGAAGCGGAAGCCGGGGAGCCCGGGGTCGAGGTGCAGGGCGTCGGCGTCGGTCCGAAGCACGCGGGCGGGGCGGGGGGCGATCGCGTCGGACACGGCCGCGCGCAGCGCCAGGAGCCGTGCGTGGACGTCGTGGGCGCGCGGCTCACCGGGGGCCTCCACCCGCGCCGCGACCTCCGCGCGGGCCTGCTCTGCGTCGGCGCGCTCGTCGTCCAGGAGGCGACGCACGGCGGCCGGCAGGAGGTCTCGTAGCGGCGAGGCGGCGAGCCAGTCCCCCCACCGCGCGCACGCGTCGGCGCTCGCGAGGTCGAGGAGGCGCCGTCGCGCACCGATGCCGCGGAGCGCCGGCCAGAGGTCGGGTGGCACGCGCGGGGCCACCGCCTCCAGGTTCAACCGCGCGACGTGCCCGATCCCGTGCCGGTCCAGCCACGCGAGCACGTCCGCGCGCGTCGGAAACGGCGCCACGGTCGCTGGGGGCGCGGGGGCGGCGGTGGGGTCGACGGTGGGGTCGACGGTGGGGTCGGAGGAGGCCACGGGCTCCCGTTTAGCGGGGGGCGGCCGTGCGCGCGCGGCTGGGCGTGCGGGGTCGCGCCGATTCACGGGCGGCCCGGTGGCGGAGCCACCGTCGGCACCCTTCGGGCGCGCGCTCCGCGCTTGGCTCGCGCGGCCGCCTCC
>JAKFCH010000379.1:0-5530 GCA_036676765.1 Deltaproteobacteria bacterium
CGCGGACGCGCCGCCGGACCGCGCCGCCCCGAGCGGCGGCGCGCCCTCCGTGTCCCTCGCGCTCCCGCGAGGGGCAACGAGGAGCGCGGCCCTACCACATCGACGCCTTCGCGCGCTCCGGCCATTCCCGGTCGTAGGGCTCGCCGCCCACGCGGCCCGCGGAGAGCGCAGCCAGGATCTGTCCGGCGCTCGGAAGGCTGCCCGGATCGACGTGCCGCGCGGGGTTCCACAGCTCCGACCGGAGGAGGGCGCGCGCGCACTGGAAGTAGACGGTCTCCACGGCGACGACCATCACCGACCGCGGCGCCTTGCCGTCGACCCGGTAGCGGTCGAGCAGCGCCTGCTCGGTCGTGAGGTGGGCACGGCCGTTCACGCGGAGCGTGTTGTCCACGCCGGGGACGAAGAAGAGCAGCGCCACGCGCGGGTCGCGCACGATGTTCCGGAGCGAGTCGGCGCGGTTGTTGCCACGCCGATCGGGGAGCTCCAACGTCCGCGCGTCCCGGAGCCGGACGAACCCGACGGCGTCCCCCCGTGGCGAACAGTCGAGCCCCTCGGGCCCGCACGTGGCGAGCGTCACGAACGGGGAGGCCTCGATGTACGCGCGGTACTCCGGCGTGACGTGGTCGACCTCCTTCACGGTGGAGGCCTCGCCCGGAGTGCCGTAGAGGGCCTCGAGCGCTTCGATGGAGTCGATGATCATGCGGCCAACATGCACCGGGCGGCGCCGTCCAGCCACGGCTTCCCGGGATGCGTGCGCGCGTTCGCGCCGGCAGGGCCCCGCGCGAGCCGCCCGGAAGGCCCGCCGGCTCCGCGGCGGGGTCCCGACGCCTCGGGCGGCGGACCGAGGCCGCAGGCCGAGCCTGCAGGACGGCGACCCCGCCCCCGGCGGGGTCGCGCCCGGACACACCTACCGAATCAGCGCACCAGCGGCTTGTACTTGATGCGGTGCGGCCGGTCGGCCTCGGCGCCGAGGCGGCGCTTCTTGTCCTTCTCGTAGTCCTGGTAGTTGCCCTCGAACCACACCACCTGGGAGTTGCCCTCGAACGCCAGGATGTGCGTTGCGATGCGATCGAGGAACCAACGATCGTGGGAGGTCACGACCGCGCAGCCGGCGAAGCCGAGCAGGGCGTCCTCCAGGGCGCGGAGGGTGTCCACGTCGAGATCGTTGGTGGGCTCGTCGAGGAGGATGACGTTGCCACCCTCCTGCAACATGCGGGCGAGGTGCACGCGGTTGCGCTCGCCGCCGGACAGGGTGCCGACCTTCTGTTGTTGGTCGGTGCCACGGAAGCCGAACGAACCGCAGTAGGCGCGGAAGTTGATCTCGCGGCCGCCGATCTTGATGGTGTCACGCCCGCCGCTGACGATCTCGTAGACCGACTTGTTGGGATCGAGCGAGTCGCGCGATTGGTCGACGAACCCGAGCTTCACCGTGTCACCGATGCGGAGCTCGCCGCCGTCGGCGGGCTCGGTGCCGATGATCATGCGGAACAAGGTCGACTTGCCGGCGCCGTTGGGCCCGATCACGCCGACGATGCCACCGCGGGGGAGGCTGAAGTTCAGGTCCTCGAACAGGAGCTTGTCACCGAAGGCCTTCTTGAGGTGGATGGCCTCGATGACGAGGTTGCCGAGGCGCGGGCCGGGCGGGATGATGAGCTCGGCGCGGCTGCGGCGCTCCTCGGGCTCGTCCTGCAACATCTCCTCGTAGGCGCTGATGCGGGCCTTGCTCTTGGCCTGGCGCGCGCGGGGCGACATCCGGATCCACTCGAGCTCGCGCTCGAGCGTCTTCTGGCGGGCGACCGTGCCCTTCTCCTCGACGGCGAGGCGCTTCTGCTTCTGTTCGAGCCAACTCGAGTAGTTGCCCTCCCAAGGGATGCCGTGGCCCTGATCGAGCTCGAGGATCCAGCCGGCGACGTTGTCGAGGAAGTACCGGTCGTGGGTGATCGCCACGACGGTGCCCGGGTATTCGTGCAGCGTGCGCTCGAGCCACGCCACGCTCTCGGCGTCGAGGTGGTTGGTGGGCTCGTCGAGGAGGAGCAGGTCGGGCTGCTCCAGGAGGAGCCGGCAGAGGGCCACGCGGCGCTTCTCACCGCCGGAGAGGGGCGCCACCAGCGCATCCCCGGGGGGAACGCGCAGGGCCTCCATGGCGATCTCGAGCTTGCGGTCGAGGTCCCACGCGCCGGCGGCGTCGATCTTGTCCTGCAGCTCGGCCTGCTCGGCGAGCAGGGCGTCGAAGTCGGCGTCCTCCTCCCCCATCGCGTTGCCGATCTCTTCGTACCGGACGAGCAGGGCGCGGGTCTTGGCGACGGCGGGCTCGATGTTCTCGAGCACGGTCTTGCTGTCGTCGAGCTTGGGCTCCTGGGCGAGATACCCGATCTTCACGCCGTTGGCGGCCCAGGCCTCCCCGGTGAAATCGGTGTCGACCCCGGCCATGATGCGCAGGAGCGTGGACTTGCCCGCGCCGTTGCCGCCGAGTACGCCAATCTTGGCCCCCGGGTAGAAGGAGAGCCAGATGCCCTTGAGGACCTCCTTGCCGCCCGGCCAGGCCTTGCGCAGATCCTTCATGACAAAAATGTACTGAGCCGCCATTGTGGGTGTCCCGAAAGCGGGGTTCCCTATCCCGCCGCTCGCGCCTCGCCACCGGTGGTGTTACCCGCGGCCGTCCCAAGTACCCTTTGGAGAAATCACATGTTCCGTCTCGCCTTCCTGTCCCTGCTCACCGGCCTCGCCCTCACGGGCTGCGCCCAGAAGAGCGAGTTCGACGCCCTCGAGGCCCGCGTGAAGGCCACCGAGGAGAAGATCGCCACCCTCGAGAAGACCCCCGCCGGTAAGGCCGCGGCCGCCGCCGCCAACCCCGAAGACGAGGAGAAGGCCGGCAAGCTCATGACCGAGGTGCAGGACGCCATCAAGGCGAACGACTACACCACGGCCAAGGCCAAGCTCGCGGTGCTCACCGCCGCCCCGCTCGACGCCACGCGCGCCGGCAAGGCCGCCGCCCGCATGGCGACCGAGGTCAACCTCATCGGTACCGACGCCGCGCCGCTCGAGATGGAGAAGTGGTTCCAGGGCAAGGCCGCGCTCGGCGAGTCCAAGGCCACCCTGCTCGTCTTCTGGGAAGTGTGGTGCCCGCACTGCAAGAAGGAGCTCCCCAAGCTCGCCGAGGAAGAAGGCAAGTACAAGGAGAAGGGCATCCAGGTCGTCGGCATCACCAAGGTGACCAAGTCCGCGACCGACGAGAAGGTCGAGGAGTTCATCAAGGAGTCCAAGGCCAAGTTCCCGATCGGCAAGGAGAAGGACGGCTCGCTGTCCAAGGCCTACTCGGTCAGCGGAATCCCGGCCGCCGCCCTCGTGAAGGACGGCAAGGTGATCTGGCGCGGCCACCCGGCCCGCCTGGACGACGCCACGCTCGACGCCCTCATGAGCAAGGGCTAGCCCATGCGTTGGGAGGTCGCCCCCAAGCTCCGTTTCGATCTCGTGGCGTTCGCCGGGCTCAACCTGTCCGGTGAGCGGCACGTGGTCGAATTCCACACCATGGGCGGGCGCCAGGGTGACCTCCAGACCGAGGACATGAAGTCCCTCGCCATCATCGGGCCGGTCGGGCTCCGGGTCGTGCTCAAGACGAGCGCGGACCCGGAGAACTGGATGAACCACACCTGGCGATGCGTGCGGCTCCTCGCGGGCCACACCTTCAACACGAAGGAGGGTCGGCCGTGCGTGCGCGTGCCGGACCTCGACCTCCTCACGGCCTTCGACGCCCGGCGCACCGACCCGGACTTCGAGGAGAACTTCGAGGAAGCCGCGTCCCTCGACGCCGCGGGGTGGACCTTCGGGCACCAGGGCCGGCTGCCGTTGAAGCAGCAGGTCCGCGCCATCCAGGTCGACCTGCTCTGATCGGGTCGCGCTCGGACGAGGCCCGCGCCGTCAGGCCTCGTCCAGCGCCGCCACGAACCGCTTCGCCAGCTCGCGGTAGCCCGCGGCGGTGAAGTGGATGAGATCACCCGCGGCGAGCGAGGGCGACGCGCCCCACCACCGCAACAGGCTCCCGGGGCCGCCGGTGGCCTCCTGGAGATCCCAGGTCACGCAGCCGAACTCGGGGCCGATCTCGCGCTGGACGCGGGCCACCCACGCGGTGGGCCCCCAGATCGCGTAGGTGGGGCCGGACACCTTGCGGCCGCGGTCGCTCGGGCCGACGAGGACACAGGCGGCGTCGGGGAGCACCTTGCGCATGCGCGTGAGCACCTTCCGGAGGGTGGCGCGGTATTCGTCCTCGCCGAGGCTGCGGTCGTTCGCCTCGTTGGTACCGTAGGCGAGCACCGCGAGGTCGACCGGCCGGCGCGCGAGGTAGGCGCTCTGGAGGGCGTCGTCCCACGCGAGCCACGACGCGGCGGTGCGCCCGCTCACACCCATGGCGTCGACGAGGACGCCGGGCACGTCGCGCTCCATGTGCACGCCGAAGAGGCGCACGGGGCCGTCCCCCGCGGGGGAGACGGCGAGGCGGTGCGGGCCGTCGGCCACCGACAGCACGGCCACGCCCGGGCCACGCTCGGCTACCGAGGCGACGCCGGTGGGGATGCGGATGGGATCGGTGTCGTCGACGTGCACGTCGAGGGCGCCGCCGCCGGGCTGCCGCAGGTAGAGCACCTCGAAGCGGCTCACCGCGCGGCCGTGTGGGTTGGTCCGGGTGGTCTGTACCCAGCCGTAGCTCGTGGGTGCCAGGGCCTCGACGCTCATGCCGCCGGGGCCGAACAGGCCGTCGTCACGGCCGCCCTTGCGGTTGTGGAAGTCGCTCGTCCAGGTGCCGCCGGTGCACAGGTTCGCGTCGGTCACGCGGTAGCCGGTCCACGGGGCGGCGGGCATCAGGAAACCGTGCCCGGCGTCACCGTAGCGGTCCTGGAGGATTCGCCGGAGCTCGCCCGTGAAGTACTCACCCGCAACGTGCGAGGCGCCCCAGAAGGCGAGGCGCGTGTGTCCCTCCCGACGCGCCGCCTTGGCGAGCACGGCGCGCACGCGGGCGAGATCCTCGGGGCGGCCGCGCAGGGGCTCCAGCGCGATGGTGGCCACGTCGAAGGGCGCGCCGAACCCGAGGCGCGTACGGATGGGCTCGGGGAGGGCCTCGTTCGTGGCCCCGGGAGTGGTGTCGACGCGCAACATGCCCACGACCTCGGTGGGCGGGGGCGTCGGCTCCGGGGGTGGGGTCGGCGTGGGCGGGCGCTCGACCCCCGGAGACTCGATCTTTGCCTTGCTCGCGCACTCGTCCACCGGGAGGGTGCCCGCGGGGACCGTGTAGCGCACGACCCACGGCGGTTCGGCCGGCCGCGGGATGGTGGGCTCGTGCTCGGGCGCGGTCGTGAGCGTGACGGGCGTGGCCGCGCGGCCCTCGTGACCGAGGGCGGAGAGGGCGTAGGCCACGGCGCCGCCGACGGCGAGCCACGCGCCGAGCCGGGCGACGGTCATTCCGCGGCCTCCGTCGTCTGGCGGGCGGCGCTCATGGCGTGGCCGCCGGGGCCGACGTGGCGGCGGCGGGGGCCGTCGG
>JAKFCH010000380.1:0-43199 GCA_036676765.1 Deltaproteobacteria bacterium
AGGGGCGACGGCGCGGCGGCCGCGGCAAAGGGCGGCGGGGCGGCGGGCACGGCGACGTCGGCGGTCTCGTCGTCGAGGACGATGTCGTCCTCCTCCTCGAGATCGAGATCGTCCCCCACGACTTCGAGCTTCAGGAGGTAGTCCCCCACCTGGACACGTTCGCCGGGGGCCAGGGCGATGGCCTCCACGCGGGTGCCGTCATCGGCGAGGACGCCGTTGTGGGACGCGAGGTCACGCACCTCGACGCGCCCTCCGACGACCTGGAACACGGCGTGCCGTCGGGACACCCGCTTGCTGGGCAGGAAGACCTCGCACTCGGGCCCCCGGCCGGCGTGGTTGAGGCCCTCCCGCAGCTCGAAGGGCCCTGCCGGAGAGGGGCCACGCACGACGATCAGGCGCATGCGGGCTCCCGGATCAGGCGATCGCCCGGCGCGGTCCCGGTGCGCGCGATCACCCCGGCGGGGAGCTCGAGCGCGCCCGTGGCGCCGAAGTAGGGGCGGGTCATCGCCCAGGGGCGGAGGGTGGGGACGACCGCCACCACCACCCCCTCGGCGGACACGAACACGACGTCGATGGGGAAGCGCATGAACCACATGTGGACGGAGTTGCAGGGCTGGAGCCAGAGCCCGGCACCCTCGGGGAGGGCGGCGCGGCCGAGGAGGCCGACGAGGCGGTCCCAGAAGCCGACGGCCAGGCCCGCGCGCTCCGCGAGCACGACGCCGCGCGAGGCGTTCTCCACGCGCACGTCAACCACCGAGGCCCCCCGGCGCGGGACCGCCGCCGATCACCCCGGAGCCGAACACGAAGTTCAGCACGATGGGGCCGAAGATGACGATGAAGACGGCCGGCATGATGAACAGGATCAGCGGGAACAGGATCTTGGTGGCGGCGTAGGCGCCCGCGCGCTCGGCGGCCTGGAAGCGCTGCGTCCGGATGAGGTCGGACTGCGCGCGCAGGACCGGGCCGATCGAGGCGCCGAGGATGTCCGCCTGGATGAGGAGCGCGGAGAACGAGCGCAGCTCCGGCATGTCGGTGCGGCGCGCGAGGTTGCGGAGGGCCTGCTGCCGGCTCGCGCCCACCTGGATCTCGCGGAGCATGAACGCGAGCTCGTCGACGAGCGGGCCCGACCGCGCCTTCTCGCACACCTTGTGGACGCCCGCGATGAAGTCGAGGCCGGCCTCCACGGAGAGCGTGAGCAGGTCCATCACGTAGGGGAGGCTGCGCCGGATCGCGCCCTGGCGATCCTGCACCTGCCCGCGGAGCCAGATGTCGGGGAAGAACGAGCCGAGGAAGAGCACGCCGAATTGGAGCGCGATCGGCGGGGAGATGCCGATGATCACGTAGCAGAGGACCCCGATGAAAAGGAACCAGAAGAGGATCCCCATCGAGAGCTTGTAGGCGAGGAACTCGTCGGTCGTCAGGCGCCCGGTCATGCCCGCGGTGACGAAGGCCCGCTCGATCCGCTGGCGGTACGGGAGCAGCCCCATGCCGCGCGTGATCGGAACGAAGAGGCTGTAGAGCGGCCGGAAGGCGTCGACGAGGACGGCCTGGTCCGCGGCCTCGACGCCGCGTTCGCCGCCCAGCCGGCGCTCCAGCTCCTTGCGATCCGTGTCGGGAAAGATCGCGCGCATGACCACGAACACGGCCGTGGCGAAGAGCGCGAGCAGGAACAGCGACGGGAGGGGGACCATGGCCCGAGCAGTCTACCAGCCGCCGATGTCGAGCACGCCCCGGATGGTGTCGATGTCGACGGCCATGGCCGTGAAGAGGCCGAAGGAGAGGGCTCCCTGGTGCATCAACATCCCGATGCCCCGCTGGATCCGGACCCCGTGCGCGGCGCACGCGGCGAGCTGGGGCGGGTCCGCCATCCAGTAGTTCGCGTCCGTCCACACCGTGCCGCGTGCGAGCGTACGCACGTCGAGCGCGGCCACGGCCGGCACGGCCTCACCCGAGGTGCAATTGACGACGAGATCGGCGGCCGGCGCGCGCGCGGCGAAGGCCGCCGGGGTGAGCGGGCCAGCGCCGAAGCGGGTGGCGGGAAACGCGCCGGCGAGGGCCGCGCACGCCGCGTGGGCGCGCGCTTCGGTCCGATTGAGGAGGTGCACCTCGATGGCCCCGTGCGCCGCGAGCGAGGCGGCCACCGCGCGGCCGGTGCCCCCGGCCCCGAGGACGACGGCGCGCCGCCCCTCCGGGCTCACGCCCATCTCCTCGACGAGGGCGCGCACGTAGCCGTCCCCGTCGGTGTTGTGCCCGACGAGCCCGCCGTCCTCCCGGAGCACCACGTTGACCGCCCCGGCGAGCCGGGCGCTCTCCGAGAGCCCGTCGAGGCCCGGCACCACCCGCTCCTTGAACGGGACGGTGAGGTTGACCCCGGCGAGCCCCAACGTACGGATGGCGTCGGCCACATCCCCCGCGCGTGCCGGCGGCACGTCGAAGGCGACGTAGATGGCGTCGATGCGCTTGCGGCGGAACAGCTCGTTGTGCATCGCGGGGGAGAGGCTGTGCCGCACGGGGTGGCCGAGGAGCCCGAACACGCGTGTCCGCCCGGTGATCATGACAACAGCTCCCGCGCCCGGCGCGCGTCGAGCCCGATCTGTTTCACCAGCGCCTCGACCCCGTCGAACTTCTGCTCGCCCCGCACCCGCGCGTGCAGCTCGACGGTGAGCGTGTGCCCGTAGAGATCCCCCTCGAAGTCGAACAGGTGGACCTCGATCCGCGGGGCGCCTCCGCCGAAGGTCGGGCGCACGCCGATGTTGGCGACGCCGGGGAGGAGGGGGCCGGCGTCGTCGATCCGCACCCGCACGGCGTAGACGCCGAACGCCGGGACCAGCTCCACCTCGTTCTCCACGTTCGCGGTGGGGAAGCCGATGGTGCGCCCGCGCTGATCGCCGGGCACGACGGTGCCGCGAAGGAAGTGGGGGCGCCGGAGCAGCGCCGCGGCCTCCTCGACGGCGCCGGACGCGACCAGCCGGCGCACGCGCGACGAGGACACCGGGGTGCCCCCCGCCTCCTCGGCCGGCACCTCGACGATCGGGATGTCCGGGAGCCACGTGCGGAGCCCCGTCACGTCCCCCTGGCGGAGGTGCCCGTAGCGGAAGTCGTACCCGACCACGACGCCCCGCGCGCGGAGCCGATGCCCGAGGAGCTCCTTGGCGAACCACCGGGCGGGGTGGCTCGCGAACGCCCGGGTGAAGGGCTCGATCACCACGGCGTCGACGCCCTCCTCGCCGAGGAGCCGCACGCGGTCGGGGAGGGTGAGGATGCGCGGCTGGTGCCGCTCGGGCGCGAGGACCGCGGTGGGCGCCGGGTCGAAGGTCAGCACGCACGAGGGGGCGCCCACCTCCGCCGCGAGGGCGAACAGGCGGCGGAGGACCGCGCGATGCCCGTCGTGGACGCCGTCGAAATTGCCGATCGCGACCACGGGCCCGGGCGCGTTGGCGGGCCAGGCGGACGATCCGGCGTAGACGAGCGTCATGAGCGCGCCTGACTATCGGGGAGGCCCGTGTGACGCTACGGCGTGGATCGCTCCGGGCTCGCCTCGGCGCGCGGCGCCGGCCAGATCAACGAGGGTCGCGCGAAGTAGTGGCCCTGAAGCAGGTGCGTTCCGGCGTCGATGAGCACGCGGGCCTCGCCCTCCGTCTCCACGCCCTCGGCGACGAGGACGGCGCCGGTCGCGTTGGCGAAGGTGATGAGGAGATCCACGAGGCGCTGCTTCTGGACCTTCCGGTCGACGTCCCGCACGATGCTCATGTCCACCTTGATGAACGCCGGCCGCAGGTCCGCGAGCAGCGCGAGCCCGCCGTAGCCGCTGCCCAGATCGTCGAGCGCGAACCGGAAGCCGAGCGCCTCGAGCCGCTGGATCGACGACTCCCAGTGGGTGAAGTCCCGCAGGCTCGCCCGCTCGGTGATCTCGAGGACGACCCGGTTCGCGTGCGGGACCAGCGGCGCGAAGCGCGCCTCCACCTCGGGATCGTCGAGCTGGGCGGGGTGGATGTTGACGAACAGCAGCAGCTCCTCGGGCAGGCGGACGGCCCACTCCGCGGCGAGACGATTGACCTGCTCGCTCAACTCGCGCACCCGCCCCGCGCGTTCGACGGCGTGAAGGATCGAGAGGGGGTTGGCGAGGAAGGGGTGGGTGCTGCGCAGCAGGCACTCCACGGCGACCACCTCCGCCCCGTCGTCACGCGACACGATGGGCTGGATGGCCATCGCGAGGTGGTCCCCGTCGAGGAGCTCCTGGAAGAGGCGGGAGACCTCCGAAACGTCGTTCTCGGTGTCCGCGACGCTGGCGAGCCGCCGCGCGGCCTCGATGAGATCGTTCAGCAGGAGCTCGAGCTGCTCGACATGGAAGGGCTTCGGGAGTACCCGGAGCACCTCTCCCTTGTTGATGGCCTCGATCACGAGCGGAAAGTCGGTGCGACCGGTCATCAACACCCGCACGCACCTGGGCGAGAGCTCGCGCAGGCGGGAGAGCACCGCGAGCCCGTCGGGTCCGCCCGGCATGTCGAAGTCGACGAAGGCGATGTCGTAGGTCGACTCCTGCGCCATCCGGATGGCCGCGACGCCGTCGGGGGCCTCGGAGACGGTGTGGCCGAGCCGGTTCATCACGCGCGAAACCGCGCGGCGAACGAACGGTTCGTCGTCTACGGCGAGAATCCGCGCCATGCTGTCTCTCCTCCTTCGGAAGTACGCTTTCTGAAAGGAACCGCCCGGGACATCTTCCGAGTGACAGCTTAGACTGCGGCGCCCCCTCGAAGAAAGACCCGGAGGTCCTCGGTGCGTGTCCTCGTTGCCGACAAGCTCGCCTCGTTCGTGCCCGGTCGTCTCCAAGACACCGGTGCGCAAGTCACGGTCGACACCACTGCGAAGGAGGCCGCGCTCACGGCGCGCATCGCCGAGCTGGATCCGGAGGTGCTCGTCGTTCGCAGCACGAAGGTCACCGCCGCGGACATCGGCGCGGCGCGCAACCTGGCGCTCGTCATCCGCGCCGGCGCCGGGGTGAACACCATCGACCTGGCGTCGGCCTCGGCGCGTGGCGTCTACGTCGCCAATTGCCCCGGCAAGAACGCGGTCGCCGTCGCCGAGCTCGCGATGGGTCACCTCGTCAACCTCGACCGCCGCATCTCCGACAACGTCGCGTCGCTGCGGGCGGGCAAGTGGGACAAGAAGAGCTTCGGCGTGGCGCGCGGGCTCCGGGGCCGAACCCTCGCCGTGCTCGGCACCGGCCAGATCGGTCGGGAGGTCATCGTGCGCGCCCGGGCGTTCGGCATGCGCGTCGTCGCCTGGTCGCGCTCGCTGACGGACGCCGAGGCCGCCGCCATCGGCGTCGAGCGCGCCCTCACCATCGAGGCCGCCGTGACCAACGCGGACGCCGTGAGCGTGCACCTCGCGCTCGCGAAGGAGACGCGCGGCCGCATCGGCGAGAGCGTGTTCGCCGCGATGAAGCCGGGCGCCTACTTCGTGAACACCTGCCGAGCCGAGGTCGTCGACCAGGACGCCCTCGCGCGGGCCATCGTCTCGAAGGGCGTCCGCGCCGGCCTCGACGTGTTCGCCATCGAGCCCGGGGGCGCCACCGGTCCCTTCGCCGACCCCATCGTCGACTCCCCGAACGTCTACGGCACGTGCCACATCGGCGCGAGCACGGACGAGGCCGAGGAGGCCGTCGGCGAGGAGGTCGTCCGGATCGTGTCGGCCTACAAGGCCGGCGCCCCCATCCCCAACGTGGTGAACCTCGCCACCCGCTCCCCCGCCAACCACCTCCTGGTCGTGCGCCACGCCGACCGCGTGGGGGTGCTCGCGAGCGTGCTCGGCGTGCTCCGCGAGGCGTCCATCAACATCGAGGACATGCAGAACATCGTGTTCTCCGGCGGAGAGGCCGCCTGCGCGCGCATCGGAATGGTCGGGGCGCTCGCGCCCGAGGCCGTCGCCCGCCTCGAGTCCGAAGTCCACATCTTCTCCGTCTCCCAAGTCCCGGTGAACCCATGAGCTACGGTCGCATCCACAACTTCGGCGCGGGCCCCGCGGTCCTCCCCCTCTCCGTCGTCGAGGAGGTGCGGGACGCCCTCCCGAACCTCAACGGCTCCGGGCTCGGGCTCCTCGAGATCTCGCACCGCAGCAAGACGTTCCAGGCCGTCGTCGACAGCGCCGTGGCGCGTGTGCGCCGCGTCCTGAACGTGCCGGCCGACTACAGCGTCCTGTTCCTGCAGGGCGGCGCCTCGCTCCAGTTCTACATGACGGCGCTCAACCTGCTCCGCCCCGGCGAGGCCGCGGACTACCTCGTCACCGGCACCTGGGCGCAGAAGGCGCTCAAGGAAGCGAAGCGCGTGGGGGACGCGAAGGCGATCTGGGACGACGCGCCGAACAACTTCAAGCGCGTGCCGCAGGACGCGGACTACACCGTCCGAGACGAGGCCGTGTACCTCCACTACACGACGAACAACACCATCTACGGCACCGAGTTCCACCACCTGCCCCAGAGCGGCGGGAAGCCGCGGGTGCTCGACGCCTCCTCGGACATCGCCGGCGTGCCGCTCGACGTGTCGCAGCACGATCTCGTGTACGCGGGCGCGCAGAAGAACCTCGGCCCGAGCGGGCTCACGCTCGTCATCCTCTCGCCGTGGGCCCTCGAGCGCGGCGCGGCCGGCCTCCCGGCCATGCTCGACTACAAGGTGCACGCGAAGGAGGGCTCCCTCTACAACACCCCCAACGCCTTCGGCATCTACGTGCTGGAGCGGGTGTTCGCGTGGATGGAGGCCAACGGGTCGCTCGAGGGCGCGATCGCGCGCAACCGCGCGAAGGCGGACACGCTCTACGCCGAGCTCGATCGCAGCGGCTTCTGGCGGCCGCACGCCTCCGTGGAGTCGCGCTCGGTGATGAACGTCACGTGGCGGCTCCCCAGCGAGGCGCTCGAGGAGGCCTTCGTCAAGGAGGCCAAGGCTGCGGGCTTCGACGGCTTGAAGGGGCACCGTTCGGTAGGCGGGATCCGGGCCAGTCTCTACAACGCGTTGGAGCTCGAGAGCGTCCAGAGTCTTGCCGCTTTCATGCGTGACTTCGAGGGTCGGCACGGTTAGGTCCCCGGGCCCTGGAGTCCGCATGAGCGATCACGATCACGATCACGACAAGGATGAGGAAGCCGTCGATCCCGAGCTGGACGACGTCGAGGACGGCGAAGGCGAGGAAGACGAAGAGGACGACATCGTCATCCTGTCCGACGCCGACGGCAACGAGCAGGAATACCAGTTCCTGGCGATCGTCGAGGTCGAGGGCGACCAGTACGCGCTCCTGACCCCCGCCGACGCCGACGAGGAAGAGGCCACCGAGATCTTCATCTTCCGCTACGAGCAGGACGAGGACGGCGGGGAGAGCTTCTCCGACGTGGCCGACGAGGCCACCTTCGCCAAGGTGCAGGCCCAGGCCGAGGCGCTCTTCGCGGCGGCGGACGAGGACGAAGAGGACGACGAAGACACGGTCTAGGCCGCGTTCCCACGGGTGAAGGCGGCCGTCGTCGCGGCCGCCTTCACCGTTACTTGACATTCGGCGGCGATCCCGTACCTTGCTGGCCCCTGGAGGCACACATGGTCGGTCGTCTGCTCGTCACCCTCTCGTTCGGCGCGTTGGCGCTCTCCGGTTGCAGCGCGGATCTGACGGACAAGAGCGAGGATCCCGTCGCCAACGCGGACGACACGGGCGCGTCCGACACCGACCTCCCCGACGACACGGCCGACACCGACGACACCGGTGACACCGACACCGCCCCGCCCGTCGACGCCGACGGGGACGGCTCGACCGCCGACGACGACTGTGACGACAGCGAGGCCACCGTCTACCCGGGCGCGCCCGAGCTCTGTGACGGCCGCGACAACGACTGCGACGGTCGCTTCGACATCGACTTCGACGCCGACGCCGACGGGCTCGCCGACTGCGAGGACTACTGCCCGGTCTACGCATCCCCGGCGCCGGGCACCGTGGGGGATGGTCGCATCGACTTCCCGGTCGGCACCCTGCAGGAGGCCATCGACATCGCCGGCGCAACCGCCTGCTACGAGGTCCGCGCCTACGAGGGTACCTACCTCGAGAACGTGAACTGGTACGGCTACCCGGTCAACGCCGAGAGCGTGAGCGGCGCGGAGGCTACAATCCTCGACGGCCAGGGGCTCGACAGCGTCGTGGCCTTCGAGACCGCCGAGACCGAGGAAGCCCGCATCTTCGGCTTCACGATCACGAACGGCGGGGGCGACGAGGGGCCCGGCATCCGCGTGCGCTACGCGTCGCCGACCATCGAGGGCAACGTGATCACCGGGAACGTCGCCAACGTGAGCCCCTACCTCGCGGGCGGCATCCGCGTCTACGAGGGCGATCCCGTCATCGTCGACAACGAGATCACCAACAACGACGCCGGCTACGGCGGCCCCGAGAACGGCTCCGACGGCGGCGGCATCAACGTGCGCGGCGGCTCGCCGTACATCGCTGGCAACCTCATCGCGGACAACTCCGCGGGGGACGGCGGCGGGCTCTGGATCGCCTACACCGACGCCATCATCGTGAACAACGTGATCGCCGGCAACATCGCGATGGACTCCGACCTCGTCGCCGGCGGACAGGGCGGCGGCATCAACATCCAGATCTCGGGGCCGACCGGCCCTTTCGTCGCGAGCAACCTCATCACGGACAACGTGGCGTCCATGTTCGGCGGCGGGATTGTGACCTACGAGGCGAACGACCTCTACCCGTCCGCCCAGATCACGAACAACACCATCACCTTCAACGAGGTGACCGACACCGACTACGGCGCGGGCGTGCTCCAGTGGCGGCGCACGACCCCGACGCTCACCAACAACATCATCGCCTACAACGCCGGGGTCGGCGTGTACTCCGAGGATGGCACGGACGCGACGTACACCTACAACCTCGTGTACGGCAACACGACGAACTACGCCGGCCTCGCGGGCTCGGGCGCGGGCAACCTCGTGGCGGATCCGCTGTTCGTCGGCGTGAGTGACGATGCCGACTGGACCAACGACGACTTCGCGCTCCGGAGCGGCTCGCCCGCGATCGACGCGGGGGCGCCCGGCGATGCCGACGCCGACGGGTCGGCCGCGGACCTCGGGGCGTACGGCGGGCCGGCCGGGGACTGGACCCCGTAGGCTCGGAAGGCGCGACGGGGGGCCAGTCTCCGAGCGGGTGCCCGGATTAGGTTCCGCGCCCCCTCGGAGAGCCCTTGATCGACGCCTACCTCTGGAACACGCCCAACGGACAGAAGCTCGGGATCGCGCTGGAGGAGCTCGGCCTCCCCTACGAGCGCCACCTCGTGAACATCGGCGCGGGCGAGCAGGACACGCCCGCCTACCGGGCGATCAACCCGAACGGGAAGATCCCGGCCATCGTCGACCGGGAGGGGCCCGACGGCCGACCCATCGCGATCTTCGAGTCGGGCGCCGTCCTGCTCTACCTCGCGGAGAAGGCCGGGAAGCTCCTGCCGGAGGACCCCCGCCGCCGGTGGGAGGCGATCGAGTGGCTGATGTTCCAGGTGGCCGGGGTCGGTCCGATGTTCGGCCAGGCCGGCTTCTTCCTGCGCGCGCAGGAGAAGGTGCCGATGGCCATCGACCGCTACACCAACGAGTCGCTGCGCCTGCTCGGGGTGCTCGACCAGCGCCTCGCCGAGGTCGAGTACCTGGCAGGTAGCTACTCGGTCGCCGACGTGGCGACGTGGCCGTGGGCGAACGCCGCCGTGGGCTACCTCGGGCTCACGCTCCCGACGCATGTCGACCGCTGGTCGAAGCTCGTGGCCGAGCGCCCCGCGGTCCAGCGGGGCCTGGAGATCTGCAAGGCCTGACCGCCGCGCACTTTTCTTCGCGCCGCCCTCAAGGTCCGGCGCCGGGAGCCCGACGGAGGGTGGGTAACCACGAGGGAATCATGGTCCTCCTCTCCGCCCTTCTCGCCGCCGCCCCCAGCCACGCCGCGAACCTCCACGTCGTCGGGAGCCTCCTCCAGGAGGCGTCGCTCACCGCCGGCCAGATGGCCGAGGGCCGGGTGGTGCTCCGGAACGACGGGGACCAGCCCGTGGAGGTCGTCGTCTACCCACGCGACGCGGCCGACGAGGGCGAAGGCCCGACCGTTTCGGGCTCCAACCGGGCGTGGCTCCGGTTCACCCCGCGCCTGGTCACGGTCCGGGCGGGCGGCACCGCCGAGGTGCCCTACCGCGTCGAGGTGCCCGCGGACGCCGACGTGGCCGGCTCCTTCGGTACGCTCCTGGTCATCGAGCCCACCCAGGCACCGGTGTGGCCGCCGCCCGCGGAGCCGCCCCCCGCCGTGGAGGGGTACCGCGTGAACATCGTCACGCACGTGGCCCGGTAGATGCCTGACACACTTCGCCTCGCCGATGGCACTACCCGGTGAGGAACCCCACATGGACACCGTGCCCGCCTTTCCCGCCACCCCCTACGCCCTCGTGCGCGCCCTCCCGGGCGTTCCCTTCGCGGACGCCCTCACCCGGACCCGCGCCGCGCTCGCGACGCAGGGCTTCGGCGTCCTCACCGAGATCGACGTCCGCGCGACGATGAAGGCCAAGCTCGGCGCGGACATGCGCGAGTACGTCATCCTCGGCGCCTGCAACCCGCCGCTGGCGTTCCAGGCGCTCGCGCTGGAGCCGGGCACCGGCCTCCTCATCCCCTGCAACGTCGCGGTGACCGCCGACGACGCCGGTGGCGCCATCGTCGCCGCGGTGGACCCCCTCGCGCTCTTCGGCGTGGTGGCGAAGCCGGGGATGGAGGGCGTCGCGACCGAGGTGCGCGAGCGCCTCGCCCGGGCGCTCGACGCGATCTAACTAGTCGACCGCCCCGTCCAGCCGCTCGCGGACCGCGCGCCGGGCCCGCGACAAGCGCGTGCGGACCGCGTTGGGCGTGACGCCGAGCTTCGCGGCGATCTCCGGCCCGGTCCAGCCCTCCGCCTCGGCGAGGACGAGCACGGCGCGATCCTTCGCGGGGAGCGCGAGGAGCGCGCTCCCGAGCGCCTCGGCGATGCGGGCGCGTCCGGCGAGGGACTCCGGATCGTCCTCCATCGGGGCCGCCACGTCGACCTCTCGCACGTGCAGGGAGGGGTCGTTCCGGCGCCCACGGCGCATGCGGCCGCACGCGCGGGCCACCATGCGGACCACCCAGCCCTCCGCGGAGCCCTCGCCACGGAAGTCGGCGAGGTGGGTGCCGGCGGCGAGGAGCGCGTCCTGTACGGCGTCGCGCGCGTCCTGCTCGTCACGACAGTAGCGCCGCCCGACGGCGAGGAGCCGCTCCCCCTGGCAGCGGGTGAGCCGGTCGAGGGCGGCCAGGTCACCCGCGCGCATCAGGGCGGCGATCTCGTCGGGGTCGCACGAGAGAGGGGAGGACAAAGGTTTCATCTATCGCCCCACCCTACACCCCTGCCCGCTTCCGCATCCGCCAGAACGTCGTGCGGCTCACGCCGAGGGTGGCGGCGGCCCGGTCGAGATCCCCGTCCGCCTCCTCCAGGGCCTCGCGGATCCGATCGGCCTCCCCGTGGGCGGGGGCGGGCGGGTGGGCGTGCGTGGTGGGGGTGCGCACGCTGGGGTCGCGCCGCTTCTCGCGGAGCTCGGGCGGCAGCTCGTCGAGCCCGATGGTCGGCCCCCGCCCGACGGCGAACGCGTACTCGACCACGTTGCGCACCTCGCGCACGTTTCCGGGCCAGGGATGGTCGAGCAGGGCGCGCATGGCCTCGGGCGAGAACCCCGCGACGACCCGGGGGCCGGCGCGGTTGAACGCCTCCACGAAGTGGCGCAGGAGCAGGTCGATGTCGAGCGGCCGCTGGCGTAGCGACGGGAGGAAGATCGGGACCACGCGCAGGCGGAACATCAGGTCCTCGCGGAACCGGCCGGCACGGACCTCCTCGCGGAGCGCGCGGTGCGTGGCGGCGACCACGCGCACGTCGACCTCCACCGGCTCGGTGGCGCCGACGGGGACGAACACGCGCTCCTGGAGCACGCGGAGGAGCTTGGCCTGGAGCTCCATCGGCAGCTCGGCCACCTCGTCGAGGAACAGGGTCCCGCCGTCCGCTTGCGCGAAGATGCCCTTGCGCGCGCCCACCGCGCCGGTGAACGCGCCCTTCGCGTGCCCGAAGAGCTCGCTCTCCAGGAGCGTGGGCGTGAACGCCGCGCAGTTCACCGCCACGAACGGCCCGCGCCGCCGTCGGCTCTCGAGGTGGATCGCGCGGGCGATGAGCTCCTTGCCCGTGCCGCTCTCCCCTCGCACGAGGACGGTCGCCTCGGTCTCCGCGACGTTCCGGACGAGCTGGATCACCTGGATCATGCCGGGATCCCGCGTGACGATGCCGTGGAACTCGGTCACCTCGGGGCGCGTCGACGCGACCGGGGGGAGCACGTGCCCGGCGGCGTCGAGAACGAGGACGTGGATCGCGCCGGTGGGGCCCTCGGCGTCGGAGAAGACGCGCGTGTAGTGGCGGACGTACACGCTGGAGCGGTCCGCGCGGGTGACCCGCACCGCGGCGCCGTACGGGCGCGGCCCCCCCTCGTCGCAGACGACGCCGTCCGGGCACGGATGCCCGAGGACCTCGGCGGCGCCGTGGCCGAAGAGGCGCTCGGCCTCGGGGGACCAGTAGAGGACGTGGCGTTCGGCGTCGGTCACCACGACCGCCGCGCCGGGCAGGAGCCCCGCGAGCGCGCGGAAGGTGGCCCCCACGCCGTTTCGCCGGAGCCAGCCCTGGAGGTCCGTGTCTCGTTCCATGCGTGAAACGTAACGAAACAGGCGCGAGGGAGCACGAGTGAAATTCCCCGCGATGAAGCGGGATTGGGGGTCCGGCCGAGGGGTGGCACGTCGATTGCTTCAGGGTCGGCTGACACACCGTCGTTCCTCACCCTGGAGTTCACATGGTCCCCCCTCTCCTCCTCTCGCGCTCCGATGCTCAACCCGGTGGCTACCGCGACGTCTCCCCCCTCGCGGCGTTGAACCACCTCGGCGACGTGCGCCTCATCGATGTCCGCGAGCCCGACGAGTTCGTCGGCCCGCTCGGCCACGTGCCCGGCGCCGAGCTCGTCCCGCTCTCGACCGTGGTCGAGGCCGCCGCCGCCTGGGACCGCGAGGCGCCCATCCTCCTCATCTGCCGCAGCGGCGCGCGGTCGGCCCGCGCCGCCACGGCCCTCGCGGGGATGGGTTTTCCGAACCTCTTCAACCTCGTCGGCGGGATGATTGCCTGGGATGCGAACGCGCTGCCCCGCCTCCGCGAAGTGGGCTGAGCCATGCTCGTCCTCGCGCTCGTCCTCTCGGTCCTCATCGGCATCGCCCTCGGGCTCCTCGGCGGCGGCGGCTCGATCCTCACCACCCCCATCCTCATCTACGCCCTCGGCATCGAGACGAAGGCGGCCATCGCGACCTCGCTCCTCGTCGTCGGCGTCACCAGCGTCGCCGCCGTCATCCAGCACGCCCGCGCCGGGAACGTCGAGTGGCGCACCGGCCTCGTGTTCGGCGGGGCCGGCATGGTGGGGGCGTACGTCGGCGGGTTCGTCGCCGGCTGGATCCCGGCGAACGTGCTCCTGGTCCTCTTCGGGTTGATGATGCTCGCCACGGCCGTGGCGATGTTCCGGGGCCGGAAGGACCCGGGGCCGACCACCGGCCACGGGCAGGCGCTCTGGAAGATCGTGGCCGAAGGGCTCGTCGTCGGCGTGGTCACCGGGCTCGTCGGCGCGGGCGGTGGGTTCCTCGTGGTGCCGGCGCTCGCGCTGCTCGGCGGGCTGCCCATGAAGAAGGCGGTCGGCACGTCGCTCCTCGTCATCGCGCTCAAGAGCTTCGCCGGGTACGCCGGACACGCATCCCACGTGACGATCGATCTCGAGCTCGCCGCCCTCGTCTCGGGTGCGGCGGTCGTCGGCTCGTTCGCCGGCAGCCGCCTCGCCGGGATCGTCCCCCCGGACGCGCTCCGGCGCGGCTTCGCGGGCTTCGTGCTCGTCATGGCCGGCTTCGTCCTCTACCAGCAGATCTGAGGTGAATCGTGTCCCCTGAGTTCACTCCCTTGCTCTCGACCCTCGGAGGCGCCCTGATCGGCGCCTCCGCCTCCGCCCTGCTGCTCCTCGAAGGGCGCGTCGCCGGCATCAGCGGCATCGTCGGCGGCCTGTTCACCCCGAAGGCGGGGGACATCGGGTGGCGCCTCGCCTTCCTCGGCGGGCTCGTCCTCGCCGGGATCGGCGGCGCGCTCCTCGCCCCGTCGATGGTCGCCGTCGAGGTCGTCCGGGCCCCGTGGATGTTGATCGTCGCCGGGCTCCTCGTCGGGGTCGGCACGCGGCTCGGGAACGGCTGCACGAGCGGCCACGGGGTCTGCGGGCTCTCCCGCATGAGCCCGCGCTCCCTCGCGAGCGTCGTCACGTTCATGGCGGTCGGGGCGGCGGTCGCCGTCGCGGTGGGCCAGCTCGGTGGGGGTGCCTCGTGAAGAGCATCCTCACCGCACTCGGCGCCGGCGTCGTCTTCGGCGTCGGCCTGCTCCTCTCCGGGATGACCCAGCCGGCGAAGGTGGTGAACTTCCTCGACGTGCTCGGGGACTGGGATCCCTCGCTCGCCTTCGTGATGGGGGGCGCCATCGCGGTGCACTTCCTCGCCTACCGGCTGGTGCCGCGCCTGCAGAAGCCCGTGTGGGGCGCGCGGTGGGGCCTCCCGACCCGCCGCGACATCGACGCCCGGCTGCTCGTCGGCGCCGTGCTCTTCGGGGCGGGCTGGGGCCTCGGCGGGTACTGCCCGGGCCCGGCGCTGACCTCGGTGGTCGCCGGCGCCTCCTCCACGATGCTCTTCACGGGCTCGATGCTCGCGGGGATGTGGGGCTTCTCGGTGTGGGAAGCCGCCCGGGCGGGGCAGTGAGCGCTCCTCGCGCGTGCCCCCACGCGCCCCTCGCTTCGCAACAAACGTCCCTGGAGCTCCCGTGAACATCCGCACGATCCTCGTCCCCGTCGACTTCTCCACCTGCTCCCTGCTGGTCACCCGGCAGGCGGCCGGCCTCGCCACCCGCCTCGGCGCCCGCCTGGTCGTGCTGCACGTGGCGGAGCTCCCCCGCGACGTCGCCGCGGACGCCCACGTCCGACCCGACGGCGTCGATCGGACCGCTGCCGACTACCTCATCGACGACACCCGCGTGCGGCTCGAGTCGTTCGCGGCGGCGGCGCGGGAGCTGGGGGCGACCGCGGAGATCGCGGTGAAGCTCGGCCCGGTCGTCGCCACCATCCTCTCGGAGACCGAGGCGTTCGGGGCCGACCTCATCATCATCGGGACGCACGGCCGCACCGGGCTCGCGCGGCTCGTCCTCGGCAGTGTCGCCGAGGGGGTGGCCCACAAAGCGCACGTGCCGGTCATGCTCGTCCGCCGCGAGTCCCGGCCCGAGTGCGCGCGGGCGAGCTGCGAGTGGTGCCCGCACGAGGGGCGGAGCCCGGCCGAAGAGAAGCTCGCCGGCGAGTCGCAGGGCTGAACCGAGGGCGGTCGTGGAGGAGGGCGTCGCCGGTTTCGGCGGCGCCCTTCGTGTTTCAGGCCCGCAAGGCGAAACGAAACATGCGCCCGAGCGGTGAAACAGACCGCCCGGAAAGGCCCGAAACAGGAGGAATCGAGCTTGGCACGGAGCTTGCTTTAACTCTCTTCACCTGGAGTCCAGATGATCTTCCGCCAGCTCTTCGAGCCCCTCTCCTCGACCTACACCTACCTGCTCGCCGACGCGGACACGCGCCGGGCCGTCCTCGTCGACCCGGTGGTCGAGGAGGTCGAGACCTACGTGACGCTCCTCGCCGAGCTCGGCCTCACGCTCGTGTACACGCTGGAGACCCACGTACACGCCGACCACGTCACGGCCGGCGCCGCGCTCCGGGAGCGCCTCGGCAGCCGGACGGTCGTCCACCGGGACGGGGGCGCCGCGTGCGCCGACGTGCCGGTCAAGCACGGCGACCACATCCGCGTCGACGGCGTCGACCTCGAGGTCCGCGAGACGCCGGGCCACACCAACGGGTGTGTCGTCTACGTGGGCGCCGACCGCGTGTTCACCGGTGACGCCCTCCTCATCGGGGGCTGCGGCCGCACCGACTTCCAGCAGGGCGACGCGGGCCGGCTCTACGACAGCGTCCACGGGCAGATCTTCAGCCTCCCGGCCGACACGCTCGTCTACCCGGCCCACGACTACAAGGGCCGCACGATCTCCACCGTCAAGGAGGAGGCGGCGCTGAACGCCCGACTCGGCGGCGGCCGGACGAAGGCGGAGTTCGTCGCGCTCATGGCGGATCTGAAGCTCGCCTATCCGAAGCAGATCGACCGCGCGGTGCCCGCCAACCAGCAGTGTGGCCGCGAAACGATCATCCAGGGCTGACGTCACCAACCGCCCCGGAGGCCCGATGTCCACGTCGAAGTTCACCTCGCACCTGATCCTGCCGATGGCCACGTTCGCCCTGCTCGGCGCCGGGGCCGCCGGATGCGGGACCGACGCCGCACCGAAGGGCGCCGCGGTGGCTCCGGCGGCGGAGAAGCCGAAGGCCTGGCCGCTGAAGGCGCCGGATCCCGCGACCCTCCCCGAAGGTCCGCTCGGGGAGGCCGTCCGCCGCGGGCAGGCCCTCGTCTCCCGCACCCGCGAGGAGCTGCCCGATCACGTCGGCAACGGGCTCCACTGCACGAGCTGCCATCTCCAGGGCGGCACCGTCGCGAACGCCGGGCCGTGGATCGGCATCACCGGCGTGTTCCCGGAGTTCCGCACCCGCAACGAGAGCGTCAACGTCCTGCAGGACCGGGTGAACGACTGCTTCGAGCGCAGCATGAACGGCACGCCGCTCCCCGCCGACAGCGAGGACATGACCGCGATCGTCGCCTACATGACCTGGCTCTCGGCGGGCGTGCCGAGCGGGGTGCCCATCGAAGGGCGCGGGTTCGCGCGGATCAAGGACCCGCCCACCCCCGACCCCGCGCACGGCGAGGCGCTGTACGCCGAGAAGTGCGTCACGTGCCATGCCGCAGACGGGGCGGGGCTCGCGGGGCCCGAGGGCGCCTACCTGTTCCCCGCGCTCTGGGGGGAGGGCTCGTTCAACATCGGCGCGGGGATGGCGCGGCTCGACACCGCCGCGGCGTTCGTCCGCTGGAACATGCCGCTCGGTCAGGGCGGCTCGCTGACCGATCAGGAGGCCTACGACCTCGCGGCCTTCTTC
The DNA here is from genome assembly GCA_036676765.1 of Deltaproteobacteria bacterium. Lineage (GTDB taxonomy): Bacteria > Myxococcota_A > UBA796 > UBA796 > SXON01 > CAJBVW01. The sequence continues at coordinate 17,174 of JAKFCH010000380.1, forward strand.
ACCACCCAGCCCCGCCCCGACTTCGCCCGCAAGGGCGAGGATTGGCCGAACGGCGGAAAACCGCGCGACGCGCGGTACTGACGGAGATCCCATGTTCCTCCTCCTCCTCGGCACGGCCGCCGCCGCCGACTGGCTCATGCTCCAAGGCACCGAGCCCGGGCCGGACCCCGCGGCGATGCGGCCCTGGGGGTTCGTCCACGCCCTCGGCGAAGGCGTCCCCTTCGGCGAGCCGGTCGAGGGGCTCACCAGCGAGGCCCTGGCCGCGTTCGACGGAGAGCGCGCCACCTTCAACCGCGTGGGCTCGGGTGACGCCACCTGGGGGTTCTCGCTCCGCCGCGTGCGCGCCGGGCTCCGGGGGGCGGTCCCGACGACCGGCGGCCGGGTGGCCTGGCTCCTGGCCGCCGAGCTCGGCGACAACACCCTCACCCGCGTCGATCCGGTCGTGCTCACCGACGCGTCGGTCACCTTCTCCTACGTTCCCGGCGCGCGCGTCCGGATCGGCCAGTTCAAGCTTCCGCTCGGGGAGGAGGCCCTCGAGTCGAACCCGGTCGCCGCGGAGTTCGTCAATTACGCGGCGGCGACGAGCCAGCTGCTGCTCGAGAACCCGAGCGTGGCCGGGGCCTACACCGCGGGCGGGAGCGGCTATCGCGACCTCGGGGTGCAGGTGTTCGACACCCTCTCCGTCGGCCGTGGCGCGCTCTCCTACGCCGTGATGCTCTCCAACGGGGGCATGGGCACGCTCGAGGTCGACGACACCAAGGACATCACCGGGCGGGTCGCCTGGGCGCCGTGGGTGTGGGGGGCGTCCGACTCGCCCCATCGCGACGAGCTCGGCGTCTACGGGTTCTGGCAGCAGGGGGGCCGCACCGTCGACGGCGAGCCCGTGGCCCGGGTGCGGCGGGGCGGCGGGGTCCAGGTGGAGAAGGCGGGCTGGCACGCGCGGGTCGAAGTGATCCAGGCCTCGGGCGCGATCGAGGCCGGGCCCCCCTTTCCGGGCCAGCCCGTGGTGGTCGCGGCGGAGGGGCAGGCGCTCGGCGGCTACGCCTACGTGCACTACGAGCGCGGCGTCCTCGGCGGCGGGCTGCGCTACGACGAGCTCTGGCGCCGCTACGATTCGCCGGCCGACCTGCGCGTGTTCCGCACGATGACCTTCGACGCCCAGGTGGAGATCACGCCGCGCGCGCGGCTGATGCTGGATTACGAGCTGCGCTGGCTCGCGGCCCCCGAGGGCTCGGCCGACGCGCAGGCCATCGCCGCGTCCATGGGCGACCGGGTGTCGCTCCAGGCGGGGGTCGTGTTTTGATGCGGCTCGACGCCGCCGCCCTCAACTCCGGAGAAACAACCATGATCAAGTCCCTCTTCCTCGTCTCCCTCGGCCTGTTCCTCGCCGGCTGCGATCCCGCGACGCCTCCGGTCGCGTCCGCCACGCCCCCGACGGCGGCGTCCGCGGCCCCCGCCAACCCCCCGGCCCCCGCCGTCGCGAGCGTGCGCAACGTCGACGTGGCCACGCTCAAGGCGGACCTCGACGGCGGGAAGGTGCCGGTGCTGATCGACGTGCGGACGCCCGGCGAGTACGCGGGCGGCCACGTGCCCGGCGCGAAGAACGTGCCGCTCGACGAGCTCGAGGCCCGCATCGCTGAATTCGGGTCGGCCGACACCGAGGTGTACGTGATCTGCCAGTCGGGGGGGCGGTCGTCCCGCGCCAGCGAGGCCCTCGCCGCGAAGGGCCTCCGGCCCGTCAACGTGGCCGGCGGCACCAGCGCCTGGCAGGCGGCCGCCTTCCCGGTGGAGTAGCGCCTACGACCCGTCGGTGACGACGACCACGGGCAGGGCCACGCGGCGCTCCTCGCCGTCGCGGAGGAAGGTGACCTCCACCTCGTCCCCCGGCGCGAGCCCGTCGAGGGCGTTGTAGAGGTCGTCGTAGCTGGCGATCGACTCCTTGCCGACGCGGGTGATCACGTCACCGAGGCGGAGCCCGCGCTGGGTGCGGGTGAAGCCGCGGAGGCCCGCCTTCGCGGCGGGGGTGTCGGGGAGCACCTCGAGGATGGCGGCGCCGCGCACGCCGATGCGCTCGGCGGTCCGGGCGTCGAGCACGCGGATGCCGAAGCCGACCTGCTCGACGCGGCCGGTCTCGATGACCTGGTCGACGACCCGGCGCACGGTCGAGACGGGCACCGCGAAGCCGATGCCCGCGGAGCTGCCGCTCTTGCTGTAGATCATCGTGTTCATGCCGATGAGCTGGCCGGCCGAGTCGATGAGCGGACCGCCCGAGTTGCCCGGGTTGATGCTCGCGTCGGTCTGGACCATGCCGCGGATGGTCACGTTGCCGTAGCCGACCATCTCGCGGTCGAGCGCGCTCACGACGCCGGTGGTGAGCGTGTGATCGAGCCCGAAGGGGTTGCCGATCGCGAGGGCCTTCTGGCCGACCTCGGGGAGGTAGCCCTCGGCGGGACGGCGGAGCGGCACGAGCTTCTCGGGCGGGGCGTCGATCTTGAGGACGGCCACGTCCTTGCGGGGATCCCCGCCGACGAGCTTCGCGGGCCACTCCGACTGATCGTAGAGTGTGACGGTGTAGCTCTTCCCGCCGTCCACCACGTGGAAGTTGGTGACGACGTGCCCGTCCTGGTCCCAGAGGAACCCCGTGCCGGAGCCCGCGGGCACCTCCATCGTGCGCCGGTTCCAGTAGTCGACGACCACCTGGGTCTGCGTCACGAACACGGTGGCGGGCGCGGCGGCCCGGAACACGTCGATGCTGTTCTGCTCGTCCTCGACCCGCGCGGTGGGCGACGGGGGCGGTACGAGGGGTGTCGCCGTCTCGCCGGGGAGGGGGGATGCGGGGGCTCGCGGGGCGCCCGGCGCGGTCGGAGCTACCGACGTGGCCTCGCGCGGAGGATCGGCTGACGCCGTGCACGCCGCGAGCGACAGGGCGACGAGGGGGAGGGTACGAAGCATCGGGGCGCCCTTAACCGGAGGCCCGCGGCCGGTGACCGGAGGGCGGCCGCGCCGCTCGGGGCGCGGCCGGTCCCGCCGGCGATCCGGCTTCCGGAGCGCCGGCGGACCGAGCGGAGCGAGCCCGTAGGGCGCCGTCAGCCGCCCACTTCGTCCTCGGAACTCCTTAGAAACCCGCCTGCATGTGCACCACGAGGCCGTGCTCGGGGGCCTCGGGCGTGGCGTCGCCCCACTCGCGCTCGTAGGTGACGGCGACCGCGACCTTGTCGAGGAAGTCCTTCTCCACGCCGCCGATGAGGAGGGTGGTGCCGTCGTCCGCGGTGGCGGTGTCGGGATCGAAGTGGTCGTAGCGCGCGACGAGGCCGGCGATCTTCGGGAGGCGGGGGTTGAGCGTGGCCGAGTAGCCGAGGCCGTTCACGCCGCCCTCGGAGGTGCCGAGGACCTCGGCCCACACGAGCAGCTCGGGCATCTGGAAGCCCGTGGCGCCCGCCCAGACGAACGTGGGCTCGCCGGTGGTCGGGTGGCCCGAGTACGCGGCGAAGGCGGTGATCGGGAGGTCACGGTCCTCCATCGTGGCGAGCGGATCCACCGTGACGCGCGCCTGCACGGACTTGCCGGCGTCGACCTCGACCTTGCCGTAGCCCTCGCCGTTGAGGAGGGACAGGTTCCAGTCCACCAGCCCGTCGCCGTGGTCACCGAGGAGGGCCACGCCGAGATCGGCGGTGTCGAGGAGGCCCGCGTTGTCGGCGAAGGACTTCACGATGTACCGGTTGCCGGTGAAGTTGTCGTAGTAGGGGGTGAAGGGCGTGTCGATCATGCCCGCGCGCAGCTCGAGCGGGCCGAGGTCCTTCACCGCGAGGTAGGCGTGCTTGACGAACACCCGGTACTTCGTGTCGAACGTGGCGCTGGTGCCGTCGCCGAGCTCGAGCGGCTTCATCCGGTCGGCGTCGAGGGTGATGCGCGCGGCGAACCGTTCGCTCATCTTCACGTCGGTACGCAGGTACACGCGGTCGACCGCGAAGGCGTTGGCGCCGTCCGCCCCGTCGGTCAGGTCGTACTGGTAGCGGGCGAAGATCACCCCCCCCGGCTTGACCACCGGGAACTTGGGGGGCGCGTCCTCGGCGTGGGCGAGGGAGACGGTGAGGGCGAGAAACAGCATGGGGGACCTCCAGTCGCGCCGGTCTTACCCACGCCCCACCCGGAGGTCATCCGCCCGACGGAGATGTCACGTAAAGGTTGACGATGACACGGAAATGGCACGGGTTTCCGCGATCGGAGCGCCCCCGTGACGGCCGTGTCACAGCACGCCGTACTCGGGTCCGTTGCCGCCCTCGGGCGGCACCCACGTGATGATCTGGTAGGGATCGCGGATGTCGCACGTCTTGCAGTGCACGCAGTTCGAGAAGTCGATCTGCAGCTCGGCCCGCCCGGTGACCGGGTTGGGGTGCATGTTGTAGACCTGCGCGGGGCAGAAGCGCGTGCAGGGGTTGCCGTACTCCTCCGCGCACTGGGTGGCGCAGATCTCGCGGTCGACGACCTTGAGGTGCGCCGGCTGCTTCTCCTCGTGCTTCGTACCCGAGTGGTACACGTCCGTGAGCTTGTCCACGAGGTAGACGTTGTCGAACACGACCTCGTCCCGCGCGGGGAGGCCCTTGTTTCCGTGGACGTGGGCCGCCTTCTTCATGTGCTCGAAGTCGGGGTCGAACGGCTTGATGTCCTTGCCGGGCCCGAACACCATCGACATGCCGACGCTCGCCATGCCGCCGATCACGCCCTTGTCGAAGCCGGCGTGGAAGTTCTTGGCGGGCTCCATCTCCTCGCGGACCCAGCTCCCGTCGACGCGCGCCTTGAAGTCGGCGAGCACGGCCTCGGACGAGTCGCCGCGGCGCAGGGCGTCGAAGGCGGTCTCGGCGGCGAGCATGCCGGTCTTCATCGAGAGGTGGATGCCCTTGATGCGGGCGGGGTTGAGGAAGCTCGCGGAGTCGCCCACGATCATCGCGCCGTCGGCGTAGAGCTTCGGGATCGACGCCCAACCGCCCACGGTCACGGCCTTGGCGCCGTACTTCACGACCTTGCCGGCCCCGAGCTTCTTGCGCATGTAGGGGTGCGCCTTGAGCTTCTGGAGGAGGTAGTGGGCATCCATCGCCGGGTCCTTGGCACCGAGCTCGACGAGCAGGCCGATGGCGTACTTGTCGTCCGCGAGGGCGTAGACGAAGGCGCCGCCGAAGGTCTGCAGATCGAGGGGGTAGCCGAGGGTGAGGATGACCTCCCCCTTGGTGACCGTGCCCGGGGGCATCTCGATGATCTCCTTGACCCCGATCTCGTAGACCTGGGGCTGGGAGTCCTTGTCGAGGCCGAGGCGGTTGACGAGCTGCCGCGTGAGCGTGCCGCGCGGGCCCTCGCCGAGGACGGTCACCTTGGCCATGATGTCGATGCCGGCCTCGAACGTGGCCTTGGGCTGGCCGTCTGGGCCGATGCCCTTGTCACCGGTGCGCACGCCCACGACGCGATCGCCCTCCCAGAGGAGCTGCGTGCCGGCGAAGCCGGAGAAGAGCATGAGGCCCTTCTCCTCGGCCTTGGCCGCGAGCCACTTCTGGAACTTGGCGATGGAGATGATGGGGTTGCCGTGATCCTCCATGCCGGGGGGCATCAGCGGCGCGGGGAACGCCATCGTCTTCGTGAGGACGACGAAGGTCTCCTCCTCGACGCGGCGCTCCACGAAGGTGGGATCCTGCTTCTCCCAGTCGGGGATGAGCTCGTCGAGCGCGCGCGTGTCGAGCACGGCGCCGGAGATGGCGTGGCTGCCGATCTCCGAGCCCTTCTCCATCAGGGCGATGGTCGGCTCCTCGATCTTCTCACCGGCGCCGCCGGCGTCGATCGCGGCATTGTGGCCCTGGATGAGATCCAGGAGGCGGATCGCCCCGGAGAGGCAGGCGGGACCGCCCCCGACGAACAGGACATCCACGGGCATCGCTTCGCGTTGCATCTCGGCGGCTCCAGACTTGAGACGATTTCTGAGGCGCGATTCATAACGGGTCCGCGGGGATCGGTCGACGCCGCGCATCGGGCGGGCTAGGCATCGGGCGCCGTCATGACCACCAAGCTCAAGATCCTCACGTTCCTCACGACGCTGCTCGTCGTCATCGACCAGCTCACCAAGGTCTGGGTCGTGCGGGCGCTCCGCTACAGCGGCCAGGCGCTGCCCTCCCACACGTGGGACGGCATCAAGCAGCTCGGCTACGACCCGACGAACCCGGAGGAGATCTCGATCATCCCCGGCTTCCTGTCGTTCATCCACACCCAGAACCCGGGCGCGGCGATGGGGATGATGGTGAGCTTCGAGCACCGCATGTGGGTGTTCCTGGTGTTCACCATCGTGGCGGTCGGCGTGCTGATCAGCATGTTCCGGCAGCTCGCGGACAACGACCGGTTCCAGTCCGCGACCATCGCGCTCATCCTCTCCGGCGCCATCGGCAACGCGATCGATCGCGCCCACAAGCAGACCGTGACCGACTTCGTGCGGGTCTACACCGAGAACCCGAGCGCGAAGGCCTGGCTGATCGAGAACTTCCGCACGGCCGAGTACCCGACGTGGAACGTGGCGGACGCAGCCATCGTCGTCGGCGTCGGCATGTACCTCGTGCACTACCTGCTGTTCGAGCGCGACAAGGACATCGGCAACGCGGGCAAGAACCCGCTGGACGAGGCCGAAGGGAAGCCCGGCGCGGGCTCGTAGCCGGCGGTGCACCCCGTCCTGTTCTCGCTGGGTGGCTTCGAGGTCCATACCTACGGAGTGATGGCCGGGCTCGGCTTCCTCTTCGGGGTGACGGGCGCGGCGATCGTCGGCGCGCGCGCGGGCCTCTCGTGGGACTTCCTGTGGGATCTCGCGATCGTGATGATCACGGGCGCGGTGGTGGGGTCCCGCCTCGAGTACGTGCGGACGCGCTGGGACCAGTACGCCGAGGCGCCGCTCCAGGTGTTCGACCTGCGCGACGGCGGCCTCGTGTTCTACGGCGGGCTCATCGGCGCGGTGCTCGCCTCGGTGGCCGTCATCCGCTGGCGCCGCCAGCCCGTGTGGCAGTTGCTCGACCTCTACGCGCCGTTCATCGTCTTCGGGCACGCGTTCGGCCGGCTCGGCTGCTTCGCGGCCGGGTGCTGCTACGGCGCGCCGACGGACCTGCCGTGGGGCGTGGTGTACCCGGCGGGCGGCAAGCCCCCCGGCGGCGTGCCGCTCCACCCGACGCAGCTCTACGAGGTGGGCACCAACGTGCTCGTCGGGCTGGTGCTCCTCGGGATCCGCGCGCACTTCCGGGGCGCCGGGCGCGCGGAATACACGGGGGTAGGTGGCGTCGCTGCGCGGCGGGGAGACGGCCTGACCTTCGCCGCGCTGCTGGTGCTCTACCCGGCGTTCCGCGCGGTGAACGAGCTGTTCCGGGGGGACATCGTCCGCGGCTACGCGGTCGGGAGCATCACGAACGGGCAGGCGATCTCGATGGCGTTGTTCGCCACCGGGGTCGTCATGGCGTGGGCCCGCTGGCCGAGGCCTGCCCCGACGCGTACTGCGCGCTGAGCTCGACGGTGTCGATGCGGGCGTGATCGCCGGCGGGCTCGATGCGGGCGAGCGTCACCTTGTTGCCGCTCACGGACATCACGACGAGGCCCTGATCGGCGAGCATGCTGCCGGGAGAGACGACGCGCTCCTCGCCCGAGGGGAGGCCGAGGATCGCGCGCGGCGGCTGGGCCTGCGGCAAGGTGGAGACGAGGCGGACCGGCCACTGCACCGGGGCGGGCAGGCCGACGGCGGGGGGTGCGGGGGGCGGCGCGGACGCCTCCACGGCGGGGAGCTGCGCCGCCGTGCCGCCGGGGAGGAGGGCCGTCGTGTCGACGCCGGCGGCCGTGGCCATGGCGGAGGGGAGATCTCCCTCGGCGAGCTGTTCGCTCGAGAGCACGAGCGGCGGCTCGGTCGGGAAGGCGAACGCCGGGTCGGTGGGGGCGGCCCCGTCCGCCGAGGGCGGGGTGGCGGCCGACGGGGCGGGGGCGGGCGCGAAGATGTCGCCGCGGCTGTCGATCGGCTCACAAGCCGGGAGCGCGGCGCAGAAACACGCGACCGCCGCGCAGAGCCGGAGCCATGCGGCGATGGGGGAGTCAGTGCGGTCGGTCGGCATTCGGGTAGTCTAATGGGGTCGAGGAGGTGCGGCGTCGACCAGTGGTTGTTGTTCGCGGTCGGGTTCGTGGCGGCGTCCTGCTTGTGGCTGGGGCTGGCCTGGATCCCGCGCCGCCTCGCCCCGGTGGACGCGTTGCGCGCGTTCGCGTCCGCCCGTGGAGCGCGGGCGCGGGGCGACGGGCGGGTGGAGCCGATCTCCATCGTCGGGGTGGCCCGCGGGCGGCCGTTCACGGTGACCTGGCAGCGGCCCGCCGGGGGCGGCGACGTGCTGCTCGTCGGCGTGGACTGCGGGGTGGAGGGCGTGACGGTCGGCGGCCTGCCCAACGTCGGCCTCGCCATCACCACCGCCGAGGGCGCCGCGCTCGTCACCCGCTGGGTGCGCCCCGGCGCGGACGTACTCGAGCCGGTGCGGCTCGGCGCCATCGTGGATGCCCTCGCCCAACTCGCCGAGGAGCTGGAAGCCGCGCACCCGGATGGCGAGGTCGACCCGGAATAGCAGGCGTGCATCCGGCCTGTTCGCGGCGCCGCGCGCCCCCTTTCGGGGCCCTCCCCCGCGTAGCCGGTCGCCGACGGGGTGCGCGCGCGGTTCGGTGCCGGGCTACGTTCGATCTCCTTGGACGAGCCCTCTGCCGTTTTTGCCGACGACCTCCCCCGGATCGAGGTCGCCGTGGTGCCGGACACGTCTCCGTTCGCGCGTGACGTTCGGACGGCCGCCGCCGCGTGCGGCGCCGTGTTCGTCCGGGCGGACGCGTCCATGTCCACCGACCTCGCGTCCCGGCTCTACGTCGTCGACCTGACGCGCGCGCTCGCGACGACCCGGCTCGGCCCGCGCGTCATCGCCATCAGCCGCCAGCCGGAGCTCGAGGCTTACGACATCGTGGACCCCGCCCAGGTGCCCACGCGCCTCCCCCGCGTGCTGCGCAACCTCGTCGAGCAGGAGCAGCTCCGCGCCCGCGTGTTGGCGGAGCGCGGCACGGTCGAGGTGCTCAACCAGGTCGGGTACGCCCTCTCCGCCATCACCGATCGCCACCACCTCCTCGACGAGCTGCTGACGCACGCGCGGCGCCTTCTGCAGGCGGACGGCGGCACGGTCTACCTCGTGGAGGACGGCATCCTCCACTTCGCCGCGGCGCAGAACGACACCATCCCGTTCTTCCCCTCGCGGCGGAAGCTCGACATCGACGAGCGCAGCATCGCGGGGTGGGTGGCCCTCCGCGGCTCGCCGCTGAACATCGACGACGTGCGCCGGCTCGACCCGTCGGTGCCCTACCGTCCGAACCTCACGTTCGACGAGCAGACCGGCTACCACACCCGCTCCGTGCTCGTGGTCCCGCTCATGGATCGCGACGGGCACGTGATCGGCGCCCTCGCGATGGTCAACCGGAAGCCCGTGGCGGGCGTGCCGCTCGCGAGCTTCGAGAAGGTGATGCCGTTCTCCGACCGGCACGTGGCGCTCGCGCGCTCGATCGCCGGGCAGGCGGCGGTCGCGCTGGAGAACCACCGCCTCTATCGCGACATCCAGGCGTTGTTCCACGGGTTCGTGGAGGCCGCGGTGACCGCCATCGAGGCCCGCGATCCGACCACCGGCGGCCACAGCCACCGGGTCGCCGAGCTCACCACGCTCCTCGCGCGGGAGGTGACCGAGTGCGACGAGCCGCCTTTTTACGGCGTGCGGTTCTCCGCGCAGGAGCTCACCGAGCTGCACTACGCCTCGATGCTCCACGACTTCGGCAAGGTCGGCGTGCGCGAGGAGGTGCTGCTCAAGGCCACGAAGCTGTTCCCCTGGGAGATCGCCCAGGTGGAGATGCGGTTCCGCCTCGCGGCGCTCCAGGCGGTGCTCGAGTCGGTGCGCGAGGAGCTGGCGGAGCACCAGGTGACCGCCCGGCTCGCCGTCCTCCAGGAGGACCTCGAGCTCGTACGGCGGCTCAACCGGCCGAACGCGCCCTTCGGGGAGATCGAGCGCACCGCCATCCGCCTCGTGGCCGAGCGGTGGCGGCTCGACGGCGAGATCCAGGAGCTCGTGCTCCGCCCGAAGGAGGTCGAGCGCCTCTGCATCCCGCGCGGGACCCTCGATCCGGCCGAGCGGCTCGAGATCGAGCGGCACGTCGAGCACACGCACCGGTTCCTCCGCGTCATCCCGTGGACCCGGGAGCTGCGCAACGTGCCCGCCATCGCCTACGCGCACCACGAGAAGCTCGACGGGACCGGGTATCCGCGCAAGCTCTCCGAGCCCGAGATCCCGTTCGGCGCCAAGCTCATGGCGATCGCGGACATCTACGACGCGCTGACCGCGATGGATCGGCCGTACAAGGACGGCATGTCGCCCGAGCGCGCCGTGGCCGTCCTCCGCGAGGAGGCGGGCGCCGGCAAGATCCTGTCGCCGGCGGTGGAGCTCCTGGCGGGGAAGCAGCTGTGGAAGCGGCTTCGGGGCATCCGCCACTGATCCATAGGGATCTCGCCTGGTGAGGCCCGCAGAACCGCAGCCGGGGCCCCCGGCGGTTCCCCCCCAAGGGGCCCCCCCGCCGGACCCCGCTGCACGCGGGCCTTCCCGTCGACTCCCTCTGGATCACATCAGGGAGGCCGAACCGTCGCGGCCAGCGCCCTCACCCCTCTCGCGGCACCAGCGTGTCCAGGTCTTCGAGCGGCGCTGCGGCGTAGCGTTGGAGCGAGCGGCTCACGAGCCGGCCGGCGTGGTAGCTGCACGCGTTGCGGAGCGCGTCGGAGCGGGCAAGGGCGTCGTCGACGCCGCGGCCGAGCTCGAAGAGGTAGGGGAGCAGGCTGTTTCCGAGCGCCCGGGACGCGGTGCGCGCCACCTCGCTCGGCAGGTTCGGGATGCAGATGTGCCGCACGCCCTCGACCTCGTAGGACGGCGCCTCGGGGGTGGTGGCGCGGCTGGTCTCGCTGCACCCGCCCTCGTCGATGCTCATGTCGATGAAGAGGCAGCCCTCCTTCATCAGCCGCACGTGTTGGCGGCGGAGCACCTTCGGGGCGGGCTCGCCGCGCACGGCGACGGCGCCGATGACCACGTCGGCCTGCTCGAGGTAGCGGGAGAGGTGGTACTCGCTGGCCGTGGCCGTCACGACGACGCGGCCGATGGCACGTTCGAGGCGCTGGAGCCGGCGGGGATCCCGATCGAGCACCACCACCTGCGCGCCCAGCGCCGCCGCCTCGGCCGCCGCCGCCTGGCCGGCGGTGCCGCCGCCGATGACGAGCACGAGGCACGGGGGCACGCCCGACGCGCCGCCGAGCAGGAGGCCGGGGCCGTTGCCGGGCGAGGTGAGGTGGAAGGCCGCGAGGGTGACGGCCACGCGCCCGCCGAGCGCCGAGAGGGGCTCGAGGATCGGGTATTCGTCGGGCTCCTCGCGCACGAGCTCGCACGAGAGCGTGGTGACCCGCTGCGCGATGAGCTTCCGGTGGAGGGCCGACGGCGCGCTCGCGAGGTGGAGGAAGCCCACGATCGTGCCGCGCTCGCGCACCAGCTCGAGCTCGGTTTCCAGCGGGGCGTGCACCTTGAGGAGCACGTCGGCGCGGGCCGCGACCTCTCGCGACCCGTAGACCACCTGGGCTCCGGCCGCGAGGTAGTCGGTGTCGTTGAACCCGGAGCCCAGCCCGGCGCCGCTCTCGACGAGCACGCTGTGGCCGGCGCCCGCCAGGGCGCGCGCGCCCTCGGGCGTCAGCGAGATGCGCCGCTCCTGGGGCGTGGTTTCTCGGACGAGCCCGAACTCCATTGGTTCCTCCACTCCGGACAGTGCCACAGTTGCGTACGCGGCGGCGGGGCGCGGCGGCGGGGCCGCGGGCGGATCAGGGGGCGATCCGCCCGTCCACGAACGTGAGCGAGTAGCCCGGTCCGAGACAGGCGGCGGTGCGCCCCTCCGCGGAGAGGCCGAAGTAGACCTCACAATCCGTGCACGCGACGGGAAACTCGATGGCCTCCCCTTCCCGAACGAAATGAACGGTGGCGAGCTTCCCGTCGGGGAGCGCGGCTCCGATGCGGGTCACCCCCCCGAGCTCCGCCCCGCGCACCGTGACCACGCGGATCTGGTCGTTCGCGCGGCGGACGTGCGCGGCCTCGAGGCGCGGGCACCGCGCCTGCACCGCGAAGGCGACCTTCGGATCGAGCGGCCCGTCCGGCTCGCCGACGAAGCGCCCGCCGACCTGCCGCATCTCGTGGGTCGGAAACGTCACGTCCTGGGACGTGCCCGGGGAGCTGCAACGGCACGCGAGGAGGAGGGAGAGCAGCATGGGGCGGCTGTGGGGAATATAGTGCCGGGGCATGTCCGGCACGTCCGAGCGAACCCGCTACTGCAGCCGTTGCCTGACGACCTTCCCGGCGGATGCGCCGAAGTGCCCGAACCTCGGCTGCCGGTCGGCCCGGCCGGTCGGCGGATGGGGCGAGCTCCTCGAGGCGGACGAGGTGATCGACCGCACCTACCGCATCCACGCCCGGCTCGCGATCGGCGGGGCGGGCGTGACCTACCTCGGCGGCGAGCTCGGCTCGAACGGCGATGGCGAGGTGGGGCCGCGCGTCGCCATCAAGGTGCTCTACCAGCAGCGCGACCAGGGGTCCTACCTGCGCCGCCTCTCCACGGAGGCGCAGATCCTCCAGGGCATGAACCACCCGCAGATCGTGGAGTGCCGCGGGTTCGTGCACCGCGCCGGCCATTCGCCGTACCTCGTGACCCGCTACGAGGAGGGCGGGAGCCTCCTCGACCACATCCGCCGCGTCGGCACGCTGTCGATCCCGGTGGTCGCGGGGATCGGGCGGCAGGTGTGCTGGGCGCTCGACGTGGCGCACCGACAGGGCGTGGTCCACCGTGACCTGAAGCCCGAGAACGTGCTCCTCGTCCGCGAGGTGCCCGCTGAGCAGATCCCCGAGATCCGGGTGGCGGACTTCGGCATCGCCAAGGTGTTCGGCGGCGTGGGGGATCGCCTCACCCGCGTCGGCGCCTTCGTCGGCACCCCGCAGTACGCCGCGCCCGAGCAGTTCGACGGGCTCTCGCCAGAGCCCGCGACCGACGTGTACGCCGTGGGGGCGCTCCTCTACTTCTGCATCGCGGCCCGCCCGGTCGCCGACTTCATGGCGGAGCTCGATCCCGACTCGCAGAAGGACCACCTCGTCCGCCATCTCCCGCCGCGGCTCGACCCCGAGCACGGATCCCCCGAGCTCCGCCGCTGGATGGAGGACACCCTCGCGGTCGCGATGGCCGTCGACCCCGGCGATCGCTGCGACATCTCCCAGCTCGAGGCCCGCCTCGCCGCCCTCCAGGAGAGCCGCGACCCCGGCTTCGTCCGCCTCCCGCCGGCGGGGCCCGTCGTGCCGGGCGCGCGGACCCAGTTCACGTCCGGGCTCACCCAGAGCGCCGACACGCTCGACACCGCCCATGTCCGGCCCCTCGTGACGGAGGATCCGTCCGAGTCCCTGCCCGCCGTGACCCTCCCGCGCCTGCCGCCGCCCGTGCCCCCGCCCGTGCCCCCGCCCGTGCCGCCGATGGGGCCGCCGCCCGGCCCCCCGCGTGGCACCCGCACCGCCACCGTCGATGTCCCGCTCCCACTCGACAAGCGCGCGGCCAGCCTCGCCCCCGAGCCCCGCCGGGCGCCCGCGCGGTCCTCGGCCGCGCCCGTCGGCTGCGGCCTGCTCGCCGCGGGGATCGGCGGCGTCACGCTCGTGACGGCCGCGGTCCTCGCCTGGCTCCTCATCCCCGCCGCCCCGCGCGTGCTGACCGGCGCGGAGACCTCCCCCGACGACGCCCGCGACTGGCAGCTCGTGGCCGGCACCCTCGGCACGCGGGGCATCGCCGCGGAGCTCGCCTGCGGCGCGCCCGGGTACCTCGCCGTCGAGGTCATCGTCGAAGGGGACGGCACGGTGCGCGGCGTCGAGCTCCTCAACTACCCCCACGAGCCCACGCGGGCGTGCATGGAGGCGGAGCTGCGGAAGGCGGCGTTCCCCCGGCACGGAGACAAGCCGGTGAAGGTCGCGGTCTCGCTGCAGAAGTAGGGCCGGGGGAGACACGGGCAGGGGAAGCCGGACCGCGCCGGGCGCGGCCGCTGCGGAGGCGGGAGCGCGGAGGGGGGAGGCCGACGGCTCCGCGCGGTCAGTGCCCCTCCTCCACCTCGTCCAGCATCTCCTCCACCCGCCGCTCCAGGGCCTCCATCCGGGCCTCGATCTCGTTGGCCGTGGCGAGCGGGGCGGTGCCCCGGCCCTGGATGGCGGTGATCGCGGCGGCGGCGGCGGCGCGGAGGTCACGGCCGGTGTCGACGCGGCGGAGCGCTTCGAGGCGGCTCACCGAGGTGGCATCCCCCACCTCGGCGAGGATGGCGACCGCGCCCTCGCGCCCGCGCAGATCGAGGTCGTCGAGCATCCCTTCGGTCGCGCGGGCGACGTCACCGAGCATCCGGGTGCGCGTCTGCCCGGGATCCTGGCGCGCGGCGAGCTGCGCGGCGCCCCGGAGCGCGTGGAGGCGCGCGCGCTCGGGCGCGGCGACGCGGAGGAGCGCGGGGAGGTCCGATGCGACCCCGTAGGTGCCGAGCACCCCGGCGGCGGCCGCCACGAGCCGCACGTCCTCGAGCGACCGCACGCGGAGGCGGGTGCGCGCGAGCTTCGCGGCGGCCGCGCCGTCGAGCCGCGCGAGCGCCTCCAGCGCCATCGCGGCGACGTCGGGATTGGCGTCCCGCTCGACACACGCGACGAGCGCGGGCACGGGAACCTTTCCGACCGAGGCGCCGAGGGCGGCGGCCACCGCCTCGCGGAGGGCGTCGTCGGGCTCCTTCAGGAGCGGGAGGAGGGCCGCGTGGGCGCGCTGCTCCCCGAGGGCCGCGACGGCGGCGCGGCGCATCGGGAAGGACGCGGCGGGGTCGGCCGCGAGGGTCGCGAGCGGGGCGCTCCGATCGGTGTCGCCGAGGGCCTCGATCGCGAGGAGCCGGGCGTACGGTGAGGGCGAGCGGAGCTGGGCCTCCCATGCGTCGGGATCCTGCGTCTGCTCCACGGCCGCGAGGACCCCGCCGCGCGGGTCGAAGGCGACGTAGGCCGGGGGCGCGTCGAGCGTAGCGCGGAGCTCGAGCACGGCGTCGTCGAGCCAGCCCGTCACGACGACCGGCCCGGTGGCGCCGCCCACCTCCACCTCGATCGGCAGCGTGTAGGCCGGGCGCTCGGGCCCGGTCGCCTGGCGCACGGTGACGACCACCGCGCCGTCCTGGTACGCCGACGACACCGTCAGGGCGGGCACGTAGGGCAGCTCGACCCACTGCTGGAAGAACCACCCGAGCTCCCGGCCGCTCGCCGCCTCCATGGCGTCCGCGAGGTCGTCCGTCTCCACGAGGGCGCGCTGGTGGGCCTCTGTGTACCGACGCATGCCCGCCCAGAACGTCTGCTCGCCGAGCATCACCCGCAACATCTGGAGCACGCTGGCGCCCTTGTTGTAGACGTTGCCGTGGTCCGGCGCGTCCGCCCCGGCGTGGAAACGCCCGGCGAGGGCCGAGGTCCCGAGGCTCGCCCGATAGCGTCCGAACACGCCCGCCGCCCACGCGTCCGGGCCGGCGAGGGAGGCCTCCCAGTCCGCCGCGAAGAAGGTCGCGAACCCTTCGTTGAGCCACAGCTCGCGCCAGTTGCGGCACGTGAGGAGATCGCCGTACCACTGGTGGGCGAGCTCGTGGGCCACCACGCTCGCGATACGACGGCCGCGGGTGCCGGCGACCCGGTCGTCGCCGACCATCCAGCGGTCCTGGATGGTGGCCGAGGTGTTCTCCATGCCCGTGTAGAGGAAGCGCTGGACGAACACCTGCCGGTAGGCGCCCCACGGGTAGGGCACGCCGGTGCGGTCGGCGAAGTGGGACATCATCCCCGGGATCGGATCGAGCACCCGCGCGACCGCCGTGGGGCTCGTGCCGGGCGGCACCCAGGCCGAGATCGTGTCGGTGCCGATGATCTCGTAGGGGCCCGCCGCCACCATCACGAGGTAGTTCACGAGGTCGTGGCCGCTGTTGGTCAGCACCTTCCACCCCGGGGGTGCGGTGATGGCGCCCTCGTAGACGAAGCGATCGTTCGGGTGATCCCAACCGGGGAACCAGTAGCGGTTGTCCTCGCCCTCGCCTTGCGACCACACCTCGTCGTGGGTGTCGACCGCACCCGCGCGGCGGAAGTGGAGGCCGTCGCGCGGGGTGGCGCGGTAGCGCACGGCGACCGCGGCGCGATCGCCGGGCACCTCGATCACCAGGGTGTCCCCCTTGGTGTGCCAGCGCGCGGGCTTGCCGTCGGCCTCCACCGCCTCGATGGCGAGCGCGATCTGGTCGAGCACGAGCGGCCCGGCGCCGAGGCGGCGGACGGTCCACGTCGCGGTGCCCGACACGGCCCCCGCCGCGGGGTCGAGCGCGAGCGCCAGCTGGAGGCGCTCCATGTCGAAGGTGCGGTCGGGCGCGGCGCTGCCCCGCACGTCGGGCGTGAGCAGCGGCGCCGCTCCGGCCGGCAGCGCGAGGACGATGGCGGCGAGCACGGGCGCGTAGAGGCGGAGTCGGGCCGGGACGGACATCCGGGGAGCGTACCGCACGGGGGCGCCGAATCGGTGGCAGGATGGAGGGATGTGGATGCTCCTCTTCGTGCCGGCGTTCGCGGACGGGCTCCCCTGGGAGTGCCCGCCCATCGTCTCGGTGGAGGACGCGGCCGTGTACCGCGACACCGACGCGGGGCTCCACGACGCGTTCCGGGCGCTGGAGAGCGCGGCGAGGGTCTACTGGGACGAGGGGTGCGCGTGGATCGAGACGACCACGACCGATTGGAAGACCACCACGACCGAGCGTGTGTGCGAGGGGGTCGGGAGCACGGTCACGTGGACGGAGGGGACCGGCTCCTCGGACTCCTGGGCGCTCGTGGTGGAGGTGCCGGCCGGTGAGCCGTGGACGCGGATCGCGCTCGCGTCGACGCACGGGAGCTGGTCGAGCAGCGGGCTCACCTACGGCAACTCGAGCTCGCGGTCGGCGTCGTGGTCGGGCACCTTCGACGGGCTCCCGGACGACGGCTGGTTCGAGATCGGTGCGTCGTCGTCCACGACGCCCTGGGACACGGTCACCGACGACTCCATCCGGACGCCGGCGTGCAGTTGGTCGTGGAGCTACACCGACGAGTACGGCGGCGAGGTGATTGCAGAGCGGGTTTTCGTGGCGGGACGTACGGCCGAGGTCGTCACCACCTTCGACCGTGCCTGCGAGGTGCTCTTCAGCCTCGCCTCCCTCGACAATGTGGCCGTGGGCGCCGTGGAGCGCGCCACCTGGGCACGGGACCCCGACGACGCCGACGGGGACGGCCGGGTGGCCGGCCCGTGCGATTGCGACGACGTTGACCCCGCCCGCTACGCCGCGGCCTACGACGTGCCGAACGACGGCATCGACGACGGCGCCGACGACGTCGACGCGGACGGTGACGGCTTCACCGCCGACGGGGACGTGTGGCCTGCCGATTGTGACGACACGGACGACGAGCGCTACCCCGGCCACCGGGAAGTCGAGTGCGACGGGATCGACCAGGACTGCGACGGCGAGGACTCCTGCCCGCCGCCCGCCGCGGACGACACCGCCGCCGAGGAGCCGCCGCCCGCCGCGGCCGCCGCGGCTGCGCCGGGCTGCGCCGGCGCCGCCGCGTGGCTGCTCCTCGTTCCGCTCGCGGGGATCACGCGGCGGCGCGCGCGCGGGTGATGGGTCGGGACGGTGCACCGTCTCGGGTTGCCACCCCGCCAACGTGGTCCCGTCACACGCAAAGCCAGGTCGAACGCCGCACCGCCGCCGCAGTGCGGGGTCGAACGCCGCACCGGGAGTGATCGAACCCCCGATCGCACCCCCAAAAGCGCGCGAAGTGGAGCTTCGGGAGGCGCCACGGTGCCCCGTTGCGGCGTTCGAAGGCACATAGCGCGGCGGGTGCGGCGTTCCGGGTGACATGGCGTGGCCGAGGCCCCGGGCCGGAGGCCCGCCCGCGCGAGGGGGGCTGAAGGGCGGCGCGGGCGCGCCGGAGCGACGGGCCGAAGGCCGCGCAGGTGCCGAGCGCCCGCGCCGGTCGGCCCGCGCGAAGCGGGACGACGGAGGCGCCTGTCGCCGACCCTGGAAGACACCCGGCCCGCGTCCGCGCGGGGCGCGCTCACATCGGGACGATCGTCGTCTCCTCGCGCCAGTCGTCGGGGTCGAGGTCGACGGAGTGCCCGCCCTCGACCCGCAGCACCACGGTGGTGATGTTGTCGTCGCTCTCGGCGGCGATGGCGCGCTCCATCAGCGACATCGCGCAGGCCGTGGGCTCGGGCACGTTGCGCAGCAGGTCGCCGATCCAGGTGTCCTCGACGCGCCCGGAGAGGCCGTCGCTGCAGAGCAGGAGCCGATCGCCGGGCCGCAACACGAGGGTGCCCGTGTCGATGCCGCGGTCGATGCGGAGGGCGGTGTCGTCTCCCAAACCCCGCGAGCCGTAGATGAAGTTCTGGGCGAGGTGGTCCGGGTGGGCGGGGGACTCGCGACGATCCCGGCGGGCGAATTCGCCGCGGGTGTGGTCGCGCGTGAGGCGGCTCATGCGCCCGTCACGCCAGTGGTAGAGGCGGCTGTCCCCCACGTGCGCCCAGTACAATTGCTCGCCGATCACCCACGCGACGGTCAGGGTGGTCCCCATCTTCACCTTGCCGCCGACCGCCACGCGGGTGCGGAGGCGGCGGTGGGCGTCCATCAGGAAGTCCCGGAGGGTGGCCTCGGGATCCGGCGGCGACGGGCGCAGGTAGAGCCGGGACAGGGACTGGACGGCGGCGGAGGAGGCGAGATCGCCGTCGTCGTGGCCGCCCATGCCGTCCGCGACGGCGAGGAGCATGCCGGTGGCGTCGGGCGCCTCGGCGACGGTCTCGGTCTCGCCGTCCCGCCAGCGCATCTTGCGGTCGCGACACACGAGGTAGTTGTCCTCGTTCCGGACGCGGCCGCCGCGCGCCTCTCCGATGCCGACGGAGCACACGAGCCCCACCGTGTAGCGGGCGGGCCCGGCTTCGGGGTGGCGGGTCATCCGGCCTGGAACCGGTAGATGGCGTTGCCGACGATGAGGCCGTCCCCATCCCGGAGCTGGATGCGCTCGCCGTCCTCGGGGAGGGTCTGCCACGGGCGATCGCCGGTGCGGTGGAAGAAGGGGAGGAAGGCGCCGCCCGCGCGGTAGGTCGACAGGTAGTCGGACACGTGGAGCTGGGCCCCGTCGTACCGGAAGGTGGCGACGATGCGCCCGATGGCGAGCCGGCGGTCGGCGCGGAGCGGGAAGCCGAGCGTGAAGAGCGCGGTGACCAGCCGGTCGGACGTGTCGATGGAGATCAGCCGGGCGCGCGGATCCGGCAGGGTCTGGTCATGGTGGATGCGCAGCACGATGTCGAAGTCGGGCTCGAGGTTGGCATCCCTCCGCACGATGGTGAGCTCGGCCCCGTCGAGGTCGTCGGTCGACGGCACCGCGGCGTCCTGGACGCGGAGGCTCGCCTCGCCTTCCTGGAGCAGGTCGATGCGCCCCTTGCGCCCACGGGTCGAGAGCCGGAAGTAGTCGAGGGTCAGGAAGGCCTGCTCCTTGAACGCGCGCACCTCGGGGACGACGACCTGGGCCCCGGTGTGGTTCCCCACGACGACCTCGCCGCTCACCATCCAGCCGACCTGCAGGAGCCGCGCGGGGCGCGCCAGCTCGAGCTTCCAGCGGGCCTCCTCCACCGCGAGCACGGGCTCGGCGGGGTCGACGCTCTCGACCTCGATCTCGTCGAAGAGCGGGAGGTCGGGGGCGGGCTCGGCCTTCACGGGGGGCTCGTCGTCGAGCAGCATCGGCGGGGGCGGGCGCTTCGGATCGAAGACGAGGGGGCGCGCCTGTGCGCCCGCGAGGGGATTCGCCCTGGGGGGGGCGTCCGACCGGGCGAAGAGCATGGCCGTCTCGAGGGTGTCCACGAGCGGGGGCGGCGCGCCGGCCATCCCGAGGCGCGCCGGCGCGAGCGGGGCGAGCGGGGGAGGGGGAGCGTCGAGGCCGGGGAGGCTCGCGGCGGGCTTGAGCCGGCGGGGCATCGGGGCCGACACGGGGTCCACCGGGGAGGCCGGGACCGGTGCGGTGCCGGCGGGCGCGGCGTCGACCGAAGCGGCGTCCACCGGCGCTGCGTCGAGCGCCGGGGCCTCGCTCCAAGGGGAGCGCGGGGACGACGACTGGAGCTGGGGCGGCCGGGGCGCGGGGCCGGCCTCGCCGAGCCCGGCGGCGACGGCGGGGTCGTACGTCCGCGAGGTCGAGAACGGGCCGTGGGGCCGGGTCGGGAGCGCCGGCGCGGCGGGCTCGATCGGGAGCGGCGGGGGGCGGAAGTGCGGCGGCAGGTCGATGCGCGGGGGCTCGTGCGACTCCAGGACGGTGGAGAGGTCGGCGAGCGGGACGGGCGAGCGCGGGGCGGGCGGCAGGTCGATGAGCGCGGCGAGCTCCTCGGCGGAAGGAGGGCGCGGCACCTGGGGCATCATCGGCGTGGCCATCGGCGAGCCCGCCACGGGCGGGTACGACACCTGGAACAGGCAGTTGCCGACCAGTACCTCGTCGTTCGGGCGCAGGTCGACCGAGTGGGTGCCCGACGCCGACTCGCGCGGGGCGAGGGCGATGATCTCCCCGTCACGCCGCACGAACGTGTGGCAGTGGCGCGCGAGCGAGCGGAGCACGGGCTCGTTGACGAGGTCGAGCTCGGCGTGCTCCGAGGCGACCATGATCGAGTCGGTGTAGAAGCGGCTCTTCGGGATGTCGCCGGTGCGCGAGCGGATGGTCGTGCCGCCGCCGACCGACGGGAGCCACGTGATGTTGTCGTTGTGGGGCTCGTCGGGGAGGCGCACCTGGCACCGGCGATCCCGCCCGACGCGGAACACGCCGCCGAAGTCGAGGTAGGTGCCCGCGCCCGGCCGGCGGAGCTCGCCGACGTAGGGCCAGCCCTCCGCGCGCACGCCGGTGAGGTCGCGGTACTGGAGCGTGTGGCCGTCGACCTCGATCTCCACCTCGCCCGTGAGTGCCGCGTTCGTGCCGGCGCCCTGGACCCGCCCGTCGATGCGGACGCCCTCGGAGTCGACCTGGAGGGTCACACGATTGCCGCGCACCTGGAGGGTGGCGCGGGGGTCGGACATCTGGGTGGCGATGCGGCCGCCGCTGCCGATGTAGACGTCGTACCCGTCCATGAAGTTGGCGAAGTGCACCTTCTGGAGCAAGGCACCGCGCTCGTGGAGCGTGAGCATGCGCCCCTCGATCGCGTCGGGGATGATGGTGCGCTGGAGGTGCTCGCGCCGCATCGTGCCGGAGACGGACGGGGGGAGCGGGGCGGGAGCGATGCTCCGCGACGGGTCGCGGGCGGTGGCGTCGGCGTCGTCCTCCACGGCGACCTCGACCGCGGGGCCGAGGCCCGCGCTGCGGAGCGCGGCGAGGGGCACGCCGACGGTCATGCCGGGCTCGACCATCGCGGGGGTCTCCACCACGGCGAGCACGAGGTAGGCCACGGGCGTACCGTTGCGCTCGGCGAGGGTGAGGACCGAGGCGCCGCCGTCCAGCGCGTCACTCCGGACGAAGTAGCGGTCCTGCAGCTCGGGGCTGATGACGTGCACCAGGGACCCGTCCGGGAACTGCTGCAGCCGGTAGAGGCCGGGCTCGCGGAGCGCCGGGTGGTGGAAGTTGTCGAGCCAGTGGCGGCCGAGGGTGTAGAGGATCTGGTCGCTGTAGAGGCGGCCGACCTCGCGGTAGCCCTCCCACGCGCCGGGCAGGTGCAGGTGCACCGCGAGCACCGGGCGGCTCCGCGGCGCGGGGCCCACGTAGAGGTTCGGGAGGAGGCCGGTGATGAACTCGCCCGGGCCGAGCCCGAAGGAGTGGCCGAGCATGTCCTGCCCGCCGTCGGCCACGAACCAGAAGCGCAGCGGGCGGGTGCCGTAGAGGAGCTCGAAGCGCTCCTTCTGGTTGTACAGCGCGAACTTCTCGCTGATGGCGCGGGCGGCCCGCTCGGTCCACGGCTCGCCCTCGATCTGGGCGGCGCGACGGGCATCGACCTGGTTCAGCACCACGAGCACGTCGGTGAACGACGCCACGCCCTCGCCGCGCTCGGCGTGGATGTGGGAGCGCAGGCCGCCCTTGCGCCCGTTGTAGGAGAGGGTGGCCCAGAGCCAGGTGGGGGTCTCGACGAGATCCTCGTCACTCCGGTGCTTGCGGAGGCGCGAGGCGTAGAACGAGCTGGCCGGATCCCGGTCGATGACCACCTCGGCGCCGCCCGACAACCCCTGGGTCTGGTCCGTCGAGAAGATCCTCGAGATGATGTCCGACAGCCTGTTCATTCCCGCTCCAGCCGGCGCTCCGGGATAACCGGATCGGCGATGGTCCAACGTATCGCGGTGACCGGCTCGGCTGGTGTCGGCAAATCCACGCTGGCCCGCCGGCTGGCCGCGGAGCTCGGCCTGCCCTACATCGGGGAGGGCATGCGCGAATACCTGGAGCGCACGGGGGAAAACCTCCATGAGCTCGGCCACGCGCGCATGCGGGACCTCGTGCTCCGCCTCTGGGAGGAGCGGAAGGAGGCCGAGGCGGCCGCCACCCGCGGCTTCGTGGCCGACCGGGCGGGCTACGACTTCGGCGCCTTCTGGCTCTACTACCAGTTCGCCGCGCAGGACGCCGAGACCGAGCGCCTCCTCGCCGAGACCCTCGCCCCCGGCCGGTACGACGGCCTCTTCCTCCTCCCCTGGGGGCGCATCCCGCTCGTGGCCGACGGCGTCCGGACCCCGAACCCCTACACCCAGCTCCACCTCCAGCTCCTGCTCGAGGGGCTGCTCCGCCGCCACGCACCCGAGGCCGTCGAGCTCCGGGCGGTGGGGATCGACGAGCGGGTGGCCGAGGTGCTCGCGAGCGGCCGGGCGTAGGAACGCTCGGGCCGCTCTACTCGGGGCAGGGGTTCTCGGCCTCGAAGGCCTCGTGCGAGGGGTAGTAGCCGCTCCCGGCCACCGTCATGTAGTAGTACAGCTCGGGGCAGGTTCCCGCCTCGGTGGTCTGGCCGGGGCCTCCGTCGCGGTAGCCGATGTACTCGCCGCGGGTGTCGCAGTAGAGCAGCATCGCGGCGATGTTGGGGGTGTACACGCAGGTCGCGTCGCACTCGTTGGCGACGAAGGCGTCCTCGGGCGTCTCGTAGGACACCCCGTCGACCTGGTACCAGTCGGGACACTCGCCCTCGATCGGGCCCCACTGCATGAGGGTCGTGTACGCGTCGGCGCAGACGACCACGTGCGGGATGAGGTCGATGTAGTCGCAAGCCGGGTCCGGCTCGAAGGCGTCGGTGTCGGTGTCGGTGTCGGTGTCGGTGTCGGTGTCCGTGTCGGTGTCCGTGTCGGTGTCCGTGTCGGTGTCGGTGTCGGTGTCCGTGTCCGTGTCCGTGTCGGTGTCCGTGTCGGTGTCGGTGTCGGTGTCGGTGTCGGTGTCGGTGTCGGTGTCGGTGTCGGTGTCGGTGTCGGTGTCGGTGTCGGTGTCGGCGGCCTCGCCCGTGTCGTCGACGTCCTTGGCGGGGCCGGTGCAGGCGGTGGCGAGGAGAAGCAGGAGCAGGGTGCGGGTCATGGAGCCTCCGGAAGGGGCGCAAGCAAGAGCGGTGCCGCCCGGGGCGTGCGCGCGGAAGCACGAGCGTCCGCTCCCGGATCGACGGCCCGCAAGGCCAAGGGGCCCCGGGGCCAGTGGGAACATGTGCGCGCGAGCGGGCGCGAGGCCGATGCGGCGGGGCGCGACGGCACGGCGCGCACGTCGCGCCGGCGTCGGCCTCGCCGATGCGGGGAGCCCTACTCGCGCGTCGCCTTGGCGGTGATCACGAGACCGTTGTCGGAGCGGACGCCGGTGAACCACAACGTGTCGTCCTCGACGCAGAAGTCCGTGGGCGGGTTCGGCTCGCCGCCCTCGCTGTAGGTCTGGAAGACGGTGCCGGTCACCTCCCAGTCGCTCTCGTTGACCTCGGTGGTGGAGGCCGTGGACTCGCAGGCGCAGCCGCCGCCGACCGTCGTGCACGTGATGCCGAAGGACGCGCCCAGGTCCTCGCAGGACGCGCCGCCGGTGCATGCCGTGGGGAGGAACGCGCTGAGCGTCGAGGTGGTCGTGAGGTCGCTGGCCACGGTCCCGTCGGCGCGGATGTCGACCGTGCCCGCGTAGGAGAACGAGACGACCTCGATCGTGGCGTCCGGGCAGTCCGGCACCGAGATCCCCGATGCGTCCGCGCACGCCTCCACGACGGTCCAATTGGCCACCGGATCTCCGCCGCAGGCCGCGCCGTCGCACGTGGCGGGGAGGTCCGTGTCGGTGTCGGTGTCGGTGTCCGTGTCCGTGTCGGTGTCGGTGTCGGTGTCCGTGTCGGTGTCGGTGTCGGTGTCGGTGTCGGTGTCGGTGTCGGTGTCGGTGTCCGTGTCGGTGTCCGCCGCGACGGCGGTGTCGTCCTTGTCGGTCGCGCCGGTGCAGGCGGTCAGGGTGACGAGGGTCAGGGGAAGCGCGAGGAGGAGGAGGCGGGAGAGGGTCATGTAGGCTCGGGGAAAGGGGGGGGGCGTCGTCACTCACGCGTGACGCAGCGTGGCGGGCACGCGCTTATCCCGTCCGAAGCCCGGCAGCGGACGCCCTCCATTCGGCCCCTCCTCGCCCCCGGGACGCCCCCCGATCCGGTTAGGGAAGCCACCCCCGGAGGTCCAGATGTCCGAAATCCGCCCGTTCCGCGCCATCCGCGCGAGCAACCCCGTCGCCGCGCGCGTCATCGCGCCGCCCTACGACGTGATGAGCGAGGCGGAGGCTCGCGCGCTCGTGGCGCAGAACCCGGACTCCTTCGTGCGGGTGAGCCGCCCCGAGGCCGTGCTCCCCGAGGGCGTGGACTCGCACTCGCCCCTCGCCTACGCCACCGCGCGCCGGGAATTCGACGCCATGCTGGCCTCCGGGCTCCTCACCCGCGACGATCGCGACAGCTACTACCTCTACGGCCAGAAGATGGGCGACCACTTCCAGGTCGGCCTCGTCGCCGCGTTCTCGGTCGACGAGTACGACAACGACCTCATCAAGAAGCACGAGTTCACCCGCCCCGACAAGGAGCGCGACCGCGTCGCCCACATCGACGCCACCAACTGCCAGACCGGCATGGTGTTCCTCGCCTACCGCGACCAGGCGCCGCTCAACGCGCTCATCACGCGCGGCACGCACGCGGCGCCCGAGTGGCGGGTCACCACCGAGGACGCGGTGGAGCACGTGCTCTGGCGGGTCTCGGACCCCGCGCTCGTCGACGCCATCACCCGCGCCGCCGCCGAGCTCCCCTGCACCTACGTCGCCGACGGCCACCACCGCTCCGCCGCCGCCTCGATCGTGCACCGCGAGCGCGCCGGGATGGCCGGCCAGCACGGCTGGTTCCTTGCCGGGCTCTTCCCCGCCTCCACGCTCCAGATCCTCGCCTACAACCGCGCGGTGAAGGACCTCTTCGGGCACACCCCCGAGTCCTTCCTCGCGGCGGTGCGCGCCCACTTCGACGTCGAGGTCGCGCCCACGTTCGGCCCGTCCGGGCCGGTGCCCGAGGGCCGCGGCTACGTGACGATGTACCTGGGTGGCACCTGGTACCGCCTCGCCGCGCGCGATGTGCCGGACGATCCCGTCGCCGCCCTCGACGTGTCGATCCTCCAGGATCGCGTGCTCCGGCCGCTCCTCGGCATCGACAACCCCCGCACCGACAAGCGCATCGACTTCGTCGGCGGCATCCGTGGCTGGCGCGAGCTCGCGAAGCTCGTCGACGCGGGCACCCACGCCGTCGCGTTCCACATGCACCCCACCTCGCTCGACCAGCTCTTCGCCGTCGCGGACTCCGGCAACGTCATGCCGCCCAAGTCGACGTGGTTCGAGCCGAAGCTTCGGGACGCGGTGGCGATGCATCCGTTGGACTGATCGGGCGCGTCCCCGGC
>JAKFCH010000381.1:0-9151 GCA_036676765.1 Deltaproteobacteria bacterium
GACACGCCGCGGCCCACGGCGCGCCCGCCACGGCCCAGCACGTCCCCGCGGCGGGGTCGTCCACGGGCGCCCCACCCATCGCCCCAGCCCCGCCCAGCGCGGCGCGGTGGGCCTCGTCGGCGTACAGGTTCACGGTGACGACGCCCTGGGGGGTCATCGACAGCCGCCCGAGCCCCGCGAGCAGCGCCCACTCGAGGCGCTCCGCCGCGCCCGCCGGATCGGACACCCGCGCGAGGTCGGCCACCACGGTCACCGCGCCGTGGGTCGTGGGCAGCCACGCGGTCACCGGGGTCGGCTGTGAACGCTCCACGGCGAGCACGAGATCGTCGACGTTCCCGGCGCCCACGCCGTCGAGCGACACGGTCACCCACGCGGTCGCGACGCCCTCGGGCACCACCACCGGCACCGTCACGCGGGTCCAGGCGTCCGCATCCACCGCCTCGGTCAGCCCCTCCGCGCCCGACACACCCGAGAACCCGAACCCCACGATCACCCGAGCCCCCCCCTCCCGCACTGCGGCCGCATGGAGCACGAGGCGATCGCCGGGCCGCACGGCGACGGCCTGCAGCACCCGGGGAACGGCGCGGGCGCCGCGGTCCGTCTCCAACCGGAGCGACGTGGCATCGGCGCGGGTGCGCGCGGTGTCGCGGGTCACGCGCGTGCCGGCCGGCGCCTCGACGTGCCACGCGAGGCCGAGGGTGTGTGCGTCTTCGAAGGAGGGGTCGATGAGCGTCGCGGGCGCCACGGGCACGTCGACACCGAGCTCGGCGCGGAGGGTGGCCGCCACCTCGGCGCCGCGCCACGCCGGCGGCCACGCGATGCCGACGCCGGTCGTCGCGCGCCGCCCGGCGAGCTCGACGCGCACGAGCGTGCCGCCCACCACCGTCGCCCGGACCTGGGACACCTTGCGCGGGTTCGCGCCGAGCACGTCCGCGAGCGAACGGATGGCGCCCCACTCGGCGTCCGACCACTCGCCGGGTGTGCGGATCACGGTCTGGCCGTCCCGGACGCGGCGGATCTCCCCGGGAGGGAGCGCGAGCACGAGATCCAGCGCGGCGCGCGAGGGCGGGTCCAGGAGCTGGAACAGCGTGGACGGGTCGGTCTCGGCGAGGCCGCGGAGGCCGGCCGCGTCGAGCCCGGCGCCCGCGATGAGCCGGTCGAGCCGCGTGTCCGGGCCCTCGGCGCCCGCGACGGCGGCGGTCGTCGTGCAGGAGATCGTCCCCGCGACCGCCGGGGCCGATGTCACGAGGAGGAAGGCGAGCGAGAGCGGGACGTAGGAAGCGTGCATCCCGCCAGTGTGCCATGGATGCGCCCCTCGACCCGGCCAACCGAACGCGCGCCATAAGTTGTGCACGCATCGCCGCATGCCCAGGCCCCCCCGCTCGATCGGCCGCCGGACCCACGAATCCGCGCCTGCCCTGTTCCCGGGACCCAGCCTCGGGCATATCCAAGGGTGTACCTGATCCAACAACCGATCGTCAGCGCTGCACGGGGCCCGGGGGGGACGCCGGCGGAGACGATCACCGGAAGGACACGCGATGCGTTCGACGCTCATGCTCCTCGCCATCTTTTCAACCGGCTGCACGATGGACACCGGCCTGTACAGCCGGCCGCCGGGATGGGAAGACGAGCAGGGAGAATCGCCGACGCCGCTGCCGGACGTCGACACCTCGGTCACCGACCCCCTCGAGACGGGCGATCCGCCCGATCCTCCCCAGTGTGACGATCAGAGCTTCGCCGGCCGCGAGGTCCCGAAGCTCAACGAGTGCGACGAGGGCGGCACGGTCGTCGGGACCTTCACGCCCGAGGTGTTGTGGACGAGCCAGAGCTTCGGGGCGACGCCGAGCTCGGCGAGCTGCATGATGCAGCCGGTCGTGTGCTCGCTCACCGACGACGACGGCGACGGCGATCAGGACGCCGACGACGTCCCCGACATCGTGTTCGTCACCTACTCGCCGGGCGTGCTCCGCGCCGTCTCCGGCGACGACGGCCGCGAGCTCTGGGGCGCCACCGGCGTCGGAACGCTCCAGATCACCGGCGGCGCCGCCTGCGGGGACATCGACAACGACGGCTCCGTGGAGATCGTCGCCGCCACCGCGGGCGGGGTGGAGGCCTTCGATCACAACGGGGTCTCGTTGTGGTCGGTCACGACCTGCTCCGAGAACATGGACGGCATCTCCGACTCGCCGGGCCTCGCCGACATGGATCACGACGGGCTCTCCGAGGTGATCGTCGGCAGCTGCATCATCGACGCGTACGGCAACGTGGTGGGCCAGGGCGAGCACGGCTGGGGCAGCTCGCTCAACGTGGGGACCGGCGGCTTCGCCGTCGACCTCGATCTCGACGGCCAGCTCGAGGTGGTGACCGGCAACGCCGCGTACGCCATCGACGGAAGCGCCATCTGGTTCAACGGCGAGCGCGACGGCTACCCCGCGGTCGGCAACTTCGACGAGGACGACTTCGGCGAGATCGCGGTCACCGGTAACGCCACCCTGCGCATCCAGGACGACGACGGCACCGTGCTCTGCAGCGCCGCGATCCCCTCGGCGTCGAGCTCCTACGGCGGGCCGCCGACGGTGGCGGACTTCGACGCGGACGGCCAGGCCGAGATCGGCGTGGCAGCCAACTCGACGTATGTCGTGTTCGAGCGGGACTGCTCGGTGTTGTGGCAGGTCACCGACACCACCGATCCGAGCTCGGGCAACACCGGGTCGAGCGTGTTCGACTTCGAGGGCGACGGTGTCGCCGACGTGGTGTACGCCGACGAGCGTTGGGTGTGGGTGTTCGACGGGCGCGACGGCTCGGTGAAGATGCAGGACGACACCCACACCAACAACACGTGGTTCGAATACCCCACCATCGCCGACGTGAACGCCGACGGCAGCGCCGACATCGCCGTCTGCAACACGCCCGGACGCTGGGGCAGCATGTACGGCCTGACCGTGTTCTCGGATGACGACCGCTCGTGGCAACCCGGGCGCCGCATCTGGAACCAACACGCCTACAGCATCACCAACGTCGAGGACGACGGTGGCATCCCGATGTACCAGGACCCGAACTGGCTGAGCTACAACAACTTCCGCTCGGGTGATCTCACCCCCGGCATCAGCCGCGCCTGGCCCGACCTCTACGTGGAGCTCCAGGACGTGTGCGCCCTCGCGTGCGACTGGGGCAACGTCACCGTCTGGTTCTCCGTCGGAAACCAGGGCTTCGCCGACGTGGTCGAGGACGTGATGGTGGACATCTGGGGCGAGACCGAGGCCGGGATGGTGTACCTCGGCAACTACCCGTGGACCGTCGATCTCGTCGCGGGCGTCCAGTCCTCCTCCCAGATGGTGGAGCTCACCGGCGTGCCGACCCCGCTCCTCGACATCGTCGTCACCATCGACGGGGGGGATGCCACGTCGTTCGGCACCGTGGACGAGTGCTACGAAGGAAACAACGTGGACGCGTGGCGCGAGCAGGTGTGCCAGTAGGCACCCCGTTCAGGCCACGGTCATCTCCTTGAGGATCCCCACCAGCCCCGCCTCGCGCGCCTCGACCTCGACGGTGCGCAAGAGGCGGTCGGCGGCGGGGTCCTTCTTCGAGACGAACAGGCGCGCGAGGTGCCACCGGGCCTGCACGGCCATCTCGCGGTCCCCGAGGCGGGCGGCGGTGGCCCCGGCCTTCTCCAGCGCCTCGGTGACATCCTCGCCGCGCAGGCCCCGCAGGTAGGCGAGGAACACGTCGTTCATCACCATGCCGCGCTCCCACCCGCACTCGCGCGCCAGCTCCCGGCTCTGCTCGAAGCTGGCGTAGGCGCGGGGCAGATCCCCGATGCGGAGCCAGGCGTCGCCGATGTTGTGGAGGTTGACCACCTCGCCGAAGCGGTACCCGAGGCCCTGGCGCACCTGGAGCGCCCGGCGGAACTCCTCGAGGGCGTCGTGGTAGCGCCCCTCGTTGAAGTGGACGATGCCGATGTTGTTCACGATGCGGCCGAGCAGGATGCGGTCGCCCGTGCCCTCGGCGAGCGGCAGGGCCTGCCGGAGCAGCCCGAGCGCCCCGGTGTTGTCGTCCCGCTGCAGCGCGTGGCGCCCGAGCCCGAGCAGCATGCGGGCGGCGAGACCGCGGTCGTCCTTCGCCACGCGCAGCCCCTCCTCGTAGAGCGCGCGCCCCTCCTCCACGCGCCCCTCCTGCAGCGCGAGCCCCCCGAGGGCCTCGAGGCACTGCACCTGGCCCGCCACGTCCTCCAGGCGCCGCATCAAGGCGAGCGCCGCGTCGAGGTGCGCGCGCGCCATCACCGACTTGCCCGAGGCCGCCTGGATCTGCCCGAGCGCGAGGAGCGCGCGGGCCTCGTAGTCGGCGGGGCCGGCCTCGGAGACGAGGTCGAGCGCCACGTGGAGGAGGTTCTCGGCGCGTGACCGCCCGAGGAGCACGGCCACCTCGCCCGCGCACAGGTGGAGCCGCGCGTCGACGCGGTCGTCCTGCTGGTCGCGGGGCGCCGCCGCGAGCCACTGGATGCCGCGGAGGTGGCATTCGAGCGCCCGCTCGAGGAACTGGGCGCGCTGGTGGGCCACCCCCGCGCGGCACACGGCCAGCGCGGCGTCCCGCACCCGGCCGCCGGCGTGGCAATGCGCCGCGTAGGACTCGGCCACGAGATCGAGGCGGTCCCCGTGGATGTGCTCCATGCCGGTCGCCACCATGCGGTGGTACTCGCGGCGCTGGATGCCGAGGATGCTGCGCATCACGCATTCCCAGACGAGCACGGACGAGAACGTGTAGGCGGTCTCCGGGCTCCGGCTCTCGGGCACGATGAGGCCCGCGCGCACGAGCTCGCCGATGAGCAACGTCGGATCGTCGGCGCCCACGGCGGCCCCGAGCAGCGCCGGCGAGAACGTCAGGCCCACGATCGCGGCCACCTGGAGCGCGCCCTTCGCGGCGGGCTCCAGCGCGTCGATCCGCGCGGCGATGAGGCCCTGCAGCGTGGGGGGCAGGCCCGGGTCGATGCGCGGATCCCGGAGGCGGCCGGTGGTCCCCTCGAAGAAGATCCGGCCGGCCTGGTGGAGCGCCTTGATGATCTCGGCGAGGTAGAGCGGGTTGCCCTCGGCGGTGCGGCGCACGAGCCGGGTCAGGTCGGGCCCGATGGCCTGGGCGCCGAGCAGATCCGCGGCCATGGCGTCGGCCTGCTCGGGCGTGAGCGGCGTGAGGACGACCTCGCGCAGGTGCCCGGCGAGCGTGTGCGGCAGGCGGCCGCGCCAGCTCCCGAGCAGCAGCACGGGCTCGCCCTCCGCGGCGCGGAGGAGCTGCTCGAACAGCGAGCGTTCGAGCGGGTCGAGGTACTGCAGGTCCTCCAGCATCAGGATCACCGGCCCGTCCGCCGCGAGGCCGCGCACGAGCCGTGCCGCCGCGGTGAACATCGCCTCCCGGCCCGGCTCGCGCCGATCCCCCACGTCCACCGCGAACAGCGTCGCGATCACCGCGATGTCCGCGGCCTCGAGGTGCAGCTCGCCGAGGCGCTCGAGGCGCTCCCGGATGGCGGCGTGGCCCATCTCCGGGTGGATGCCGAGGATGTCGCTGACGAGGTCGCGGAAGGGCGCGAGCGGGCGGTCGCTCCCGAAGGGGATGGCGCGGCCCGAGAACACCGGGATGTTGCGACGGGCCGCCAGCTCGCGCAGCTCGCGGAACAAGCGCGACTTGCCGACGCCGGCCTCGCCGGTGATCGCGACCCGGGCCCCCTGCCCCTCCCGCAGGCCCGCCACCATCTCGCGGAGCACCTCGAGCTCGTCCCCGCGCCGGAACCACCGCCCGGCGGCCCCGCGCACCCCGGGACGCCGCTCCCCCGCGAGCAGGAACGTGGGCCGGGTGCCGCGCGCGCCCTTCTTTCGCAGCTCGGGCCCGCGGTCGAACGGGAACCGATCGCCCGCGAGCGCCGCCACGCGGTCGGAGACGAGCGTCGTGCCGGGCTCGGCCGCGTAGGCGAGGCGCACGCAGCCCTTCATCGTGTCGCCGCGCGCGGCGTAGCGGTACCGCTTGCCGAAGCGCTGGCTCACCGTCAGGTCGCCGATGTGCACGCCGACCGAGAACTCCAGGGCGATGCCGCGCTTGCGGAGCCGGGCGGCGAGCCGGTGGAACTCGCGGGCGCAGGCGAGGGCGCGGTCCAGGTCGTCCCCGAGGGCGCGGGGGAGGCCGAAGAACACGATGAGCGTGTCGTCGTCGAAGCGCTCGGCCACCCCGCCCATGCGGTCGACCAGCCGGCGCACCATGCGCAACATCCGGTAGTGGATGCGCGCGATGTCCTCGCTCTCGGCCTTCGCGGAGATGTCGGTGAGCCCGGTGACCTCGGCGGTGAGCACCACGACGGAGCGGCGCTCGCCGCGCGCGGTGAGGAGGCGGGGGGCGCGCTCGTCGGTAGCCCCGGGGGTGTGACTACCCGAGTGGCCCCCGCTGTCGGCGAGCGACGTGCCGCCCGAGGGCTCGGGCCCGACGCCGGTGTGCATCGCGTGGAGATCCTCGGCGAGGGCCTCGAGCTCCGCGCTGCCCCGCTGCCCGGCGATCTCCTCGGCGAACAGGCCGCGCATCAGGGCGGCGCGCTGCGCGGCGTCACCCCGGAAGCCCATCTCGAACAGGAGCGCGCGGAGGTCCTCCTCGAGGAGCGAGGCGTCGGCGTACCGATCGGCGGGGTCCTTCGCGAGGGTGCGGGCGAGCACCGCGCAGAGCGCTTCGGGCACCACGGCGTTGAACGTGCGCACGTCGGGGATGTCGCACTCGATGACGGCGCGGAGCTTCTCGTCGGGATCGCCGTCGGCGAACAGGCGCCGCCCGGCCAGCATCTCGAAGAGCACCACCCCGAGCGAGAAGATGTCGGAGCGCCCGTCGAGCGCCTTGCCCGCGGCCTGCTCGGGCGACATGTACGCGAACTTGCCCCCGCCGGGCCGCTTCGCGTCTCCCCCTTCCTTCGCCTGGTCGCCGATGAGCCGGGCGATGCCGAAGTCGACGAGTTTTACGTCCCCTTCGTAGGACACCATCACGTTGTGGGGGCTCACGTCGCGATGCACGATGTGCAGCGGGCGGCCGTCCGGCGCGCTGCGGGCGTGCGCGTAGCCGAGGCCGCGGGCCACGGCGGCGGCGATGGTCACCGAGATGGCGATCGGGAGCCGGTCGTTCGTGCGTCGGAGCGCGCGCAGGACCTGCGTGAGGTCCCGGCCCTGGATGTACTCCATGGCCATGAAGTGGTCCTCGCCCACCTTCCCGAGATCGAACACCTGCACGATGTTCGGGTGGTTGAGCGACACCGAGAGCTTGGCCTCGTGGACGAACATGGTGACGAAGCGCGGATTCTGGGCGAGCTCGGGCAGGATTCGCTTGATGACGAGGCGCTTCTCGAAGCCCTCCACGCCGAAGCTCCGGGCCAGGAACACCTCGGCCATCCCGCCCGCGGCGATGCGCTCGAGCAGCTCGTAGCGCCCGAATCGTACCGGTAGTTCCCCTGCTTCCTGCATGGATTGCGCCGCGGCCTCCTGTGAAGCGGTGCCCGCGACAGCCTCGATCGTAGACCCGCGTCGGGCCCCTTGTCTTGCCACGGACGGCCACATGGGCGTAACCGGGCGTCAACCGACCGACGCGCGGTTGTCAAGGGAACGTCATGCTCGTGCGACGACGCGCGGCCGTGGCGCGCGGCTCCGGGCGGGCCCCCGGGGCGCCGACGACGCGGATCAGCTCGCCGCCGCGACCCGTACCGGCGCGACCTCCGCGGGGCGGGGGCGCACGAACGGGAGGACGAGGAGGAACAGGAGCCCGATCCCGGCGTCGGCGAGCAACGTCTCGGGCAGCGTGAGGCCCCACCCCCCGTCGGCGGTCGGCGCGAGCGCGCGGCCCTGCCACCAGTACGAATAGACCGTCACGAGGTTGAGCAGCGCCATCGACGCGGTGAATTGCGTGGCGGCGATCCGCGGCTCCGCGATGTCCATGTAGAGCGCGCTCCGCACCCCGTACATCAGGCCCACGAACACGCCGAACACGATGGACGCGATCCACCAGTCGGTGATGAGCGCCTCCGCGCGCGGCCACGTCCCGTCGGGCCCCATCGCGGGCGCCACGAGCCACCCCGCCGCCGAGAACCGCCACGCCAGCCACAACGTCGGCAGCACCGTCCCCGACGCGAACACCGCCAGCGAGCGGCGCCGCCCCCACTTGTCCGACAACGCCCCGCCGGTCACGCACGCGATCGTGAACGCGATCGAGCTCGCGAAGCCGAGCGCCGCGATCTCGTCGTCCGTCATCCCGAGCGTGGGGGTGATGACGTTGCTGACCGCCAACGAGAGCGCCATTCCACCCGCCGGCAACAACGCGAGCAGGAGCCCGAGAAAACCGGTGCGCGTCGTGAAGAACACCCGCCCCACCGTCTTCGCGTACTCGACGATGTCCGCGGTCACCGCGCCCACCCCCTTCGCCGCCACCTCGACGTGCCCGGCGAGGCCCTTCTCCGCGACCCACCTGAGCATCATCGTGACGATCAGCAGCAGGCACGCCGGCACGACGAGGCTCGCGAGCGGGAACCCGAAGATCCCCTTCAGCGCGATCACCCCCGACCCGCCGATCGCCATGCCGAGCTGTGCGCCGCCGAACATCAACCCGTTCGCGCGCCCCCGCTCGCGGTCGTCCAGCACCGACACCGCGAGCGCGTCGATCGCCACGTCCTGGCACGCCGCGAACAGGTTGTGGGTCAGGAGCAGCGTCGTGAACAGCCCGAGGCCCACCACCGTGCCGTCCGCGGCCAGCTCCGTCGGAAACACCGACAGCGCCGCCGCGAGCGAGACCAGCATCCCGATCTGCATCGTCACGACCCACTGGCTGCGGCGCCCGAAGCGTCGCAGGTGCAGGTTGTCGACGAACGGCCCGAACAGCCACTTCCAGGCCCACGGCAGCATGATCGCGGCGGCGAACGCCCCGATCGCGTCCACCCCCATCCCCATCCGCTTGAACTCGAGCACGACCGCCGCCGAGGTGAACCCCTGCGGCAGCCCCTCCCCGACGTAGAGGAGCGTGAAGGCCGTGAGCCGGCCCTTCGGCGTGGCGAGCAGGTTCGTGCGTGACAGGAGGGCTCCCGGGGGGCGTGCGAACCCTACTCCGTCGCGGGATGCGGCGCGCCCCCGGCGCCGAGCCGCCGGGGCCG